>CANHHX010000004.1 GCA_947461125.1 Bacteroidota bacterium | reverse complement strand
TTTTATCGGTCAACATTTAAAATAAAAAAATTACATTTATTGAATAGAATTTATCACGAACCTTTTACGATTATGCAAAACAACATTCAAAAGCAGCAACTCTTTATTGCCAGCTGCTTAGCGTTACTTGTTACTTCCTTGTCTTTTGGTATTCGCGCTGGTATTTTAGGCCAATTGGGCGTTCAGTTTGAGCTCAATACAGGTCAGCTCGGAACCATTGCTGCCACTGCCTTTTGGGGCTTTCCATTGGCGGTTGTAATTGGCGGTTTTGTGGTGGATATAATAGGCATGAAAAAATTATTGTTGGTGGCTTTTATATTTCATTTGGCAGGTATTTTACTAACCGTTTTTGCCGGCGGCTATTGGGGTTTATTTATTTCTACGCTTTGCATAGGAATTGCCAATGGCACCGTCGAAGCAGCTTGTAACCCACTGGTGGCAACGATTTACGCAGATAATAAAACCACCAAATTAAACCACTTTCATTTGTGGTTTCCGGGTGGGATTGTAATTGGTACCCTCATTGTTTATTTTTTAAGCAAAGCCGGTATTGGTTGGCAGGTACAGGTTGGACTGATGGCCATTCCTACTTTGTTATACGGATATTATTTTAGCAAATTAGATTTTCCGGTTACAGAGCGTGTGGCGAGTGGTATCTCTACTGCTGCTATGTATAAGGCACTGCTCAATCCACTTTTTTTAGTGATGATTGTGCTCATGTTTGGTACCGCTATCACCGAATTGTTTACAGGTCAGTGGATTGATGTGTTACTTAAAAATGTTTCTGATAATGCCCTCTTATTGTTAACCATCGAAACGGGTATTATGGTGATAGGCCGTGGCCTTGCAGAACCGGTAGTACACCGTTTTTCACCAACAGGGGTTTTATTTTTATCGGCAGTTTTATCCGCGCTTGGACTTTATATTATGGGACACACAACAGGTAATATGTTGTTTGTGGGTGCGATTGTGTTTGGTATGGGTGTTTGTTATTTCTGGCCTACGATGCTTGGATTTGTTGCAGAAAATTTACCTGAAACTGGCGCTGTTGGATTAAACCTTATGGGTGGTGCTGGTATGTTTGCGGTATCGGTGTATATGATATTTATGGGTGATCATTATGCGGAGTTGCAGGCCTCATCATTAACGCCTGCACAGGCTGGACAAGCGGTGTTGAATACAACGCTTTTGATTCCAGTATTTTTATCAGTTGCATTTGCGGGTTTATTTTTATACATGCGTAATAAAAATAAAGTAGCCGCTTAATATTTTAAAAGAAAAACAATGTCTAATAATAGAAGAAACGTGATTAAAAATATGGTGGCAGGTGCTGCTACCTTTGCAGCAAGTAGTGCGCTTGGATCACTTGCATCTGCGGCAACACCTAACCCTGAAATACCTATGGATAAAGGATTAAAAGGAAATATCAACCACTCGGTATGCCGTTGGTGTTTTAGTGGCATCCCGCTTGAAGACCTATGCAAAGCAGCCAAAGAAATGGGTCTTGTAGGTATTGATTTAATTGGCCCTTCTGAATGGCCCATGCTAAAAAAATACGGACTTATTTCAACCATGTGTAATGGTGCCGAAATTAGTTTAACCAAAGGTTGGGCAGACAAAACAAACCATGCCGTACTGATTCAAAAATACAATGAGCATATCGACTTAGTGGCAGATGCTGGGTACACCAACCTGATTTGTTTTAGTGGCAATAGAACTGCAACCCTTGATGATGCAACAGGTCTTGAAAATTGTGCCGAAGGTCTAAAACAAATTATGGCACACGCCGAAAAAAGAGGCGTGACCATTATTATGGAACTTCTTAATAGCAAAGTAGACCACAAAGATTATATGTGTGATAGAACGGCTTGGGGTGTTGCACTTTGTAAAAAAATTGGATCGCCTAATTTTAAATTACTCTACGACATTTACCATATGCAGGTAGATGAAGGCGATGTGATTCATACCATCAATACCTACCACGAATACATTGGTCATTACCATACAGCGGGTGTGCCTGGGCGTCATGAAATTGACGATACACAGGAGTTGTATTACCCTGCTATCATGAAAGCCATTGTAGCTACTGGATTTACAAAATATGTTGCACAAGAATTTATTCCTGCGTCCAAAGATCCACTTGCTTCACTCAGGCAAGCGATTAAAATTTGTGATGTATAATTTATCAATCAATAACCATGAATAGAAGAGAAGCCTTATCAAGTGTTGCCCTATTACTAGGTGGAACCATTATTGGATCATCTGCTTTTTTGAGCGGTTGTAAAGCAAACCCAGATGCTGCCGCAGGCGTATTGTCTGCATCAGATATGAGTTTGTTAAACGACATCGCTGAAATAATTATTCCAACCACCAGCACACCGGGTGCAAAAGCAGCCAAAGTGGGTGAGTTTATGGGCGTAATTGTAACAGATTGTTACGAAGCCAAAGATCAAAAAGTATTTAAAGATGGACTTGCTGCACTGGCAACAAAATTTAAAGCAGCAGCCCCCGACGCCCAACAAAAAATGATTGTTGATTTGGATGCAGAAGCTAAAAAATACCAAGAAACCAAAACGGCGGAACAACCTACCCATCATTTTACCATGATTAAGCAGCTTACACTTTGGGGTTATTTTAGCTCTGAAATAGGCGCTACACAAGCACTTCGCTATGTGGCCATTCCAGGTAAATATGAAGGATGTGTTCCTTACAAAAAAGGTGATAAAGCTTGGGCAACCTAACTGGCGCTTTTTTTGGAGCCCCAATATTTTTGAATTCTAAATTTTTTATTTGATGTCTATTAATAGAAGAGATTTTTTACGCAACGGTTCTTTTGCTGCACTTGGATTGAGTGTTCCTTTTTTAACGAAGGCAAATTTTTTGGATGCGCCTGCTGGATTTAAAATTCCAAACTTTGGTATCCAACTTTGGACAGTTAAAGAAAATATGATGGCGGACGCCAAAGGAACCCTTGCAAAACTTGCAAGTTTTGGTTACAAACAAATAGAAAGTTACGAAGGTCCACAAGGTATGTTTTGGGGCATGGGTCATACTGGTTTTAAATCTTACCTCGATAGTTTAGGTATGAAAATTGTTTCAAGCCACTGTGATAACCTCACTGATTTTGATAAAAAATCGGAACAAGCAGCGGCCATTGGCATGCAGTATTTAATTTGTCCACACAAGGGCACACAAAAAAGCTTAGATCATTATAAAGCATTTGCAGATGAGTTTAATGCGTCTGGTAAAATTGCAAAAAAGCACGGCATCAAATTTGCGTATCATAATCATGATTATTCATTTATTCCAATGGATGGTCAAATGCCACAAGATGTAATGATGCAGGGCACTGACCCTTCTCTTGTAGATTTTGAAATGGATATTTACTGGGTGAATGCAGCAAACGAAGATCCCATTGCATGGTTGAAAAAATATCCTAACCGTTTTAAACTCTGTCACGTTAAAGACCTCCAAAAAACAGCTAATAACGGACACGAGTCTTGTGTGTTAGGCACTGGTACCATCGATTTTAAAAAGGTATTAAAAGCTGGCGCTAAATACGGAATAGAAACTTTTTTTGTGGAGCAGGAAGCGTTTACTGGAACAAATCCAATAGATGCTGCTGGGCTTGATGCAAAATATATGCAAAAGAATTTTTAGTGTTGCGCTTAAATGTTGCGCGTTTTATTTTGAGCAGGAGAAAATATTTACAAATAACAAGGGCGCCTATAGGCGCCCTTGTTGCTGGAGTTCGGCTATCACCTGATAGAGCCGATCAATATCTGATTGACTGTTAAAACCATTGATGGAGTATCTGAGGTACACATCATTTCCTTGACGCATGATGGGCACTTCTATTTGGTATTCTGTAAATAATATGCGTTGTAAAATTTCAGGCTCCGCGGTTTTAATAGGAATGCTAATCATTTGACCAATCCACTCACTTGTTAATGGACAAATAGGTGTAGCGCCTAGTAAATCAAAAAAGCGCTGCGCATTTGCAAGTACCAGTTCATGACATTTTTTAGAAACATCAGCCCAGTTGTATTTTTCCATAAATGCAACACAATCTGGCACGGTTAAAAACGCCGAAAAGTCTCTGGTACCAATCATTTGATGGTAATCTAAAAAACTAGAATGGCTAGGTTTTAACGCTTTGTACCCCCAACTTACCACGAGTGGATCACACATAGGTTGCACGCTTTTATGCGCGTATAAAAAAGAACATCCTTTGGGTGCCATCATCCATTTATGACAAGCACCTGTGTAAAAATCTGCTTGTAAAGTAGCGAGGTCAACTTCTGTTTGTGCAGGTCCATGCGCGCCGTCTACAAAAGTGATAAGTCCTTTTTGTTTGGCAATCGCACAAATTTCATGCACCGGTAATTTTAATGCAGTAGCACTTGTGATATGACTTATAAAAACTGCTTTTGTTTTAGGTGTGATGCCCGCAAAAAATTCTTCAATAAATTTTTCTTTGCTCGTAATGGGTAGCGTAATTTTTTGCTTGACATATTCGGCGCCTTTTTGTGCGCAGTAATATTCCCATGTTCTGTCACAGGCGCCATACTCAATATCGGTGGTTAAAATTTGATCACCGGGTTGCAGCGGAAAATTTTTCGCCACCATATTAACGGCAAATGATGGATTGGTTACAAACACCAAATCATCTTTGTCTGCTACGCCAATGTATTTTGCTAAGGCTTCTCTGGATGTTTGCAAATAGCCAGGACCATCAAATACAATGTACTGAACGGGCTCGGCTTCTAATATCCTTTGCCATTTTTGATAAGCATCAAAAATAGGGGTAGGCGTTGCACCAAAAGATCCGAAGTTTAAAAAAGTAATATCCTTTCTTAGTAAAAATAAATCCGCAATATTTTCCATAATCAAATTATACGCCTAAGCTCCAGCCATCACGGTAGTTGCGTTTTACAAACTGATTGGCTTCATCAAAATTGGTAATTTTCATATTTGGACCATCCCATAATAATTTGATACTACGGCCTGGGTAATTGATATTTCCTTTTGAATCTTTTGCTTGTAAATCGTAACTTCTAATAGCTAGGTTGCCCATCAAAACACTTTCTGTTAATGGACCTGCAATATCAAAATTCGAACTTAGATTTTTAGCTTCAGGGCTGTTAAAGCCAGCAATAGATGCTTCTACCCATGCAGCGTAGTGACCTGCTTCTCCATTTTTTACACGTGCTACTGTTTCAGGAACAATGGTTGTTTTAGATAAATGGGTTGGTAATAATTGAGGCATTACACCATAAGTACCACACATCATTTTTCCTTTGGTGCCAATAAAAATTACACCGTTTTCACCATCACCACCCATTCTTTCGTTAGGACCTAATTCTTCTGGACGTTCTGGTTGAATACCACCATCCATCCAGTGCAGGGTAACATTTGGTTTACCAGGTTGTCCTTTAAATTGAAGTGTTATATGTGAAGCGATCGGAGCACTTTCCGGTGTATACGCTTTGTTCCAGTTTCTTACATACGGCGTTGCAACGCTACACTGTGCCGAAAGCGGATAGCCTAAGCCCATTACTGCAAAAGCAGGAGCCATAATATGACAAGCCATATCACCTAGGGCGCCGGTACCGTAATCCCACCAACCTCTCCAGTTAAATGGCAATAATCCATCGATATAATCTTTTTTAGGTGCTGTACCGAGCCATAGGTCCCAATTAAGACCAGCTGGGATAGGTGAGCTGCTGGTAGGCCAAGAGATACCCTGCGGCCAAACCGGACGGTCTGTGTAGCAGTAAATAGTATGTACGTCGCCAATCACACCTGCGTTGTACCAGTCTTGTAATTTGCGAACGCCATCGCCTGATGCACCTTGGTTACCCATTTGAGTGACTACCTTATGTTTACGTGCTGCTTCTGTAAGCATACGCGCTTCATAAATATCGTGTGTCAATGGTTTTTGAACATATACGTGTTTGCCTAGTTGTACGGCAGCCATGGCAGCTACTGCGTGTGTATGGTCGGGCGTAGATACAGAAACGGCGTCAATTCTACCTTTCTCTTTGTCTAGCATCTCTCTAAAATCTTCATAGACATTCGCCTTTGTATATCTTGCTCTGCTCTTTGCAGTTTGCCTGCTATCAACGTCTGCAAGCGCTACGATATCTGCTTTTCCAGACATAAAGAAATTGTATAAATCGCTTTCACCTTTACCGCCAGCACCAATACCTGCAATTTGTAATTTATCACTAGGCGCTGTAAAGCCACGTCCTAGCACACTACGCGGAACGATATAAAAACCTGCTGCTGCAAGCAATCCGTTTCTTAAAAAAGAACGTCTAGAATCTTGATTGGTTTCTTGGTTGTTTGTTGTTGTTGCCGCAACTTCTTTTGAAGCAGCTAACAATTTTTTCTTGGTCTGTTTTTTCATAGGTATAGAATCGTTGAAGTAGGCTTGACCCTACATGTTTTTTGAGATGGTTAAATTATTGAAAAATGGGGAAATGCTAAAATTATATTTGGGGTCCGAACAATTAAGATAAGAGTATCGTTATTTAGGTATAAATTGCTACTATATTAACCTCTTTTTCTATGAATGAACAGTTGAATGCACTTAGACAGTATTTTATGTCAGGTGCTACCCAATCTTTTGCGTTTAGGCTTTCACAGCTCGAGGCCTTAAAAAAAGGGGTGTTAGACCACGAAAAAGAACTAGCACAGGCACTCCATACCGATTTAAAAAAATCTGAAGAAGAAGCCTGGGCCACCGAAGTAGGATTTTTTTTAAATGAATTAAATTATACCATCAAGCATTTAAAAAGTTGGATGCAGCCCACTAGTGTGCCTACCAATTTAGTAAATCAACCTTCTAGTTGTTATACCGTTCCGGAACCACTGGGTGTAGTATGTATTATTGCACCATGGAACTATCCGTTTCAACTTTTATTTACGCCACTGATTGGCGCGATTGCCGCAGGCAATTGCGCGGTATTAAAGCCCAGCGAATTTGCAGGGGCTACTGCGGCTATTATGGGTAAAATGATTAGGCAGTTGTTTCCTGAAAATTACATGCTATACTTAGAGGGTGATGGCGCAGAAGTATTACCGCCACTCTTTGAAAATTTTAGATTCGACCATATTTTTTACACGGGCAGCACATTTGTAGGTAAAATTATTTACAAGCAAGCCGCCGAAAAATTAGTACCTGTAACCTTAGAGCTAGGCGGTAAAAGCCCTGCTGTACTTACTTCTGACGCCAATGTACGCGTAGCAGCACGCCGCATTGTCAATTCTAAATTTTCCAATTGTGGTCAAATGTGCGTGGCGCCAGATTATGTGCTTGTTCCTACTGCATTAAAAGATAGTTTGATACAAGAACTAATTATCGCCACCAAAAAGTTTTATGGCGAAGATCCGGCTAACACGGATGGCTATGGAAAAATCATCAATGAAAAACAGTGGCAGCGACTTGTAAGTTATTTACAAGACGGCACAGTAGTGCACGGTGGAAAATCAGATGCAGCTACTTTATATATTGAACCAACACTTTTAACAAATGTGTCAGTAGATAGTAAAGTGATGCAAGAAGAAATTTTTGGTCCGATACTTCCTATACTTACCTACGATACCAACGAAGAAGCACTTGCAATTATTAACCGCCATCCAAACCCATTGGCATTTTATGTATTTACAAACAATAGTGCTGCAGAGCAGTACTGGTTAACGAATGTTCCGTCGGGTGGCGCTTGTGTAAACAATACCAGTTGGCACTTAACCAATCACGCATTACCCTTTGGTGGCAGGGGTTTTAGCGGTATGGGTGGATATCATGGTAAATTAAGTTTTGATACTTTTTCGCATATTAAATCGGTGATGAAAACGCCTACTTGGCTCGATCCGGATTTAAAATATCCGCCTTACAAAGGCAAAGGTTGGTTGTTAAAAAAATTAATAGGTTAATGCGTACGCGTTTACAAAATATAAAATCCATAATGATAAAATTTGCAATTGTTTTTGGTGTCATTGCTGTCTCTGTATTACTCATGAAAAAGAAAGACATGAGTTATAGGCAATCTATCTTAAAAACCATGTATCCTGTAATTATGTTTCCGGGGAAATTAGTGGGAGCAAAAAATGCCAGTAAGCTAAATACAGATAACAAGCAACCGCAAAAAGATTTTTATGCGCTTAATGCTGTTTTAAATAATGGTGATACGCTTTCTTTCGAATCGTTTCGAGGTAAAAAAGTATTACTCGTAAACACCGCTTCCGATTGTGGTTATACAGGGCAGTACAAGGAGCTCGAAACACTCTATCAGCAATATAAAAACAATTTAATTGTGGTTGGATTTCCTGCAAACGATTTTAAAGAGCAAGAAAAAAAATCGGACGCCGATATCGCCACTTTTTGCAAAGTAAATTATGGCGTTACTTTTTTACTCATGCGTAAAGGCTCTGTGGTAAAGGGTTCCGAGCAGCAAACTGTGTACCAGTGGTTATCAAATGCGGGTGCCAATGGTTGGTGTAATCAGGCCCCTGTTTGGAACTTTTGTAAATATGTAGTGAGTGAAGAAGGGGTGTTACAAGCCTTTTTTCCACAAACCGTTTCCCCACTTGATCAAGCAGTAGTTTCGCAAATACAATAAGATGTTACAGCGGACAATTTTCGTGGTAATTTATTAATTCAATAGGGCTTCTTTCTACAATAAAGTCTTTGTATACCTGTCCTATTTCTTCAAGTACTTCTTGAACACCTTCGCTTTCTTTAATAGTAACGAGTCTATTTCTGTAATCTTTAATGCCTGGTAATCCTTTTAAATAGTTGGCGTAATGTCTTCTCATTTCGTTGATACCCACCACAGGACCTTTCCATGCAACGGACTGTATCAAGTGTTGTCTGCAAACCGCTACACGCTCCGCTACCGTTGGCGCTGCCATGATTTCGCCGGTTTTAATATAGTGCTTGATTTCTCTAAAAATCCATGGATAACCAATCGCTGCTCTACCAATCATGACGCCATCAACGCCATATTTATTTTTATAAGCCACTGCTTTTTGAGGACTATCAATATCTCCATTTCCAAAAATAGGAATATGAATGCGTGGGTTATTTTTTACTTTGGCAATTAAAGTCCAGTCGGCTTCGCCCTTATACATTTGTGCGCGGGTACGTCCGTGAATACTGAGTGCTTTAATACCTACGTCTTGTAGGCGCTCCGCTACTTCTTCAATATTTTTACTGTCTTCATCCCAACCCAGTCTTGTTTTAACTGTAACGGGTAATTTGGTAGCTTTTACAACCGCAGATGTTAAGCGTACCATTAAATCAAGGTCTTTTAAAACACCAGCGCCCGCTCCTTTGCCGGCTACTTTTTTTACAGGACAACCAAAATTAATATCTAGTAAATCGGGGTTGGTTACGTCTACAATTTTTGCAGCAAGTGCCAAACTGTCTTCATCTCCACCAAATATTTGAATCCCCACGGGTCTTTCGTAATCAAAAATATCTAGCTTTTTACGGCTTTTAATAGCGTCTCTAATCAGGCCTTCGCTGCTAATAAATTCGGTATACATTAAATCTGCTCCGTTTTCTTTACATACCACTCGAAAGGGAGGGTCGCTCACATCTTCCATGGGCGCTAACAAAAGCGGAAAATCGGGCAGTTCTATTGTATCTATTTTTACCATCTGTTTATTTATTTGTCCACTCTTTGCTACAAACAGTTCAAGTGTTATCTTAGTTCTCTCAACAATAAAGGCGGCGCACAAATTTACAAGCTTATTTTTCAACTCATGAAACAAACCTATAGTTATCCGGTTCAATTTGTTTTTTTAATGGGGCTTTTGGGGGTATTTATGATTGTGGGCACCTTTTTGTTGTCCATTGTGGGCAGTCAATTACTTGATTGTAAGTTGCTCGAAGTGCCAGCGCTACTTAATTTACCAGCCAATGCGGGTCTTTCCAAAATCCTCAATTTGGGTGCTACACTTATTGCTTTTCTATTTCCTGCTATCATTTTTACGCGTATTAATAAAAAGGAGTCACAAACTACTATGGAGGCCCTAGGCTTTTCACGGATTGCTGGCCCAAAATTAGTATTGTATACAGCGTTTATTACGCTTGGTGGTATTTTAATCAGTGGCGCACTTGCAGAAATGAACCAGCATATTTATTTACCTGCACGATTATTAGAACAAGCAAAAGCATTGGAGCAAACCTATAAAACACTTATGCTCAATATGGCACGCATGGATAGCGTGCTAGATTATGTTACGGCATTATTTGTAATGGCATTAGCGCCCGCTATTTTTGAAGAAATATTATTTAGATCTACCATTCAACCGCTGTTTATTGGATGGACAAAAAATGTTTGGGTAGGCATTATCATAACGAGTGTTTTGTTTAGTGCGATACATTTTTCATTTTTTGGTTTTTTATCTAGGGCAGCACTAGGTATTGTACTTGGGTTACTTTTTTATCATACTAAAAATATTTGGCTTAGTATTTTAATGCATTTTTTAAACAACGGACTTATTGTAACGCAGCTTTATATAGTTACAATACAAGGCAAATCACTTGAAAAAGCCATGGATGAAAACTACTTTTCCATTTTATCCGGGCTTAATGGGCTCATGATACTGTGGTTCTCGTTTAATGCACTTAAAAAGTATAACGCTACATTGGCTAAACCATTGTAACTTTACAATTGTAGTTGGTCTCATTTACTGAATCATTTATTATGTCTTGGGAAAAAATATTTAGCACTCGTGTTTTTGCAGAAGCTTCTATTATTGAGGGCTTACTTGCTGATAATGATGTGCCTGTTCAACTTTTAAATAAACAAGACAGTAGTTATCCCATGTTTGGTGATATACAACTCTACGTGCCTCATGATATGGTATTATTTGCGCGCGAACTTATTGATCAGCAGTCCGAACATTTAGACTTTACCGTATAATATTTGTATGGCATTTGATATTCAAACTTTTAAAACAAGGGCATTATCGGCTATCGTTTTTGTTGTGGTGATGCTCGGTGCTATTTTTTACAGCATCAATAGTTTTATTATACTTTTTTTAATTGTGCATACAGGTTGCTTGATTGAATACACTAAGCTTACAAAAAACACCCCAACCATTCATACTAAAACTGCTCACGTATTATTTAGCTTCTTGGGACTTGCGTATATGACCATTAGCTTTTTTGCTATTATGCATCTAGCATCTGCACATTGGGCCTCAGTATTAGGTACCACAGCGTATTATGTATTACCCATGCTTGTGATCGTAAGTATTTGGATCAATGATACCATGGCCTATGTTGTTGGTTCATTCATTGGCAAAACGCCCCTTTCTGTGGTGTCTCCTAAAAAAACATGGGAGGGAACCATTGGTGGCGCCCTACTTGCGGTAGTGGCAGTGGTATTATTAGGAAGGGAGTTCACAAATCTTTCTTATCAAACACTTGTTATTGTAAGTGCAACGGCTGCCATAACAGGTACCATTGGTGATTTGATAGAAAGTAAATTTAAAAGAATGGCCGGTGTAAAGGATAGTGGCCATATTTTACCAGGGCATGGTGGTTTTTTTGATCGTTTTGATTCATTGTTACTAGCAGGCCCAAGTGTTTGGCTGATGCTAACACTTTTTACGCAATAGATTTTACTATACATTTGCACCACAAATTAGCATTATGACAATTCACCGCGAAGGTTACCGTACCATAGGAATCACTGCCTTAATTTTTGGCGTGATTAATTTAATTTCAATTTCTTATCTCGGAACCTGTTGCCCAAGAGTTGCTGGAGCTATTTTTGGTCTAACACTTTTCTTCTTTTTATTTATTATTTCTTTTTTTAGAATTCCGAATAGAACCTTAACCATCAATGACAATCAAATTATTTGTCCTGCCGATGGTAAAGTAGTAGTCATAGAAGAAATTACAGACGAAGAATATTTTAAAGACAAACGCATTCAGGTGAGTGTGTTTATGAGCCCAGCCAATGTGCACGTGAATAGAAATCCAATGAGCGGTAAAGTGGTGTATAACCAGTACCACAAAGGAAAGTACTTGGTAGCATGGCATCCAAAATCTTCTACCGAAAATGAAAGATGGAGTGTAGCGGTAGAAAATAGCCACGGTACTATTTTATACAAACAAATTGCGGGTGCGCTTGCAAAACGTATTTGTAATTATACAAGTGTTGGTCAAGAAGTAAAGCAAACCGACGAATACGGCTTTATTAAATTTGGTAGCCGCGTAGATATTTTATTACCAGTTGGTACTAAAATTAATGTGGCACTCAATGAAGTGGTAAAGGGTGGTGTTACCGTACTTGCTACTTGGGCTTAATTACTAATCCAGTATTATAAGTCGCCTAACTGAGGCCTTAATACAATATCTTCTACCACTGCTGTGATAGATAAGGAGGCTGCTGCTACAATCATGGTGGCAACATCCTGTGCTTCCATAATTCTTTTAGGATCTACGCCAGATCCATCCCAACTAGCCGTATAAACAGCGCCCGGATATACGCCGGTTACTTTAATGCCATGCGGCTTTAATTCTTCGCGTAAATTTTTTGTAAAACCTGCAAGGGCAAATTTGCTAATGCTATAACTACCGCCATTGGCATATGCGTTAAGCGAAGCAATGGAACAAATATTAAAAATGTGTCCGGTTTTTGCGGCCATCATGGGTGTAAGTAAAGCTCTTGTTAGATGGTAAGCGCTATACAAATTGCTTTCTATCATAGTTGCAAGTGTACCAGGCGCTTCGTTGTAAATGCTGCCGGGTACAAAATGCCCCGCATTGTTTACGATAATATCGGGTGTTCCTTTTTCTAAACACCAGGTTGCAAAAGCAAGTACATCTGCTTCGTTGGACATATCGGTGGGCCTTGCTTTAATGCTGGCATCCGGGTAGGCAGTTTGTAATTCAGAAACCGTATTGTATAAGGCTGCCTCACCTCTACTACATAGTAAAAGGGTATATCCTTTTTTTGCAAATTCGGTAGCTACTGCTTTTCCGATACCTTTTGAGGCGCCTGTAATTACAACTATCATACTGCGAAGTAACATATTTTTTGTGTAAAACTAGTTTAACTTTGAGTCATGAAATACCAACACCTTTTCTTTGACCTCGATCATACTATTTGGGATTTTGAAACCAATGCCAAAGAAAGCCTGCAAGATTTATATACTTCGCACAACTTAGCGGGTAGGGGTGTAGATAGTTTTGATCATTTTTTTGATCATTACAGCGCGCACAACCACCGCTTATGGGACAGATATACCAAGGGTTTTATTAAGCAAGAAGAATTAAAGTGGAAACGGATGTGGTTGGCACTTTTAGAATATAAAATAGCCGACGAAACATTATCGAGGCAAATGTCACTTGATTTTTTAGAAGTATTACCTACCAAAAAAGCCTTGTTTGATGGCGCTACCGAGCTACTCACTTATTTGCAAGGGAAAGGGTATCAGATGCACCTAGTAACCAATGGGTTTGAAAATGTGCAGCACCAAAAAATTAAGCATGCTGGTATTGCACCCTATTTTGGTGCCGTTATTACTTCCGAAGCAAGTAATAGTTTAAAGCCCAACAAAGAAATTTTTGATTATGCGTTTGCCAAAACAGGCGCCACTGCTAGTAATAGTATTATGATTGGCGATAACCAAGATGCAGATATTAAAGGAGGTATCAACGCTGGCATGGATACTATTTTTGTAAATCATATAGGTGCAACGCCGCATGTAAAAGCAACACACGAAGTTTTTGATTTACCATCAATCGCCAAATTATTATAAGTAATTCGTGAAAATAAAAAAGCCGCTTATAGTGAAGCGGCTTTTTTGAAAACGTTTGTTTATAAATACAAATTTATAGAGTTGCAGTTTTTGGATCTTTCTTGCATTTTTTGCAATCTTTCTTGCAGTCTTTACCACAAGCTTTCTTTTCTTCTTTTTTACATTTAGTGCAATCTTTTTTACCATCACAAGCAAATACAGCACCTGTAGTTAGTAAAGCTGCAACAGCAAGCATCATTATTTTTTTCATAATAAGTGTTTTAGTGTTTTTGAATTGAATTATAAAGTTATACAAAATTGGAGATTTAGCCCTTGGTTTTATGTGAAAATCACCATTTTTCCTCATCCGGAATGGTAGAAGGGTCCATTTTGTACTTTTCCCTAGAAGCTTTTGCCGCTGCGATGCGCTCAATAATAAGGGCAGCTATAATATTGGCGGCGTCTACACCCTTATTTTCAGCTAATAATTGACTCAGTTTTTTCTCACTCACGTCCAGGCGGTAAAGCACGAGCAGCAGCTTTTTAAAGTCTTGGGTGATCCATTCGTTAATTAATTGAATTAACGCAGCGCGGTCCAGTTTTTCGATGGTTTCGAGGCTTAATTCCATACTATTAAATTACACATACTTTTCTATGACACCTAGTCCAAATAATGCAAAGTCATATTTTACGGGATCTTTTGGATCCAGCGTTTTAAGATACTGGGTAAGTTCAAGTCCTGCTTGCCAATCTATGTTGGTGCGGTCTAGTAATTGAAATCTTTTGGCAACCCGCGCAACATGAAGGTCTATGGGACATATGAGCTCGCTGGGTTTAATTTGGTTCCAAATGCCAAAATCAACGCCTTTGTTGTCTTTACGTACCATCCACCTGAGGTACATGTTTAAACGTTTACAGGTAGATCCCTTAATAGGGGTGGCAATATGCTTTTTGGTGCGGAGAGGTGCATCGGGAAGTGAAAAAAAATATTGGTGAAAATGATGAAGCCTAGCTGCTGGATCTTTGTCGGGACTTAATAAAAAAGCAGTTTCTAAACTTTCGTGTGTATTATAATGCGATTTTAAAAATTCGATAAAATAAAGTAGATCGGTGGTATTAAATGTGCGGTGCTTAAACGCTAGTAGTTTTTTAAGGTCAGACTCCTCGTGCCCTATACAAAATTGATGTGGCGCATTATCCATTAGCTGCATCAGCTCTTTGGACTTTTGTATAATGGTAGTTCTATTGCCCCATGCAAATATGCTTGCAAAAAAACCGGCAATTTCAATGTCTTGTTTTTTTGAAAACAAATGCGGTATACAAATAGGGTCGTCTTTAATAAAACTTACCTGATTGTATACCGCAACCTTGCTATCAAAAAATGTTTTAAGAGATGGTATGTTGGATTTATCTCCAGCCATCGCCATCTAATATATTACCAATGCCACCAAGTACACTACCTTCCTCTCTACGAGATGTGGTAGCGTATTGTAAAATGCGGCCAGCTAAACGGCTAATAGGTAGGGTTTGAATCCAAACAGTACCTGGTCCTCTGAGGGTTGCAAAAAACAAACCTTCGCCCCCAAAAATGCTGTTTTTAATACCCCCAATAAATTCAATATCATATTGAACACCAGACGTAAAACCCACAATACAGCCGGTATCAATTTTTAATAAATCGCCAGCTTGTAGTTGCTTTTGAACCACATGACCGCAGGCATGTAAAAATGCCATGCCATCACCTTCTAATTTTTGCATAATAAACCCTTCACCGCCAAATAAGCCAGTGCCTAATTTGCGCTGAAATTCGATACCCACACTAACGCCTTTTGCAGCGCATAAAAATGCGTCTTTCTGACAAATAATTTTGTTTTGGTATCTCGATAAATCAAGCGGAATAATTTTACCTGGATAGGGTGATGCAAAACTTACGGTTTTAATGCCACCCGAAGTATTGGTAAACGCGGTCATGAAAAGGTTTTCACCTACCAATAAGCGTTTTCCAGCATTCATTAGTTTGCCTAAAAACCCTGATTGCGCGCCGCTACCGTCACCAAATAATGTTTCCATTTGGATACCATCCTCCATCATCATAAAAGCACCAGGTTCGGCAATTGCAGATTCGTTTGGGTCTAATTCTACCTCCACATACTGCATTTCTTCTCCATAGATTTTGTAATCGATTTCGTGATTCTGTATCATAACATTTTAGTTTAAAACCAGCTACCTACAAATGTTTCGTTAGCGTTTTGTAATTTATTTTTTCTTGCTTTCACTTTTATTTTTTGCTTAATCATAGCAACCACCATTAAAAATAAGAAGATAAATGTAAATGGAGGGATACCTAAAAAGCTAATCCAGGTTCCACCAAACATTTTACGCATCGGTCTGCGAAGGCGCTCTGCAATTAAATACATACTTGGCACAATAATGAGTGTCATGAAAAACGCAAATGCAAGTCCAAATATAATAGTCCAGCTAAGTGGTTTCCAAAACGCAACGCTATCACCCCCTAAAAATATATGCGGATTTAATTCCGAAAATAAAGTGATAAAGTTGATGTTAAAGCCAATGGCAATTGGAATAAAACCAAGTATCGCTGCAACAGCAGTAAGTAGTACCGGAATAATTCTGGTTTTTCCTGCCTGAATAATCGCATCTCTGGTTTTCATACCCCTGCTTCTTAATTCGTCGGCAAACTCGATTACTAGAATTCCGTTTTTAACCACAATACCTGCCAGACCCACAATGCCAAGTCCTGTCATGAGGCCTGAAACTTCCATGCCTGTAATTGCAAAACCTAAAAACACACCAATCACACTAAATAAGATTTCACTTAAAATGATTACCGATTTACTTACCGAATTAAATTGTAAAACAAGGGTAAATAAAATAAGCATGAGCGCAATTAATAGTGCTTTTCCTAAAAAGGCAACGGTTTCAGCTTGTTGTTCCCCTTCTCCGGTTTGCTTAATGGTAACAGCGTCTGTTACACCTTTGAAGTTTTCAATGTGTTTTCCAATCACTTGGTTAACACCCGTTGCATTATAGCCTTCGGTGGTTAACACATTAGAGCGCAGTGTAATTAAACGCTTTTGATTTTTTCTTTTTACACTTCCAAGTGTGCTAGTAGGATCTACTTTTACAAGTGCACTGATAGGAATATTTTTTACAGCACCGCCGGAAGCCATATCTCTAAAAGATAAACGCATGTTTAATAAATCTGTTAAATTTTTACGTTGAACAGCATTACTTCGTAACTGAATTTTATACTCTTCTTTACCCTCTTTGATTTTAGATATTTCTTTACCAAAAAGTGCCGTTCTAATTTGCATACCAATTTGTGCCGTAGAAACGCCTTCAATTAAAGCGCGCTCTCTATCGATACTTAATGTGATTTCGGGATTTTTTAAATCCACATCCATTTTAAGCTCTTCTACACCAGGAACACGAATCGAATCTAAATAGTTTTTGAGTGAAGAAGCTGTTTTAATCATGGCATCAAAATCTTCACTGGCAATTTCAATATTGATGGGAGGATCGGTTGGTGGTCCACCACTTTCTTGGTTTACACTTATTTCTGTTCCAGGAATACCCTGAACCGCTTGCCTTACTTGCTCTAAGTAAGGTGCCGTACTTTTTCCATGTCTTTTTTCATATTCTACAAACGACACCTGTATACGACCAAGTTCACTTCTTGTAGTACGGTCACCGCTGGTAGGGTCTGCGGCATTAACAGCTACGTTACTAATAACACTTTCTACAATTGGATTTGTTTTACCATTTTCGGTACCTAAAACTTTATTAACCCTTCCTTCTAATACACGCGTAATAGAATCGGTGTAACGCACGTCAGATCCTACTGGTAATTTGAGGTATACAAATAATTGGTTAGGATCTCCTTTGGGGAAAAACGTTACCGGTATTCTGCCTCCAATAATCGATGCTACAAATACAAACAAGGAAACAAAAAATAGTGCAATCACGCCAATAAGTAATTGAACAGGTCTCCAACCTTTTAAAGCCCACTGTAACAATGACTCATAATGATTCATGATCCAAGGAAGGGCTTTATTTTGGAAATTGTGAATGGCATCCGTAATGAAATACCTGTTTAATACAACAAGTAGCATGAATGTAATTAACAAGTTTCCAAAAAATGGAGCTCCAGCTATATCTAATAAAATGCCTAGTCCAATAGCAATCCAAAATCCTTTCTTTTTAAAGATGGCAGATTTTGGCTCCTTGCTATCTGTTTCTGGGTGATTCATAAAATCAACCGCAAAAACAGGGTTCATGATAAATGCAACCACAAGTGATGCTGTAAGCGTAAATATGAGCATGGTGGGTAGGTACACCATAAACTTACCAATGATTCCTGGCCAAAAGAGGAGAGGGAAAAATGGCGCAAGCGTTGTAATGGTTCCCGCTAGTACAGGGATGAAAACCTCGCCAGCTGCCATTCTTGCAGCATTGTTAACATTTAACTTTCCTTTTCCTTCTACAAAAATACGGTGGGTGTTTTCTATCACTACTATGGCGTCGTCCACAATAATTCCAAGTCCAAATAATAGGGCAAATAGTACAATAAAATTGAGGGTTACATGTGTGCCAACAATTAAATCGGCACCTGGTAAAAACACAAACGCAACAAACATACTAAGTGGTACCGAGAGCGCCACAAAAAATGCGTTTACTACACCCATGAAAAACATGAGAACAATTAAAACTAAAATAAATCCAATGATGATAGAGTTTACAAGTTCATTAAATGAACTTCTTGTTGCAATACTTTGATCGCCCGAAATCACGGCTTTTAAATTATTCGGATAAATTTTTCCTTTTCCTTCCTGAACAATCTTTTTTACACCATCCGAAGTTTCAATTAAATTTTCGCCACTTCTTTTTATGATGTTAAGCGTTACTACGTTTTTCCCATCAAGTCGCGCATAGCTCTCGCGCTCTTTGGTGGTATCGGCAATCGTAGCAATGTCTTTAAGGTAAATAGGGGCACCACTTGTGTTTCTTACAATAATATTTGCAATGTCACTCGCTGTTTTAAGTTGTCCCTTAAGTTGAAGGGTTCTTTTCATATTACCTACTTCTAGTAAACCACCAGAGATATCCATATTTTCTCTTTGGATGGCATAAGTAATATCATCAAAAGTAACACCAGCACTTTGTGCACGGTAATTGTCTAGATTGATTTGAAATTCTCTTTCTGGCGCACCCACAATATCTACCCTGTTAATTTGAGGTAAATTTTCAAGTCTATCTTTTAGGTCGTCAGCATATTTTTTAAGACGGGGTAAATCAAAATCGCCACTTACGTTCACAGACATGATGGGTTGTTCACTAAAGCTTACCTCTAACACCGTTGGTTCTATGGTTAAGTCTTTGGGAAGATCTTGCTTGGCTTTATCTGTTGCATCTTTGACTTTTTGTAGGGCAACTTCGGTTTTAACCTCGGTATCAAATTCTACCATGATAGCCGAAAAGTCTTGCTGTGAGTTACTAGTGAATTTTTTAATTTTCGCACCAGTAATACTTTTGATTTGCTTTTCGATGGGCCTTGTTACAAGATTCTCAATATCTTTTGGTGAATTACCTACATATACAGTTTGTACATAAATAGTAGGAATTACGATATCTGGGAACTGCTCTTTTGGAAGGGTAACAAACTGATAAATACCAGCAAGGCTCACAAATAAAATCACCAAATAAATGGATGTTTTATTTTTGATACTCCAAGTGGTAGGGCCAAACTCTTTGATTTTGGCTTTTATATTTTCTGTGAATTGCATACAATATTTTTATTCGTATTCTAATTATTTACTAGCAAGAACAATCAATTGACCATCGTATAAGCTCTGAAATCCTTCTGTTACAATTTGGTCACCTGCTTGTAAACCCGTTTTGATTTCTAATTGATCTTTGTAAAATTCTCCTACTGTTACCATGCGTTTGCGTGCAATTAATTTACCTTTCTCAGCTACTGCTACCATTACGTATTTGCCAGTTTCGTCATTTTGTAAGGTGTTCACTGGTATTGCAATGGCATTTGAAATGCTGTAATCTAAAATTTGTACAAGTGCAATTTGATTGGGTCTCAAATCTTTATCGGCAGCCACTTTTGCTTCAATAAAAAAGCTTCTGCTATTCGGATTGATAATTTTTCCAACCACCGAAATAGGCGCTTGGATATTCTTTTGTAAATCAGGAAGATGAATGGTAAGCTTGGTTCCTGTTTTAACACGTTGACTGTAGTTTTCAGGTACTTCGGCGGTCAATTTTAATTTGTTGGTGTTTACTATTTTAATTTGACCTGCACCAGCAAAAATTTCACCCACTCGAACGTTCACCTCTTCTACCACGCCTTCTACGTCGCTATACACCGAAGTAAATTGCACTTGCTCACGACTAATTTTTACTTGCTCTTGCGCTGTTTTGAGTTGATTTTCTAGTAATTCAACATTGTTTTTGGCTGAAATAAGTTGTACTTCTGTGCCTATATTTTGCTCCCACAAATTCTTTTGTTTTTGATAAAGTGTTTTCGCAAAAGATAATTGTGTCTTTAAAGCTTCTAACCCTTGTTCTGCTGCAATTAAAGCTTGACGTTGAATGGCGTCATCTAATTTTAAAAGTAGTTTCCCCTTAGGCACAACATCGCCTCTTTTTACAAACAACCCTTTTACTTGCCCACCACCACTGCGCGCAGTTACATACGATACGCTTTCAGATTCAATTTTACCTTGCAAATCAATGTAGTGATTGAATGTTTGTGCCGCAAGCACCGCTGTTACAACAAGCTTACCTGTTGCTTGATTGGCAGCTGCTGTATCAAGTGTCGCGATTTCTGTTTCAAGCGCACTTACCTCTTGTTTAAGCGCAGCTAATTTATTTTTTTTGTCGTTTATACTTCCACTTTTTTCGCTTCCGTTACATGCTATAAAAGCTGCTAAAACGCTTACAAGTGAGATTTTAATGATTGCTTGCATGGTATATCTATTTACTTATTTTTTTAAATTATAATTTTCCTGTTGCTTTTAAATAATCAACACGCGCAATGATGGCATTGTACATCGCACCAATAAAATTGGTTTGAGCAGTTACCAAATCTGTTTGCGCACCTGTAATTTCCATATTAGAGCCAGTTCCTATTTCATATTTCTTTTTAGTTTGTGCATATACTGACTCTGCTAATTGCATATTCTTTTTTTGATTGTTAAGGGTGCTAATTGCCGTGGCAAAATTCATTTTAGCCTGGGTTACTTCTGCGTCAATGGTGAGTCTTAAGTTTTGTAATTGGTTTTCGGTTTGTTGTAAATCAATCTTCGCTTTTGAAATCCTTGCTTTTCTGGCAAAACCATCAAAAATGGGTGCACTAATATTGAGTCCAATAAAGCTGGTGGTAAACCAATCGCCTCCTTTGAAAAAGTCAAACTGATTTCTTTGCGCATTTTTCGTGTAAGCCCCAGACATTGCAATTGTTGGTAAATAACTTAGTTGATACCTTTTGATATTGTATTCGTTTAATTTTTTACCTAAACTAACTGCTTGAAATTCTTTACGGTCGTTATATTGATACTCCTGGTTGCTAGCGATATCTGAGGTGATTTGATCTTCAGAAATTTTGTCTGTTAATACAAGGGTATCTTGTACAGGCATGCCCATTAAAGTTTTAAGACCAATATATCCCAGTTCTATTGCGTTAGATGCCTTCAATTTTTCGGTTTGTAAATTGGCAATTTGTACCGCAATTTTATCGAGGTCTAATTTCTCTACAAATCCGTTTTTGTATAACTCTTTAGAGTCGTGCTCTAGTTTTTGAAGTCTTTCGATATTAGCATCTAATAATCCAATTTGTGTTTTACTAACAACGAGTTGGTAATAAATTTTATGAATGTTGGTTTTAATCATTTCCTCAGTCACCTCAGCTGTTTTTTGTTGAAGGGCGATGGTTGTTCTGCGCGCTTGGAGCGCTACAAATACTTGACCATCAAAAAGCAGTTGCTGCATTTGTAAACTTCCATTGACATTGTAATTGGTACCAAACCTTACGGGTATGAAGGTTCCAGCCGTGCCTCCAAAAATTTCACCTGGTAGTAGAGAAACGGGAAGTTGCAAATAATTAATACCACCCAGTGTTGCGCTTACACTAGGTAATGCAGAAGCCGTTACTTCTTTGTTAATGGCTTCTTGACTTTTAATCGCCAACAATGCATTTTTTACTTGTTGGTTGTTTTTGTATGCATAATCGACACACTGTGTTATGCTAAACTCATTTTTAGTTTGTGCAGTAATTTTATTTGTAAACGCTAGGAGCGTTAGAATAAAACTGGCTGCCAACATCCTTTTCGTGTTCATTTTCATTTATTTTTTCTTTCTTGCTTATATACTTCAATTGCTTTTAATCCAGCTTGCGTAGACATGCCGTGTAAAAAATTATCGGTTGTTTCACTAATAATTTGAATGGGTGTGAATTTGTTGGATGGGAAATGTTCAAAGTCAAACATCAAAAACATGTTGGCAAGCCTGTATCTCGTGAGCACATCAATATCTATGTCAGCCCTAAATAATCCTTCCTGTTTACCTCTTTCGATATTTGCTTTTATGATCTTGTAAAAGAAGGTATTCTTGTGTGTTCTAAATTTTTCAAAAGCAGTACTATGGTATTTTTGTAAGTCAAACATTACGGAAGGGTTCATATGTTTGAGCATTTCCTCTACTGTATCGAGGGTTAAAAAGATTTCGTGAATTGCATTGTCGCTGATCGCCGCGTACTTGCTAAATTCATCTTGGTGCATTTCTATTTCTATATTGATTACACCTTCTACGAGCGCATCTTTATCTTTAAAGTATTGATAGATGGTTTTCTTGCTCATACCCAAGTGGTTGGCAATTTCATCCATACTAACGCTTCTAATGCCATATAGCATAAAAAGCTCATGTGATTTAGTTAAGATTCTTATTTGCGTTTCCATTTTCTAATTGAGGGCGCAAAACTATGGAAACTTTTTATGTAATCAAAGTTTCCATTAAAAAATTAACCGTAATTTTGTTGAACGGTAGTTTGCGCAAACTATCCATTAACTTGCACCCAAATTTCAACCATGAATACTAGGTATAAGCAGCTTAGAGCCCAGGTGACTTTCAAGCGCTTGCTCCAATTTTTCTTTCAGGGCCTAATTGTTTTAGCCCCCATAGCGGTAACCTTATGGGTGGTGCTTGGGTTATTTCAATGGGTGGATGGTTTTTTGCCTAATCTTATTAACACATTGTTTCCCAGTGCTTTAGATAAAAACTTGGACGGTTCCCTACGTAAAATTCCAGGTTTAGGTTTTGTGGTGGTGGTTTTATTGGTACTCCTAGTGGGTTGGCTTTCGTCTTTATTTGTGGTAGGCAGGTTGGTTTCCGTTTTTGATACTATACTTGAAAATACCCCGGGTATTAAATTCATTTATTCTTCTGTTAAAGATTTTTTAGAAGCATTTGCAGGCAATAAAAGGAAATTTGACAAGCCCGTACTCGTTAATGTGGATGCATCTGGCGTTTGGAGAATTGGTTTTATCACACAACCCTCAAATGGAGAATTTGGGTTGCCGGATCATGTTACGGTTTACGTTCCTCACTCTTATGCTATTTCAGGGATTACGTATATCGTTCCAAAAACAAATATTAAAGTATTGGATAATGTATCTGCGGCCGATGCCATGAAATATACTGTTTCGGGTGGCGTAACAGATGTTCATGACGATAACGTTATCATAGACCTCAAAGAAAATGAAACTGCATAATTTTAATTCTGGGCCTTCGATTTTACCGCCGGTTGTAATGCAAAAAGCATCGGAAGCCATCATGGATTTTGAGGGTTCTGGTTTATCTATTTTAGAAATAGGACACCGTACTTCAATGTTTCAAGAGGTGATGCAGGAAGCCGTTCAATCTGTAAAATCTCTGATGCAAATTGGGGATGCGTATGAAGTGTTGTTTTTACATGGAGGGGCTACCACGCAGTTTATGCAAGTACCTATGAATTTACTCGACACTCATGAAACAGCTTCCTATTGTGACAATGGAATTTGGGGTAATAAAGCCATCAAAGAAGCAGCGAATTTTGGAAATGTACAAGTCGTAACAGATAGTACGAGCAACAATCATACACACATCGATAAAAATTTTGTGGTTGATACCGCATCTAAATATTTGCATTTTACGACCAACAATACTGTAGAAGGAACACAGTGGCATACCCTTCCAAACACAAGTACACCGCTCGTTGCAGACATGAGTAGTGATATTTTTTATGCACCTCGAAACTTTAATCAGTTTTCACTGATATATGCAGGTGCACAAAAAAATATGGGAGCTGCTGGTGTAAACATGGTAGTGGTAAAAAAAGAAATCCTCGGAAAAATATCCAGAAAAATTCCTACTATCATGGATTATCAAAAACATATTGCAGCAGGTTCACTCATGAACACGCCACCCGTTTTTGCCATCTATGTAAGCTTATTAACGCTCCGTTGGATTATTGAGGAAGGTGGCCTACCTGAAATGCAACTCCGTAATACTGCAAAATCAAATTTGTTATACCAAACCATTGATTCACTTCCAGTTTTCGAAGCACGTGTCGCCAAAGAAGATAGAAGTTTGATGAACGCCGTTTTCTTTTTAAAAGATCAAAGTTTAGAAGACCCTTTTTTAAGTCTTTGTAAAGCAGAAGGTATGGTTGGGGTTAAAGGATATAGGACCGTAGGGGGTGTACGTGTAAGTATGTACAACGCCATGCCACTATCTAGTGTTCAAATATTTTGTGACCTTATGAAACATTTTGCGTCTAAACATGGTTAAAAAAAGTATCAAGTATTTTTTTCTATTAAGCAGCTTACTCTTTTTATATTCTGTTGCTTTTGCGCAACAAACTGTTGTTACAGGTATCGTAACAGATTTAAATAGTGGTGCTCCCATACCATATGCAACTGTGGTATTTAGAGGTGGACGTGGAACGGTAACAGATAGTACAGGAAAATATAAATTGGCAGGCACCAACCAAATCAATAGCATTAAAATTTCCTATGTTGGCTATAAAACAGTTACAAAAAATATCCTAGTAGGTAAATCACAAGTGATTGATATTATTATGGAAGTAGATCCCTTGCTTTCCAATAATGTAACCGTTTCCACTAACAAGCGCGCGCCTTATAAAAATAAAAACAATCCAGCAGTTGATCTTATTAAAAGAGTGATTGCGAATAAGCCCCTAAATAAGCCTGACAGTTATGATTATATCCAGTACGACGAATATGATAAGGTAGAATTATCACTAAGTAAAATTCCAGAAAAAATTACCAATAATAAACTACTTAAAAAATATCAGTTTTTACTAGACAATAAGGACACGCAAAAAATAGCTGGCAAAGCACTCATCCCCATTTATTTAGAGGAGCGTTTATCTACACATTATTTTAGAAAATCACCAGAAAAAACAAAAGACATTGTACTTGCGCAAAAGCGGGTAAACTTTGGAGACTACGTAGACAACGATGGTGTAAGCACCTATTTAAATAGGCTAGTAATGGATATTAATATTTATGAAAATAATATCCCTTTGTTTACCCACGAATTTTTAAGTCCCATTGCAGATGTAGCGCCTACATTTTACATGTATTATATTAGGGATACCATAACCGATGCCAATGGATTAAAATTAGTCAAGCTTTATTTTACGCCGCGTAATACCAACGATTTGTTGTTTAGAGGTACTATGTATATTACACTTGATGGTAATTATGGGGTGCAAAAAATGACCATGTTCATTAGTAAAAATGCCAACGTAAATTTTGTAAGGGAATTAAATATTGATTTAGATTTTGAACAAGGTAATGATAGCAGATATCACTTAATTAAGAGCACTGCATTTACAGAAGCCGCCTTAACAAAAAATAGCAAAGGGGGTGTGTTTGGTGGTCGAACCGTTTCTTATAAAAATTATACGATTAATAAAGCATTGCCGGACTCAATCTACACAGGCCCTTCACTCGTTGTTAAAGGGGATGCGGCGTCTTATAATGAATCATTTTGGAATGCTAGCAGGCATGACACATTAACAAAAGCAGAAGCTAAGGTTTATAGGAATATTGATAGCCTCGAAAAAATGCCATCATTTAGAAGAACCATGGCGGTAGTAACACTTTTGGTAGCTGGGTATACAGCCATTGGCCCTGTCGATATGGGCCCTGCTGCTACTTTTTATAGTTTTAATCCCGTAGAAGGATTTAGACTTAGATTGGGTGGACGTACTACGCCCAAATTAAGCAAGCGAATTTATTTTGAAGGATATGGTGCTTATGGTTTTAAGGATGAAAGATGGAAGTACTATGGTGGCGTAACATACTCCCTCAACAATCAATCAATCTATGCGTTTCCAATGCATTTTGTGCGCGCCAGTTATCAAAAAGAAACTAAAATACCTGGACAAGATTTAGAGTTTGTCTCGGAGGATAATATTTTACTATCTCTAAAAAGAGGACTCAATGACAAGTGGACTTATAATAAGTATTTAAGGATTGACTATGTTCATGAATTACCTAGTAGGTTATCTTATACCATTGGATTTAGAAATTGGAGACATGAAGCAGCGGGTGGACTTGTGTACCAAACAATAAAAAATGGTCAAACGGTTGTGGTTCCCGAGGTTAATACCTCAGAAATTACGGGACAAATTAGATGGGCGCCTCATGAGCAGTTTTTTCAAGGAAAAGTGTACCGCATTGCAATGGTCAATAAATACCCTATTCTTTCGCTCAATTATACTGCTGGGATAAAAGGGGTGATGGGTAGCAATTACAATTACCAAAAAATTAGTTTCACTTTTGATAAACGTTTTTATTTATCTCAACTTGGATTTACGGATATCAACTTTGAAGCCGGCACTATGTTTGGAAAAATTCCTTATCCGTTATTAAGTATTCCGCGCGCGAATCAAACATACGCCTACCAATTAAATTCATATAACCTTATGAATTTCCAAGAGTTTGTGAGTGATCGATATGCTTCTATATTTGTCGAACATTATTTTAATGGTTTGATTTTTAACCGTATTCCCTTATTCAAAAAACTTAAACTGCGTGAGCAATTAGCAGCAAGGGTTATTTACGGAAGTTTACGGGATGAAAATGATCCTTCAAAAAATCCTGACTTAATTGCATTTCAAAATTTAAACGGGGCTGTTACAAGTTTTAGCCTCAATCAGGGGCCGTATTTTGAAGGCAGCGTAGGCATTGGAAATATATTCAAGTTTTTGCGCGTTGACCTTGTTAAAAGGTTTACCTATACCAACAATCCTTATATTACCAAACTAGGGATTCGTACAAGATTTAGATTTGATTTTTAATGAAGACATACAGGTGTAAGATATATATAATGCTTATAGTTGCAGCTATGGTCTTACATAGCTCAAATACCAGTGCAGCTGCTGTTCTGGATTCTTTTCCGGTGCCTAAAACAGGTCCCAAACAACTCTTTTATTTACAAAGATCCACCAATAGCAACACCATTATTTGTGATTTAAACATTGATGCAAAAGGGCAAGTCGTTAAAGACAACCCAGTACATGTGTATTGGATCCGATATGACGAGGGTGGAGAAAAAAAAGAATTAAGTTATATTCAACAAACCTTTGCTTACGGAATTAAGCATGAGTTAATGTCAAGCGGCATATATAAGCTTCATTTTGTTTCCTATAAAAAACAAGTCTTTTATTTAAAGCGTTCTCTCAAAGACAATCAGTACAAAGTTTATTTTATCCTAAATAACAAAGAGTATCTTTTGCAAAAATTATTTGTAAAAATTGAAGGTGGTACATTTTGGGTACCGAACGTAATTTACATGGAACTCAATGGAAAAGATGAATATGGGGGCACTACAATTTCCTACAAATTCAAGCCTTAATTCACGAGAATTGCCGATATTTGAGGCATGTCAATGATTCAACCTTTTAAGGCTTTGCGACCGCAGCCTCAACTAGCAAAACAAGTGGCTAGTAGACCTTACGATGTATTAAATAGCAGCGAAGCAAAAAAAGAAGCAGCAGGAAATCCAGCCTCTTTTTTACACGTCACTAAAAGTGAAATTGATTTAGCTGAATCCATAGATATTCATGATACTCAGGTATATGAACAAGCAAAAGAAAACTTAACCGCTTTTATAAAACGCGATGTACTTTTTAGGGAATCTAAAGATTGCTACTATATCTATCAATTAATTATGCATGGCAGGTCTCAAACTGGACTAGTTTGTGTAAGTAGTGTGGATGATTATGAAAATGATATTATTAAAAAGCATGAATTTACAAGACCTGAAAAAGAACTAGATCGTATCAATCATATCAAAACATCGGGAGCTCAAACAGGTAATGTATTTTTAGCTTATCGCAATAACCCTACTATAGATCTACTCATCGAAAATTGGAAAACAACAAAAAAAGCCGTTTACGATTTCGTTGCCGATGATGAAATTCGGCATACTATTTGGGTGGTCAATGATGCGTCCACCATTCAAAATATTACTTCGATATTTGAAAAGGAAATTCCTTCTACCTATATTGCCGATGGGCATCACAGGGCTGCTTCTGCTGCGAAAGTACGTGCTGCACTAGGTGCTAATGCTAGTAAAAATGCCGATTATTTTTTAACTACTTTATTTCCGTCCAATCAGTTGTACATCATGGATTATAACCGTGTGGTTAAGGATTTAAATGGATTAACACCTGCTGCTTTTATTGAAGCGGTTTCCGAAAAATTTGATGTTGAGCAGTTAGCAAAAGAGCCATATAAGCCAGCAGCACTTCATGAAATAGGTATGTATTTAAATGGGAGCTGGTATAAGCTCACTGCACTGCCTGGCACGTA
Organism: Bacteroidota bacterium; assembly: GCA_947461125.1. Lineage (GTDB taxonomy): Bacteria > Bacteroidota > Bacteroidia > Chitinophagales > Chitinophagaceae > Sediminibacterium. The sequence goes on along the minus strand of CANHHX010000004.1, from coordinate 44,061 downwards.
TACCGAAGATCCAATTGGCATTTTAGATGTAACGATTTTACAAAATAATATTTTGGCTGCAATACTTAGTATCTCGGATCCAAGAACCGATGCGCGTGTAGATTTTGTGGGCGGTATTCGAGGACTGCAGGTTTTAGCGGACAGGGTCGATATTGGTCAATTTGCAGCAGCATTTAGTTTGTATGCTGTAACCATTGATCAACTATTTGCAATTGCGGATACGGGAAATGTCATGCCTCCTAAAAGTACTTGGTTTGAGCCAAAATTACGCGATGGTTTATTAACCCATCTTATTTACGAGTAGTATAAACTTATGCCATGCAAATGAAACGACTATTTGATTGCCTCGATCATCAGCTAGCTCATTTTCCTAAAAAGGATATGTTGGCTGCCAAAGAAAAAGGTGTTTGGACACCATATAGCACTGCTGATGTTGCAGATACTGTAAACAAATTAAGTGCGGGCTTATTATCACTTGGTATTTCTGGTAAAGATTTTACACCAGAAGGGAGTGATAAAATAGCCATCATGAGTGGCAACCGGCCAGAGTGGGTTTTTACAGACCTTGCCTGCCAACAAATTGGTGCTATTTTGGTACCATTGTATCCCACTACAAACCCTATCGAAGTAGAATTTATTTTAAATGATGCTGCGGTTGGGTATGTTTTTGTAAGTAATTTGGAGTTGTATGAAAAAGTAAAATCAGTTGCTTCAAAAGTGCCTTCTATTAAAGGTATTTTTACATTTGATACCATTGAAGGAGCTACACATTGGACCGATTTAACTGCAAAAGCAACACCGGCACTCCTAGATGCAGTGGCACAAATTAAAAAGTCAATTCCGGTTACACAGTTAGCAACTATCATCTATACCTCTGGAACTACCGGTGTGCCAAAAGGAGTGATGCTTAGCCATCAAAATATTTACAGCAATGTGATGTATTCAAAAGAGAGTTTTCCTTTTGAAGATGCGCCAGATTCTAAAGTACTTAGCTTTTTACCCCTCAATCATATTTTTGAAAAAATGGTTACGTACATTTATTTGTACAGTGGCATTTCTATTTATTACGCCGAAAGCCTTGAAACCATTGGTGATAATTTAAAAGAAATTAAGCCAGATGGATTTACGACCGTTCCGCGCCTGCTTGAAAAAGTGTTTGAAAAAATAATGGCCAAGGGTGCCGAGCAAACTGGCATCAAGAAAAAATTATTTTTTTGGGCAGTAGCACTTGGCGAAAAATATGATAATATCCAAAGTGGTGGTTTCTGGTACAACTTGCAATTGGCCATTGCCAATAAACTCATTTTTTCTAAGTGGCGTGAAGCACTAGGCGGTAATGTTTCATTTATTGTTACCGGTGGCGCTGCTTGTCAGGTAAAACTACTCCGCATATTTAATGCAGCCAATATTCCTGTGTTTGAAGGATATGGTCCTACCGAAAACAGTCCGGTAATTAGTGTGAACAGAAAAACAAAAGGCGGCACTAAATTTGGTACCGTAGGTCCTGTTATTAATGGCATACAAGTTAAAATAGAAGCGGATGGTGAAATATGTGTAGCGGGTGAAAGTGTGATGGTCGGTTATTATAAACGCCCGGATTTAACCGCAGAAGCTGTTATTGATGGATGGCTGCATACTGGGGATATTGGTGTTTTTGAAAATGATATTTTCTTAAAAATTACAGACCGTAAAAAAGAACTCTTTAAAACAAGTGGTGGTAAATATGTAGCCCCGCAGCCTATCGAAAACAAATGTAAAGAAAGTCAGTTTATTGAGCAGTTTATGGTGGTAGGTGCCGATCGTAAATTTGTAGGAGCGCTGATTGTACCTTCTTTTGCAACGCTAAAAACTTGGATGGAAGAGCAGGGTATGACGTATACAACAAACGCCGAAGCGGTAGCGCATCCAAAAGTAATTGAACTTTTTACCAGTATTATAGCCGAGTATAATACTTTATTTAACCACGTAGAGCAGGTAAAAAAGTTTGCTTTACTAAATAAAGAGTGGACGGTAGAGTCAGGTGAAATGACGCCTAAATTAAGCCTGAAACGAAAAGTAGTGATGGAAAATTACAAAGCAGCTATTGAAAGTATTTATGCCGAATAATTCAGCAAGATTCCAATAGCTGCGTTGGTATATATTATTCTACGCCTGGTTGTTTTAGCTGCCAGTTTGTTTTTTTCTTTTCTACGTCCACCATATTTTTTACATCACGTAGTAATTTTTTAGCGTCATATACAATACCGTCTTTGACGGTGTATTGCACGCCTCCAATTCTTGTAATTTTATTGTCAGGTGTTAAATGCACAGCACCTGTTCCATAAAGTACTTGTAAATTTTTAAGTGGGTTCGCATTTACAATAACGATGTCTGCTAATTTACCTACTTCTACACTACCTAAATCCTTTTCTTGACCAAGTGCTTGTGCACCATATAAGGTAGCCGATCTGATTACTTCTAATGGATGAAATCCAGCTTCACGGAGTAATTCTAATTCTCTAATATATCCAAAGCCATAGGTTTCATAAATAAAACCATTGTCAGATCCTGCTGTTACACGACCACCTCTGTTTTTGTATTCATTTACAAAAGTCATCCAGAGTCTGTAATTGTTTTTCCATTCTACTTCCTGTTCTGTACCCCAGTTCACCCAATAGGAACCGTGTGATTGGAAAGAAGGTTCATAAAATTTCCAAAGTGATGGAAGCGTATAGTTTTCGTGCCACTCCGCTCTACGCGCGCGGTGTAAATCTCTATTGGCGTCATAAATATTAAAAGTTGGATCGAGCGTAAAATCTACGGCTAATAAATCAGTCATTACTTTATTCCAGTGTGGTGTATACGGAGCAGCCGCTTGCTTCCATAATTTACCAGCCTCTTCAAAACGGTGCTCTTCGTTGTTGTAATTGTAATCTGCTGGAAAATTTTGCACCGTTTTATCTTCAAATAAAGCTTCTGGTAAACCATACCAGTGTTCCATACTTGTCATGCCCGCCTTAGCAGAGTTAACGACGTTCCATCTTGCAACATCTACTTGTGCGTGATGGCATGCAGAACGAAGCCCGAGTGCTTTATTTTCTCTGATTGCAGCGTCCATTACTTCTGGAGGTGCGCCAAAAAATTTTATACCGTCGGCGCCATTTTTTGCATTTTCTCTTACCCAGGTTCTTGCTTCTTCGGCATTCGTAATAGGCGTTTTACTTCCTTGGCCAAAAACAGTGTAGGCAAATATGCGAGGAGCCGTAATGGTATTTTCCAAAGATTTTGTTTTATGATCTAGTACCCATGAAAGACCATTACCTGCCGACGGGTCTCTAATGGTGGTGATGCCATGTGCCATCCATAATTTAAAAACATATTCTGCGGGTGTACCTTGCTCTTTTCCACCAATATGACCATGCATATCAATAAATCCAGGCATCGCATACATGCCTTCGCAATTAATTTCTTTACCGCCTTCTTTTAAGGCAGGTCGGCGTGCAGCATTGATGGGTAGGCTTGGGCTACCAACGTTTTGAATTTTTACAATTCTATTTTTTTCAATCACAATATCGACAGGACCAAATGGGGGAGCACCGGTGCCATTAATAAGTGTTACACCTCTAATTATAAGTTGTGTGTACGGACCATCGCCTTCCTTAACAAGTGGCGCTTTGGTAATTTGGGCACCTACTACAAAACAAAGTTGTACGAATAGGATGCTGCTCATTAATTTTTTAAGCATAATTGATTCTTTAATGGATCTAAGGTATTTATCTCTGATGATATCTTGTACTTCTAATTTGCTCTTAACATTGTAAACACTTGGCTGTTTAGTTCACCGTTATTTCACTCATGAAAAACCAGCCTGGCGTACCTTTTCCTTGATGCCAACTTGGTAATTTCTTAATTGGCTGACCAGTTATTTTCAAATATCTAAATGATGCAGTAGGATATTTTAACTCAAGCATTTGAGCAAATGGCGCATCATTCATAGTAGGCATTTCAGGTTTGATATTTGCTATTGGCTTCCAGGTTATATTATCGTTGCTTCCCCAGGCCAAAAGAGATACAGGTGGTAATATATAAGAGGTAGTAGAACGAAGAATATTCACCATTATCCTGCTGGTTGGTATACTGCTGCCCATATCAAGCACTACTGTGGCTTCATTGTTTTGATAGCCAAGCCATCTACTTGAAAAATCAGTATAGTCTGCTAAATCTAAATCCGTTAAAACTGTAGCCGCGTTCATATTGTATTTTGCATCAGGCGGTGTAGTTAATTTGTATCCTGCTATTGGTAGGCCAGCTTTCATATAAAAATTTCTTACAGTAGCACTTCCTTTCCAGCCGGCCTTAAATGCACGAACGCTTAGGGTTGTGGTATTATTAAGCACAATTGGTTTTGTATATACTAAACTTGTACTGCTATCCGGATCTGTGCCATCTATTGTGTACCTGATGGTAACGCCTTTGATCACATGCTTAATTTCTATGGGTTGATTTTCTTTAAAATAACCACTTGGCAATGAGATAACGGGATCATTAAGGGTAATGATGAGTGTGTCTGCCCCATCAAAACCGTAGTCTATTTTTATTTGTGTATACTGCTTGCTAATGGCCTTAATATCGGAAGGTTTTATTTTGGTATCCCAAACAAAAATCTCTGTAATATTTTTATTGCCAAGCAGTGTTTTTAACCCTTGCATGGTAATGGCTGTTCCTGCAACAGAAACGGAATTGATTTTTTTCATCGCAGCAATTTCGGCCATGCTTTTATCTGTAACATTTGAATAGTTAATATTTAATCTTTTGAGATTGGGCAGTTTACTAATCCATGTAACGTCTGCATCAGATACAGGCATTTTTGCAGCATATAGATGAACAATTTGTTCTTTGATTGGGTCTAGTTCTGTGAGTTTGCTAGCATTATATTGTGTTTGACCATAAAAAGAAACAGCGAGTGCCGGGGACTTTTCGCCCAACTGCTTGATCACCCTGTAATTTGATTTGAGTTTATCTATGGTTGATTCACTCGCAGCATCAAAGTCATATTTTTCTTCTTTGGCTAAATACGGTTTAATGTATTCTTCTGCTAATATGCGAAGGGTATCCGCGCTATTAATACTTGTTATTTTTGTATCAAAGGGTGCTCCTTTTTGAATCCAAGCTTCTAAAATAGCAAGCTCTGCTGCTGTTAATTGCGGCTTGTCAATGGGTGGCATATGTTTTTTATCAGAGAGCGGTAGATGCGCCCTTGTGATGATTAAACTTTTAAGTAAGTCGCCAGCTACCACTGCTTTTCCAGATTTTCCTCCCGTCATAATGCCTACCGAATCGCTTAATGATAATCCACCTTTTTTATTGCTGTTGTTATGGCAAGTGCCACATTTTTCTTTAAATATGGTGGCTACCACATTTGGATAAATGCGCGCTTCTGCTAGTGTTAATGTACTTGGTTCGTTTTTATAAAGGGGCGCTGTTAAAAATCCTTCGCCATGTGTTAGGGTAGCACCAAAATGACCCGTTGTGATGGTTAAAAAAAACAGAAGTGCCCCACTTGAAATGGCTAATTTTTTATTGGATTGAATAAAACTAGCATAACTATAAAGTATCCAAGCTAACACAGCGATTGCTGTTCCAGACCATTTGTGCCACTGCAATGTATCTCCTTCTGTGCCTTCTTCGGTAGCTAGTAAAATACCCATGATAGCCGTGAAAATCGCTGTTAAAGCGCCAAACAGTCTAACATAGTTAAAGATATGGTTGGTTGAGGTGTTACTCGGAATAAAATATGAAATAATGGAAAAGAGTAAGAGCGTAATCGGTAAATGTAAAAGTAGTGGATGCATTCTGCCCGCAACTTGAAGCCATACGGGTATTTGAAGTTTATCATCAAATACAAAAACAATACCTAATAAAAATAGTCCTGCAAATGCAAGCGAGCTTGCTACTTTCTCAATCCATTTCATAGTTCACTATGCTTGGGTTAATTTATACGGATACACTTTTCCAGAAGCCCACTGTGCCACATAAAGGCTACCTTCATCATCCACACAAACATCATGTGGATGTGCAAATATTTTTTCGGTTTGTTGAAGGGTGTTTAATTTTCCGTTCGTATAAATAGGTTCAGAACCTCCAATGTTTGATACCACTTTGTTTTCTTTATTTAAAATAGTAACAAAGCCGCTTGCTTCTACGCCCATGTTTGGTGAACGTAAAACGGCAGCATATAAATAGTCGCCACTTATAACGGGTCTACACACGCCAGCGCCTGGTACATGAATTACTTCTAATAATTTTCCATCCAAAGAAAACCTTTTAAAGCAAGCTCTGTTTCGATCCGTTACAATAAGGGTAGGTGTTGCATTTCTATAATCGATACAAATACCATGCGCGTTGTCAAGGTATTGTTCTCCTTCGCCTCTGCCGCCAAATGCATTCTTTAATTTTCCGTTAGCGTCATAGTGTAAAATATATTGCGCACCATAACCATCTGCAATGTAAAATTCTCCATTTTCTAAAACAGCGGTTTCGGTAGGCACAAATTTATCTTTGCTCGCATAAGGACCAACCTCTGCTGGTGGATCAATGGTAAATAAAATCTTGCCGTCCATGGTTGTTTTGTATACCTGGTGTCTATTGGTATCTGTAATAAACAAAAAATCTTCTTTACCCGTTTTTTGAATCGATAAACCATGTGCACCAGGAAACTCGGTACCCCAACTTCCTTTTAGTTTACCAGACTTATTGTAAATGATGATATTATTTTTTGTTTCGTTGGTAAGTAGCACGATATGACCTTTACTATCCTGCACCATTTCATGACAATCATTTACCGGTGTTTTATCGGTGTTTAAAGTGCCCCATTTAGTATCCAAAAAATACTTTTTATCGTTATGACCGTAAATAGGTCCTTTTGGTTTTGCCAGTAAATCTTTGGTGATAAAAAAACTAGCGCCTGCAATAGCAGAAGTTTGAATAAATTTTTTACGGTTCATAGGTTTTATTTTATGCGATAATATTATTGACAACGTTTCCGTATAAATCTGTTAAACGGTATCTTCTTCCTTGGAATTTATAAGTTAATTGTTCATGCTCTAATCCCAATAAGTTTAAAACGGTAGCTTGAAAATCATGCACGTGCACTGGGTCTTTGATAATATTGTATCCAAAGTCATCTGTTTCTCCATGCACAATACCAGGTTTTACACCGCCACCTGCCATCCAAATACTAAAGCAGCGTGGGTGGTGATCACGTCCATAATTATCCACGGTCATTGGGCCTTGGCAGAAATTGGTTCTTCCAAATTCACCACCCCATATAACAAGTGTTTCGTCGAGTAAGCCTCTTTGTTTTAAATCTTTTATAAGCGCTGCCGATGGTTGGTCTACATCTTTGGCTTGCCCGCGCATTTCGTTTGGTAAATTTCCGTGCTGATCCCAACCTTGGTGATAGAGTTGAATAAAGCGAACCCCACTTTCAGATAATTTACGTGCTAGTAAACAGTTTGCTGCGTAGGTGCCTGGCACTAAACAATCTGGTCCGTACATTTTTATCACACTATCTGATTCTTTAGAAGTGTCAATGATTTCTGGAACAGCTGTTTGCATGCGGTAGGCCATTTCATATTGCTGAATTTTAGCAGCAATTTCTGGATCACCAAATTGTTCGTATTCTAAATTGTTAAGTGTCGCTACTTTATCAAGCATTTTGCGGCGCGCATTTCTATCCATGCCAGCTTGATCTTGTAAATATAAAATAGGATTATCGCCACTACTAAATTGAACACCTTGGTGCACCGAATCTAAAAATCCGTTCGTCCATAATTTAGAATAAACACCCTGTCCATTTCCTTTACCTCTTGATAAGAGTACACAAAATGCAGGCAGGTTATTATTTTCGGTACCAAGTCCATAACTCACCCAAGAACCCATACTAGGCCTGTTGCCTTGTTGTGCGCCCGACTGAAAAAATGTTAATGCTGGATCGTGGTTTATAGCCTCGGTGTGCATCGATTTAATAATACATAAATCGTCAACTACCGATGCCATATGCGGAAACAAATCACTTACATACGCACCTGATTTTCCATATTGTTTGAAGTCGTAGTAAGACCCAATGAGTGGGAATTTACTTTGACCCGCTGTCATGCCTGTTAAACGCTGACCATTTCTAATGGACTCTGGTAAATCTTCACCCATTCTTTCACGAAGCATGGGTTTGTAATCAAATGTTTCGAGTTGCGATGGTGCGCCATTTTGAAACAAATAAATAACGCGCTTTGCTTTTGGTGCAATATGCGGCACTGCTTTCATGATGGCATCTTCTGCACTTTCCTTTCCACCAAATAAATCTGGAATGAGGAGTGAGCCAAGGGCTGCACTACCTAATCCAAGGCTCATTCTAGAAATAAATTTCCTTCGATTTGCGTTAAGGCCGTGTTCGAGTAATTCTTTTTCCATGGTTTATGTTTTTGTGATCGCTTCTTGCATGTTATAAATAACCTGAATGGTTTGCATAGCAGCAGCGAGATCAACGATTTGTTTTGTTCTTGGTTTATAGGTGCCTGGCTCAACAAGTGTTGCTGCCTTTTTTTGATCCTTTGCTAATTCTTTTTTTATTTCGTCGTAAAAAGCAACAAGCGTTTCAATTTCTTTACTACTTGCTTGTCTACACAAAATGGATCTAAAAGCTTTTTCGACAAACGTATTGGCACCCGCTTTTTGTTGTAATAATTTATCGGCAAGTGCTTTTGATGCTTCTAGTACGGTTGGGTCGTTGAGCATGATAAGCGCTTGCAGTGGCGTATTGGTACGGTACCTTGTTACTTGACACTCGTCTCTATTGCTTCCGTCAAACATCATCATAGAGGGTGGCGGTACAGTACGTTTTATAAATGTGTACATGCCTCTTCTATAAAGCGCTTGTCCGGTATCTTGCATGTACTTATTTAAAATACCTCGGCCAGAAGTAGCAAGTTCCCAAAGTCCTGGTGGCTGGTATGGTTTTACACTAGGTCCACCAATTGTTTTATTGAGTAAGCCACTGCTAGATAGTAGCATGTCTCTTACAAGTTCTGCAGAATAACGAACTCTTGGCGCATAAGACCAATAGGTGTTTAGAGGATCTACTCTTTGCTTTTTTTCAGAAATTTCACTTGATTGCTGGTAGGTTGCCGACATTAATATTTGTTTGACAAGCCTTTTCATATCCCATCCATTGTCTCTGAAATCTACGGCTAACCAGTCTAGTAATGCAGGGTGTGTGGGAAGGTTTCCTTGCATACCAAAATCTGCTGCAGATTTTACAAGGCCTCTACCAAAAAATTCCTGCCACATTCTATTTACAAACACACGTGCTGTTAAACTATTTCTTTTATCAAATAACCATTTTGCCAATCCTAGTCTATTTTTTGGCAGGGATGCATCAAATTGTAAAACAGCAGCCGGTGTACCAGCTTCTACTTCAACTGTTTTTGCTGCATAGCTACCTCTATCTAAAATATAGGTTTTACGAAGGGTGTCTAAATCACCCATTACAGATACTTCAAGTTTATTGGTATCTAATTTGTTGATGAATTTTAAAATCCCTTTGACATCTTCGTTGGTGATGTCCATGCGTGGATTTTTTGCATAGGTAACAGGTCCACCAACAGTAGATTCTAAACCAACTTCATTCACGTTATTAAAAAACGCAAAGAGTTGGTAGTAATCTTTTTGTGAAATAGGATCATATTTATGATCGTGACACTTTGCACATTCTACAGTGAGTGCAAGTACCGAACGGCCAAATGTGTTCGTTCTATCTGATGCGTATTCGATTCGGTATTCTTCATCAATGACACCACCTTCTTCCGTGATTTTATGATTTCTATTAAAGCCCGTTGCTAAAATTTGTTCCTTGGTGGCACCTGGTATTAAGTCTCCAGCTAATTGCCAAGTTATAAATTCGTTGTACGATAAATTTTTATTGAATGCATGAATTACCCAATCTCTCCAAGGCCACTGACTTCTATAATTATCGTCTTGATAACCATGGCTATCTGCATAGCGTGCAATATCGAGCCAGCTAATCGCCATTTTTTCACCGTACTGTGGCATGGCTAATAAACGGTCTACTAACTTTTCGTAAGCGTTATCGCTATTATCATTTACAAAAGCTTTTGTTTCGGCTTCGGTAGGTAATACACCCACTACATCCATGTATACACGTTTTACAAGGCGCTCTTTATCTGCAACTTCGTTGGGCGTCAAACCTTTTTCTTCCATTTTATTTAAAATAAAATAGTCGATTTCATTTTTAGGCCAACTTTCTTCATCAACTTTTGGTAGTGCTTGTTTTTGTGGAATCGTAAAAGCCCAGTGCTTTTCATATTTCGCACCTTGTTCAATCCATTTTTTTATAATAGCTACTTCATTGTCTGTGAGCCTCGGTAATTTGCTGGATGCCACAGGCATTACAAGACTAGAATCTGTTGTTGTTATTCTTTGAAATACTTCTGATAGTTCTGGTTTGCCAGGAACAATGCCTCGTTTGGTTGGGTGATCTTGTAAAGCTTTGTAGGCTTCGCTTTCTATATCAAGGCGTAAACCAGCTTCCCTTTTTTTAGGATCTGGTCCATGACAACTAAAACATTTGTCTGATAAAATAGGTCTTACATCATAATTATAGCTTACAACATCTGGCACTCTTACATCATCCACAGCAGTGGTTCTAAAAGAGTAGTAAGCTAATACACCAACAACAAGGCAAACGCCTGTTAAGATGAAGAGTCGTTTGTTAATCATATGAACACATTTATAATAGCAAATCAGTACTTAAATATACTTCTTTATAGGCCCATTTTTCTAGTAATATGTTGGGTAGATAAAAAAGTGCAGGAAAAGGCTAAATAAGAGGTGTTTTAATTATAAATGTAAATAAAATATAATTCATAAAACATTAATAAATAATATTTTAAAAATAATCAATCGTATATTTTGCGTTAATTTTGATGTGTAAAATGCCTATTCTGTTGAATCGGTATCCGCAATTTTGATTTATTTTTAAGCAGAAAGAAACAGTTATGCCATCAAAACAGCTTTTTCAGCAAAAAACGAGTGCTTTAATGGCCCTATTGCTTGTGTTGTTTTGCACGCATCTAGTAGCTCAAACGGTTCTTTCTTCTTCGCTTCATTCCGAAAAAAAGTATAAAGCCCGAATGGCAAAGCGGCCAATTAAGGTGGATGGAAAATTAAAGGAACATGATTGGAAACAAGCGGTACTAATTTCAGATTTTGAAGATATTGAAGGTGCTAGTAAGCCCAAGCCAGCTTTTAGTACTACTGTTAAAATGATGTGGGATAGTCAATATTTATACATTGGCGCTGTTTTGGAAGAACCGCATTTATGGGGTACTTTAAAAAAACACGACGACATCATATATCGCGATCATGATTTTGAAGTTTTTATTGATCCCATGGGTGATGGTGAACAGTATTTTGAAATTGAAATAAATGTGCTTGGAACCATCATGGATTTATTTATGAATAAGCCTTATAAAAAAGGAGGAACCTTTGATATGGGATGGAATACAAATGGTATGCTATCCAAGATAATTGCAAATGGAACCATCAATGATAATTCCGATATTGATAGTGGTTGGACTGTTGAAATGGCCATTCCCTTTACAGCTATTTCAAGAAACAATAGAACCGCGTCACCTTCTTCTACAAATCCTTGGCGCATCAATTTTTCGCGCGTGCAGTGGACGCTAGAGCCTGATGGAAAATCGTACCGGAAAAAATTAAATGAAAATAATAAGCCTATTTCGGAACACAATTGGGTATGGAATCCAACCGGCGTTATTGATATGCACGTGCCGGTAAAATGGGGCTATTTGTATTTTAAAAACTAAATGTATTGTATGTCAAATAATCGTAGACAATTTTTAAAAAATAGTATTGTAACCGCTGCTGCTGCTGGCTTTGCGACACTACCTGCTATTGCTAATATGCCTGTAGGCAAGGATGTAAAAAAGCAAAAAAATAAACACTGGATTTGGATCAATCCAGATAAAAAAGATGAAGTTAGTGCACTCAAAAAAAGATATAAAGCATATTATGATGCAGGTATCAGAGGACTTTTATTTGAAGCTGATAGCGAAAAACATTTTACCGAAGCAAAAAATGCAGGACTAGAAGCGCACCGCTGGAATTGGACGATGAATAGAGGGGATGTATTAAAACAACATCCAGAATGGTCGGCCATTTCTCGTTCCGGTGATTCATGTGCTACCAAGCCACCTTATGTTGGATATTACAAATGGTTATGTCCTTCAAAACCAGAAGTGCAGGATTTTTTAAAAAACGAAGCAGATACTATTTTATCAAAAAATTATATTGATGGTTTACACCTCGATTATATTCGTTTTTGTGATGTGATACTGCCGCTTAATTTATGGGATACGTACAAACTAGATCAGCGTACCGAGCTTCCTGCATATGATTTTTGTTATTGCAAAACGTGTAGAGATGCGTATGTTGCAAAAACCGGAAATGATCCCTTGTCACTTCGATATCCGGATGCGCAGGTATCTTGGCGTTTATTTAGATACCAAGCAATTAATAATGTGGTAAATGAATTAGCGGTTGTAGCACATAAGCACCATAAAAAAATTAGTGCTGCCGTTTTTCCAATGCCTGAACTTGCACGCCGAATAGTAAGACAAGATTGGACCAATTGGAATTTAGATATGGTTTTCCCAATGATTTATCATGGGTTTTATCAAGAGGGTGTGACCTGGATTGGTGACGCCGTTGCAGAAGGTGTAAGGTTCCTAAAAGATGGTGTGCCTCTTTATGCTGGCTTATTTTTACCAGACTTTAATAACCAAACCGAGTTAGCTTCAGGTATCAAATATGCCTTACAAAATCAAGCTGCGGGTATTTGTTTTTTTGGCAGTGTTACTGATGAAGTACTGGCAACCTTGAAGCAAGCTAGTTCATAACACAATTAGGTTCAAGCTTGAATTTGCCGTAAAATCGGTCAATATCGTTGTCTCCTTTGCTTTCTTACAACATTTAAGCACTGTATATTACAGATTGTGCCACTATGTTGTAGCCCCACCACACTTATTTAAGTGACATTTAAGCGTATACCTGTATGTTTTTGACATGCAGTCAATTTGTAATACGATATTGAATGATTTATAAGGGGCGAATGGTAGTGTACCTTTTATCACGTACAACACGGCTGTGGGTTATCAGGCGTTGCAAGGATCAGCGACAGCGTCTGCGAATACGGGCACCAATAATACGGCAGTGGGTTATCAGGCATTAAAGAATACGACGACAGGATTTGGTAATAGTAGTTATGGAACGAGTGCGATGTTATCGAACACGACGGGTTATTATAATACGGGGGTAGGTTATGAGGCGATGTTATCGAACACGACGGGTAATAATAATGTGGGTGTTGGTATGTATGCGTTGAGGAGTTTGAGTACGGGCGGTAACAATGTGGGTATAGGGTATAATACGATGTCATCAAATAGTACGGGTAGTAATAATGTTGCGATAGGATTTAGTACAAATATTGGAGAAGGTGTGAGTAATGCGGTAGCGATTGGTCAGGGATCAACGAACTCAACATCGAACACGATTGTATTAGGTAATGGATCAATTACGCGTGTGAGTACATCGGGAGCGATCGTTACAACAAATGATATCACTGCTAAACACATCAAAGGAAATTCTGGCGCTTTAAGTATTGCAGCATCTACCGGTGCGGGTACATCGCCATCAGCAGTTTCTGTAACAGGAACAGATATGAGTGGTGTTGTAGCAATAACAACGGGTACAAGCCCTTCCGTTAATGCAGTATTAGCTACTATTACTTATAATACTGCTTTTTCAACAGCGCCTGTTGTAGTCATCACGCCAGCTAATGCTGCAACAGCGAGTTTAGCTGCTGCACAAGCCGTTTGGGTTAATTTAACAACAACAGGGTTTACCATTAATACCAATGCAACAGCGGTTGTTTCATCTACAGCGTATAAATGGAACTATGTTGTTATACAATAAGGTCGTTTTTGTCATTAAAAAGTCATAAAAGAACAGCACCATGCCGTTCTACAATTCTATGACAATTGCACCCTTGCTATAAGCCACATTTGCACTTGAAATCAATGCAGATGCGGTTTAGCGGTTTGATAGCGGGTTTGTTTTTTGGCTTTACAGCTGCTAACGGGCAGGTGGGTACAATACCTAGCGCAGACACATTGTATGGTTCGGCCGATGAGATCGTAGTGACCGCCACTAGAACCGAAAAAAAGTTAGGTAATGTTGCCGTTCCGGTAACACTTATTTCAAGTAAGCAAATTGCACAAGCGGGTTCAGTTAGACTCGCAGATATTTTACAAGAACAAACAGGTTTATTTTTAACGAGTGGTTTTGGTGCAGGTGTTCAAATGCAGGGGTTGAATCCTGATTACACCTTAATATTATTAAACGGAGAGCCACTGGTAGGAAGAACCGCTGGTATACTAGATTTAAATAGAATCACGGTTGGAAATATCAAGCAAATTGAAATTGTAAAAGGCCCTTCTTCTAGTTTATATGGAAGTGAAGCAATGGCTGGTGTGATTAATATAATTACCACAACCCCTATAAAAAATGAGTTAGCGCTTAGTGCTAGATATGGAAGTTTTAATACTTCCGATGTTAATGCTACGTTCAATATTTCTAAAAATAAATTTACCTACCAAGGATTTGTCAATAATTACCATACCAATGGATTTAGTTTGCGCCCCAATAGTCAAACTAGTTTTGTAACGCCCATTAATAGATTTACACAGCAACATCAACTGGGTTATCAAATTTCAGACAAAACAAAACTGTTGGGATCGGTAAGATTCAATAGGGAGCGTATTACCAATGAAATCGCAGTAGAAAATAATGGTGTTATAGTAAACTCCCAAGGAAAAGAATCAAATGATGACGCCAATTTTTCGGCAACCTTACTGCATAAATTTAATAGCAGCGTTAGAACCAGTGCTAAGCTGTATGCAACAACATTTATGAGTGAGCAGGAGCTAGCTACTACATCTGGAGCACCCTACACCGATTATTTTAAGCAACATTTTTTAAGGTTCGAAACACAAACAGATATTGTTGTTTCAAAAAACCTTGAAACCTCTATTGGTGCAGGTTATTTAGTAGACAGGGCCAATAGCACAAGGTACGATAAAAGAGAAAGCACCAAGGAAAATTCGGTAGGCTATGCTTTTTTTCAATCGGAATGGAAGCCAATAGAAAGGCTTGTTATAATTGGCGGTGCACGCTATGATCACAACGCGCTATTTGCAGCAGCGTTTAGTCCAAAGCTCGCTTTAAAGTATTCAATTACCAATAAGATTAATGTTAAGGCAAGTGTAGGCCGAGGTTTTAAAGCTCCGGATTTTAGACAGCTTTATTTGAATTTCACAAACACTGCTGCTGGTGGTTATAGTGTGTTTGGTGCTATTGAAGCACAAAAAATTATTTCTGCACTTAAAGGCATAGGACAAATTGCAAGTATCGAGCAGGATTATTACAGCCTTGCTGCATTGCAACCAGAATTTTCTACAGGCTATCATGCAAGTTTTGATTATGCACCATCTGCAAAACATAATTTTTCGGTAGGGCTCTTTTATAATAACATCAATAATTTAATTGATAGTAGATTGGTCGCCTATAGGCCAGGCGGCGCTCAAATATTTAGCTACCTCAATGTAAAAACAGCATTTACAAAAGGGTTGGAATTTAACGGTGAACATAAATTTGGAAAATATTATTTAATAAGTAGCGGGTATCAATTTTTATTATCAGGCGATGCTTCTGAACTAGATAAAATTGAAGAAGGAAAAGTGTTTACCCGTGATGCAAATGGATATAGTAAGCGCTTACATGCTTCCGAGTATGTTGGTTTACCCAATAGAAGTAAACATCAGTTTAATTTAAAATTGCAGTATCAAAAAGAGCAGGTATTTGCAACGGTGCGTGCACTTTATAGAAGTAGCTGGTATGTAACGGACACTGATGGTAACGGCCTCTACAATACCAATGATAGCAAGGCTTTAGGCTTTGTTCAATTCAATGCAACCATCGGGCTTCCGCTTACAAAAAATATTACCATGCAAGCAGGTTGTAATAATATTTTCAATTATAGAGACCCTATTAATATGCCCAATTTTATGGGACGTACTGGATTTATAAGCATCAACTTTTCACTTAAACAATCAATCGAAAAATCAACACCATGAAAAAGATCATCTACACAATTTTTGCTTTTTTATTATTTGCCGCTTGTACAAAAGAAAATAATACGACGAAGGTAGAGCCAGTTGTTTCTAAAACTGTAAAAGACCTACCTGCCGATACCATTATTGGTATCACACCTGGTGTGCCGCCACTTGGAGGAATGCCTTTTGGTGCTGGTAAGTATACTTTTTATAGTCTTGAAAGAGGTGTGATTGTGCCATCTACCGATAGTGCAACTAATAAATGGGATATCGCATTTAGAGGTACTGCTATCATAACCAATAGTGGTAATGGTGGACCAGGTGCTGGTGGTGGTTTTGTTTTTGTTGGTCTTTTTGAAGATTTAAAAACAATTCATTCAGATTCAACATTCAGAACAGAAAATATTCCTACTGCTTATGCCATTCCATTTGGCAGCAACAGAGGTTGGTATGTATATGACGGGTTAAAAAACTTGGTGACTCCAATTCCTGGTCGTGTTTTAGTTATCAGAACCGCAACTGGAAAGTTTGCAAAAGTTGAAATATTAAATTATTACAAAGGTGGTGTAACACCTGCTGCAACAGCATCTGATAATGTAAAAATGAGAGATCAACGTTACTATACATTTAGATATAGTTACCAGCCTAATGGCAGTAAGTCATTCTAATATTTAGTTTGTTTAATAAGCCCCCCGTTCTATGGAATCTACACTTTTTATGTAGGTTCCATTTTTTTTACAATAAAGATTGAATCTAGTTGTTAGCCAATACTAATCAGGTAATCAAATAAGTTGACATCGGTAGCGAGGTTTAATTTTTTTCGAAGTCGATACCTACTAATTTCTACGCCCCGCACAGAAATATTCATAAGTTGGGCAATTTCTTTAGTTGACAGGTTCATTCTCAAATAGGCACATAACTTTAATTCGTTGTTGCTTATATTACTATGCTTTTCTTTGAGCTTGACAATAAAATCGGAATGCACTTTGTCAAAATGTTTGGTAAAGTACTCCCATTCTTGGTCTAAATTTTCATCTTCATTTAAAGCTTTTACCATTTTCTTTAATTCGGTAATAGCATATTCGTTGTCTATTTTTTTAATGATGCTTGCTAGTTCGCTTTTAACTTTAGTAAGCAGTTCGCCTTTTTTTACGATATGCATAGCCGAAGAGGCTAGTTCAGAATTTTTATATTCGATTTCAACTTCTAGTTTTTCATTTTGCAGCGTCACTAAATCACTTTCTGATTTGTTTATTTCTAGTTCGTGAATGTACCTCAATCTTTGTTGCTCCTGCTCATATTTTTGCTGTTGCGCTTTAAACTTTTTACGTTGATATATATGAAGTTTATAAAAGCCAAAACCAATAGCAATGAAATAAAGTAGATACGCAAATAGTGTTCGGTACCATGGCGCATTAATTTTAAATTGGTAGCTAGATACCGCTGATTCATTCCCCAAGTTGTTTCTAACTTTCACTTCAAATGTATAGTTGCCAGGTATTAAATTGGTATATTCTTTTTCTGTTCTTCTTGTCCACGCAGACCATTTGTTGTCTAGTCCCTTTAGTCGATAGCTGTATTCTAAATTGTTTTGGTAACCAAATGCAACTGATGTGTAATCGAAGCGCATGGTTTTAAAATGATAAGCAACTTCGGGAATGGTTGCTTGCTCCTGTACTTGATTTTCGTTTACGTTTTTAAAGTAGCCGCCAAATAAAGTACTGTCTAAATTATCAATAATATGTACCGATCTGATTTGAACATTTAATGCGGGTGCAAGCTTTTTATATTTTTCATAATTGATATGATAAAATCCTTTCTCACCCCCTAAAAAGATATTGCTACCATCTATTGCATTTATGTATTCAAATCCACTTAACATTTTTGCGCTTAGTTCAGGAATATAAATGACTTGTGGTTGGTTACTGGTGTAGTCAATAACGCCCAATTCTTTTTCATGTATGAACCAGACGTTACCTTCTCTGTCTTCTTTTAGATAGCGAATACTTTGGTTTCCAATAAGTGATGCATAACTTGAAGCTACTTCGAATTTATCTTTTTCGATGTTGTATTCATAAACGCCTTTTTCAGTACCCACTACAATTCTATTTTTTACTTTGTAGATATGATTATTTAGCAAAGCGGGTAGTCCTTCTTTTTTCTGATATTGCTTGGTAGTGTACTGTCCGTTACTATTTTTTTCAATTTTATATATACCATGGTAAGGATGAGACACCCATATATTTTCTTCTGCATCAATGGTTACATACCTAGAAGATTCAATAAAGTTTGGAATATCTAATGTTTGCAAAAGTTGATTGGCTTTTGCATCAAAAATGGTAAGACCTCTATAAGTGCCACCCACAACGATGCGTGCAGGTGACATATTACCAAGTGGTGTGAAGTTCCAAAACCCTGGTTTAGTCGAAAAAGATGTTGCTATCTTATTGTTTACATAAAAAGCACCCTCGTGATGACCTAAAAGCAGTTTATTATTAATAAGAGATAGTCCCCAAGTTTGCCCACTTGTGTTTTGCACCAACGAAAAATCGCCTTTACTAAAACTTAAATCTTTTAAGGGTTGAAGCGCAACCGTATAAAGTCCATTGGATGTTCCAATATAGAGTTGCTGGTTTTGAATCATGGAAGTGTAGCCAGATTCGTCGAGTAATTTGGGAGAAATGTGTTTAATCGCACTGTTGTAGGCGATGAAATCCAGCCCATTATTTAATCCAAGCCACAAATTTTGTTTGTTGTCTAAAAAGATGCTTAAAATATTATTACTCTGCAATCCTTCGGTGCTTGAAAACTTTTGGATGATTTCGGCTCTATTATTAATGATGTATACGCCACTATTACTTGTTGCCAGGGCTGTCCAGTCTTTATTGATGGCTATGGCACCGTAGATTCGTTCATTTTGTATAAAACTGGCAGCTCCCGATTTGATTGGGGTTATGATATGATTCTCAAAATAGAAAATTCCGCTTTTAAGGGTTGTAATCATTGCTCCCGAGCCACTTGGGATGATTCCGGTAATGGGGTCGGTTTTTGAAAAACTATAATTTGTCACTAATGGCTGCCAAACATCATTTTCAAATGTCATTAGGCCTGTTTGGTAATCATGGGCATATAGTTTTCCGTTACAACTGGTTAGGTAAGACCATTCGGAAGGAGCTTTAAATACTGTGATGTTGTTTCCGTTGTATTGGAAAATTTTATTGGGAGATCTAAAAAAAAGTGAGGAGCCCAATGAAACAATGTCCCAAACATCTTCAAAAGACCTGTATTTAGCAGGAATTAATGCGGTAAGTGAGTTATAAACTAGGTTGCCGTTCGGATTAGGGGCAAAATAGCCAAGTTCATCCTGACCGCCTACGTATATTTTATGGTCGCTTCCTATTGCTACTGATCTTACAATGGTTTTATTTGTCAGTGGGTAAAGTTTCCAGTTTTTCCCGTCGAAACTTAATAAGCCTTCATTGTTAGCAAAGTAAACAACCCCGTTTTTGTCTTGTTTGACATCCCAGTTCTGAAGTCCCGCATTATAGGATAATTTAGAATAATTTATAATATCTGGAAGGCCAATAGTGTTTTGGCTGCTTGCATATATTGGAAGAAGTAGTAAAAAGAGTATTTTTTTCACTGCTCAAAGATTTTATTTTAAACTAAATATATGAAATATTTGTTGATGTAGTATTGAAGTAATTTACATTATTGATAATCAATTAGTTAAAAATAGTGATGTAGTATTGAAGTGTTAAACAACAAAGATTTTGTAGTGTCTGTTACTACTTTTACGTTGCCAAAAAATCATTTTTTTTCTTTCACATAAACGATTGCATTATGAAAATAAGATTTATTCTTATGTGCCTTGTTTTGATGCTCGGGCTTGGCGTAGAAACGCTTTACGCTCAGTCAATTGCCGTTACCGGTAGCGTTAAAAACAAAAATACTGGCGAACTGCTAGTAGGGGCTTCTGTTTCTGTTAAGGGCAAATCACTTGCCCTCACCGACGCTAATGGTCGGTTTTCACTCAACACAGCTGTAGGTTCTGTTTTAGAAATCACTTACACAGGCTTAATTACTTCCAAGGTTACGGTGGTAAAAGCAGGTGACCTAGAGGTTTCGTTAGAGCAAAATCCAGCAAACACACTTGGTGATGTAGTAGTAGTAGGTTATGGTACCCAAAAGGTAACCAAAATATCTGGTGCTATTTCAACTGTAAAGTCAAGTGATATTGAAAAACTAAAACCCGTTAGAACGGAAGAGGCCCTTCAAGGAAAGGCGTCTGGTGTTAATGTGATTCAATCTGGTTCACCTGGTGCTAAACCAACGGTATTAATTAGAGGTATTCCTTCTTTTTCTGGTACTGACCCAGTTGTAATTATTGATGGTGTACCTCAAACACTTACCGATCTTAATGCGATTAACGCTGCGGATATCGAGTCAATTAACGTGTTAAAAGACGCGGCCACCACAGCCATCTTTGGTGTTAAAGGTGGTAATGGTGTAATTGTAGTTACCACCAAAGGCGGTAGAAAAAGCCAAAAAGCAGCTATTACTATTAATAGTAACTATGGTGTGCAAGAGGTAATGAATACCCTTGGTGTTTTAAACGCAACAGAATATGGTGCCATGATTAATGAGGGTAGTACCACAGCAGGCGGCCCTATTGTGTTTCCAAACCTTTCTTTATTAGGGGTGGGTACCAATTGGCAGGATCAAATCTTTAGAAGAGCTGCTTTGCAATCTCATACAATTGCAGCGCAAGGCGGTAGTGAAAATATGACCTACTTTTTATCTGCGGGTTATTTGACCCAAGGTGGTATTGTAGGAGGAAATGATAAATCTCGTTTTGATAGAGGTAACTTTTCTGCCAACTTAACTTTTGATATTTCTAAGAAACTTAAATTCTTATTGAATACTACAGCAGTTACATTGAACTCTAAAGGAATTCAAGAGAATTCATTTAATAGTGTTATTGGTAGTGCGATTAACTTTGATCCTACTGTTAGCGTATTAAACAATGTTCCTAATACAGTTGGTAGATATGGTTTCAGTAATTTATTATTATCTGAAATTTTTAATCCACTTACTAAATTAGAAAATACATATAACTCAAACGTAGGTTCTAAAATCTATGGAAAATTTGAGTTACAATACAAGGTCTTAAACAACCTTACATTGTCTTCTCGTTTTGGTTATACAAAATATGATGGCAATGCTAAAAGCTTTAACCCACTTGTTTTCTATGGCCCGCAAAACGTAGACAATTCTATGAATGCGGATGGTTCTACAGTAGTGGGAAGATTTAATAGTGTGGCACACGAAAAAGTGAGCAACTTCAATTACACTTGGGAGTCTTTTGCAAACTATAACTTTAAATTTAAGCAAGACCACAACTTTGAAACAGTTCTTGGTTTTTCATTAGCAAAAGTAAGTGGAAATGCAGCTGGCGCAACGCGTCAAGATGTTCCATTTAATAGTTGGGAATTTGCAGACTTTACGGCTGCAACGGGTAATAACATAGCAACCAATACAAATGCACTTGCAGGTTACTACTACCAATATTTTAGAAGAAATCTTTCTTATTTTTCTCGTCTCAACTACGATTACAAAGACAAATATTTAGCTTCATTTAGTGCACGTAGAGATGGTTCTTATGCATTTGGTGTAGACAACAAATTTGGTAACTTCTATTCTGGATCTCTTGGATGGGTTGTTTCTAAAGAAAAATTCTTTAAAGCAGACTGGGTAGATCAATTAAAAATTAGAGGTAGTTATGGTAGCATTGGTAACGAAAATGTAAACCCACAATTTGTGAGTATTGTTACTGGTGGACCTAGTTACGGCCCTACTGCAAATAGTAATGGATATACATTTAACGATGTGTTTTATCCAGGTTCTACAGTGGGTTCTGCTGCTAATACTACACTTAGATGGGAAAAGCAAATTCAATCAAACATTGGTTTTGATTTAGTAGTTCTAAATAATAAGTTCTCTATCAACGCTGACTATTTCCAAAAAACAGTAGATGGTTTGTTATTTACACCATCCGCTTCATTGTATTTAGGAACGGTACCTAGCCCAATTGCAAATATTGGAGCTACTAAAACCAGTGGTTTTGACTTTACTTTAAATTACAACGAATCTATTGGTAAGAATTTGAAATTTAATACAGCATTAACTTTCACTACTGCAACCAACTTAGTAACTGCTACCAATGATAATGGTACTGCTAAAATTTTAGGCGGATATTATTTCAATGGTCAATCACAAAGCGTTACTGTTTTTGAGAAAGGATTTGCACCAGGTTATTTTTATGGCTACAAAACAGCGGGTCTTTTCCAAAATGCCGCAGACATTGCAGCGTCTCCTAGACAGCCAGGTGCACAACCAGGTGATATCAAATATGTAGATGTGAATGGTGATGGTGTTATCAATGCATCAGACCAAACAAATATTGGTAATCCATTCCCTAAGTTTACGATGGGGTGGAGCTTTAATGTAAGCTACAAGAATTTCGATTTCAACACATTTTGGTATGCTTCTGTAGGAAACGATATTTATAGAGCCTATGAGCGTAATGCAAACTTCTCTAACAAAGACCGTTCTGTTCTTGGTCGTTGGACTGGTGAGGGTACTACAAACGATGCGCGTTTACCAAGATATTCTTTTGTGGATGCCAATAGTAATATTAGAGTATCTGACAGATATGTTGAAGATGGTTCTTTCTTAAAAATCAAGAATATTCAACTCGGTTACACCTTTAATACGCCAGCTTCCAAAAAATGGTTCAACAGTATTCGCGTATATGCACAAGTGAAAAATGCTTTTGTATTTACAAAGTACACTGGATTTGATCCGGAAATTGCGGGTGGCATTTTAGATACAGGTATCGATCGTGGTGCATATCCTCAGGCCAGAACATTTGCATTTGGCTTTGATATTAAACTATAATCTTCACTACTTAAATATACCATTATGAAGATCAATTCAATAAAAATAGTAGGCCTGGTTTTAGTTATTACCACGCTTATATCTTGTACTAAGTGGGTCGATTACAATCCCCATGAAGATTTTATTATTACGGAACAAGACTATTTAAAGTCTGCTTCTGATTATAGAAATATGTTGGTGAGTGTTTACACGCCTCTGCAATGGATTAACCAGGTTGTTCCAATTGGTGATATTGCATCTGATAATGCAGTGTCTGGTGGAGAAAATGCTTCTGACGTTTTATCCTTGCAACAAATTGACGATTATACGCATACACCAGTAAACGGAACCCTTCAAGAAATTTGGGTTTCTGCATACGAAGGGGTAAATCGTGCTAATTATATGACCCAGTACAAAACGGCTAATTTAGCGGGTCAGAAAATTGAGTTTGCCGGTAAAGAAGCATTGTATGGTGAAGTTCATTTTTTACGTGCGTACTACTATTTTACACTCGTACGAATGTTTGGTGATGTGCCTCTTTTTACAGAAAGGCGTTTAAGTCTTGCGCAATCAAGAAGTTTAAAGCGTTCACCCAGAGCAGATGTATATAAGCAAATCGAAGCAGATTTAACTGCGGCTGTAACAGCCCTTCCAGCAGTTCAAGTTCAAAAAGGTAGAATTACAAAGTATGCTGCACAAGCTTTACTTGGTAAAGTATACCTCTATCAAAACAAATTTGATGCAGCTGCTACCACGTTAGAAAGCATCATTACTGCGAATGCATTTACACTCGTTTCTGATTTTGGTGCTATGTTTTTAGCAAGTGGAGAAAACGGTCCAGAATCTGTTTTTGAAATTCAGTATTCTAATGTTTCTCCTTACTATAACTGGGGTGGTGTAACACGCGGTCAAGGTAACTATGCGGTTCAACAGTGTGGTATTAGAGGTTTAAATGGTTCTGCACAGATGCCTTATGCAGCTGGTTGGAGCACCAATTTGCCTACGCAAAATTTAGCAGCTGCTTATACTGCTACTGACAGACGTAAAAACGTAACGGTGTTGGATATTGAAGCATACAAAGCGGCAAATCCTTCCTTTAATATTACGTATCAAGTAGCTCCATTTAAAAACACAGGTTTGTACAATCAAAAGTATTTGCCACGCAAAGGAGAAACCTCTGGTCAAGTAGAATTAAACTACTTAAATAACTTCAGAATTATCCGTTATGCCGATGTTTTATTGATGGCTGCCGAAGCGTTTAATAGAGCTACTGCTCCAAATGATGCTAAGGCACAGGGTTATTTAAATCAAGTAAGACAAAGAGCATTTGGTAATGCTTCTAATAATAGTACTGCAACCGGAACTGCACTTCGTCAAGCAATTTGGGATGAGCGTCGACTAGAACTAGCCATGGAAGGAGATCGTTTCTTTGACCTAGTAAGAACTGGACAAGCGGCTTCAAGAATTACTGGCTTTAGAGTAGGTAAGCATGAAGTGTTCCCAATACCTCAACAAGAGGTTGATATTTCTGGTTTAACACAAAATGCTGGATATTAATCTCATTGTATAATCTATTGAATTAAATAGTATGAAAACATTAAAATACATATTGAGTTGCTTGATACTCATTGCTACATTCTCAGGATGTAAAAAAGAAATCAATGATGATGTTTCTTTCGTACAAACGACTGCGACATCTGCAAAATTGGGTGCCATGTTTACCATTACCCAAGATAATTCAGGACTTGTAACCATTACACCTAATGGTGAAGGTGTTGCAAGTTTTGAAATTGCTTATGGACATGGAACTGCTGGTCCTGTTAAAGTTTTACCTGGTGCTAGCACTTCAAAAGTGTATCCAGAAGGGGTATACGATGTAAAAATTACAGGCACAAACGTTGCTGGTGTTTCTACAACTGTAACTCAAAAGTTAACGGTAACTTTTAGAGCACCCGAAAATTTAGAGGTAACAGCAGTGATAGATCCTGCTAATAAATACAAAGTAAATGTTTCTGCAAAAGCATTGTATGAAACTTTCTTCCAAGTATATTTTGGGGATGTAGCCAATGAAGTTCCTACTAACTTTTTAGAAGGTCAAACTATTTCTAAGACATATGCTAGAACTGGCTCTTACACTGTAAGGGTTGTAGCATTAAGTGGAGGTGCTGCTACAACTACATCTACAAGAGTGATTACAATTGTAGATCCTGTTGTACTTCCTGTTACTTTTGAATCTACATCAATTAATTATGCATGGAATGATTTTAGTGGTGGAAATGTAACGGTTGTTGCTAATCCGCATAACAATGCTGCAAATCCTTCTACGCGTGTAGCTAGAATGGTTAAAAATGCTGGCGATCCTTGGGGTGGAAGCTGGATTGGTCTTGGTGGTCCAATTGATTTTTCTGCTAATAAAGTATTTCGTATGAAGGTATTTTCTCCAAGAGTAGGCGCCAAAGTATTGCTTAAGGTTGAAAATGCTGGTAATGGAAGTATTTCTTTTGAGAAAGAAGTATTGACAACAGTTGCAAATGCTTGGGAAGATTTAGCGTTCGATTATAGAACAATAAATGCTTCTAATCAGTACCACAACATCGTTGTTATTTTTGACAATGGCACCCCTGGTGACGGCTCTGCTAATTTCACTTTTTTCATGGATGATATTAGACTAACAGATGCAATGCCTAATTCTAAAATAGATTTACCTGTAACATTTGATGAACCTGGTGTAAATTATACAGTCACTGATTTTGGTAATAACCAAACTGTAGATGCAGTGGATCCTACCAATGCAAACAATAAGGTTAAAAAAACCACCAAAGTAAATGGTGCTGAAACTTGGGCAGGAACTACGATTGGAACCAATATAGGTTTTGCAACAGCCATTCCTTTAACAGCTTCTGCTTCTCAAATGAGCGTAAGGGTATATTCACCAGCTGCGGGCATTAGAGTTTTATTGAAAGTAGAAGACCACACCAATAATCAGCGTTCTGTAGAAACTTTTGCAACTACAACAACTTCAGGTGAGTGGGAAACATTGATTTTTGATTTTAACAATCATGCGCCTAATACGCCTGCATTCAATCCAAATACGACCTATACCATGGCATCCATATTCTTTGATTTCGGTAATGCTGGAAACGGTAAAGTATTTTTCTGGGATGATGTTAGAAAATTGGCAACCAATTTTGTTGAAACAGTGAGTCTTCCATTAACATTTGAATCAAGTTCACTTACTTACACTTTCAACAATTTTGATGGTGGTGTTGCCACTGTTATTAATAACCCTCAATCTAGCGGTAATAACACAAGTGCTAAAGTTGGTAGAATGGTTAAAAATGGAGGTCAAATTTGGGGTGGAAGCTGGATTGGTTTAGCGGCTCCAATTGATTTCTCAACTAAGAAAACATTTAGAGTTAAAGTATTTTCTCCAAGAGCTGGTGCTAAGCTTTTATTAAAAGTAGAAAACCAAAACAACGGTGGTATCAGTTTTGAAAAAGAAGCAACAACGACCGTTGCCGGTGCTTGGGAAACCTTAACGTTTGATTACAGTGCCATCAATACATCTAATACCTATCAAAAAATCGTATTGATTTTTGATTTTGGAACAGTGGGTGATGGCTCTGCAAACTTTACGTTCTTATTTGATGATATCACCTTAAATTAATTTGATAAAACCTACAATTATGAAAAATAATTTAAAATATATTGTTGCGGTTTTGTTTATCACAACTATTGGTTTTGTTTCTTGTCAAAAAACTGAATATAGTTTTGGTAATATTAAAACGCCAACAGGCTTAACACTCACTGCAGCAGTAGTGGGAGTAGATGCTACAAACCCTAATGGTAACGGAACAGGATCAGTAACCATTACTGCCAAAGCAACAGATGCGTTAACCTACAACATTGATTTTGGGGATGGTAAAACACAGGTTGTTCCTTCCGGTACTATTACGTATAAATATGCGACACCTGGTGTTAATGATTATAATATTACCGTTCGTGCAATTGGTACGGGTGGAGCTGTTTCTGTGATCAGCAGAAAAGTTACCGTGTTTGTTGCGTTTACAATTCCTCAAGCCATTTTAGATGCACTTACTGGAACAGGTTCTCGTACTTGGATGACAGATAGAGATGCACCAGGACATTTTGGTGTAGGCCCTGCTGATGGCTTTGCTCCAATCTGGTATGCGGCAACGCCTAATTCTAGAGAAGCATGTGCCTATGATGATGAAATTACTTTCACGAAAGATGCGCTGAACAATATTTCAATGACGATTAATAATAAGGGACAGTCATTTTCTATTGGTGCAGCAAGTACTTTTTACGGTTTTGGTGGCGGTGACGCATGTTTTAACATTGTAACAACTGGCACTAAAAAATTATCTTTCATGGATGCTACTTCTGCGTCTACTCCTTCCGAGTCTACGAGAATTCAATTTATGGTTCCAGGTAATGGCATCATCAATTTTGGAACTGGTGGTACAACCTATGAAATTTTGAGCGCAACTGCTACGAGTATTCATTTAAGAAATATTGGTGCCGATGGTAATTCATGGTACCAAAAATTAAAGGTAAAATAATAATTAGACAGTGCGTTTCAACTATTTATTATTGATCTTATTTGCAAGTGCATCATCTTTTTGGGCTTGCTCAAAGGATGGTGCACCTGTTGTAAATCCAGCGCCCAGTAATTTAACAGTTACTGCAACAGTTAGTGCTGATAATAGTGGCAATGTAAATTTTGTTGCCTCTGCTACAAATGCTACGACCTATGATTATGATTTTGGAAATGGTGTATTTCAAACGGTTCCTTCTGGAACTGTAATGTATAAATATCCTGCATCTGGAAATTATAAGGTCAATGTTATTGCTAAAAGTGCAGGAGGGCAAACGATATCAAAATCAATTGATGTTGCTGTTACGGTAGCTCAATCTTTAATCTGGTCCGACGAATTTGATGTGCCTGGTGCACCCAATCCAGCAAAATGGAATTATGACCTTGGTGCTGGCGGATGGGGTAATCAAGAAGTACAATTTTATACCAGCCGGACAGATAACGCGATTGTTTCAAACGGTACATTAAAAATTATTGCCAGGAAAGAAAATTTCAGCGGTAGTGCTTATACTTCTGCTAGACTTTTAACAAAGGATAAGTTTTCGTTCAAGTACGGAAAAATTGAAGTGCGCGCTAAGATGCCGGTGGGTGCTGGTACTTGGCCTGCTGCATGGATGCTAGGTGCAAATATCAATACGGTTAATTGGCCTAATTGTGGCGAAATTGATATCGTTGAGCACAAGGGTAGTGACGTCAATAAAATTTATGGAACCCTCCATTTCCCAGGTAATTTTGGTGGGAATGCTGTGGGGGCCACTCGAATAATCACCGGAGCAACTACCGAATTTCATGTGTACTCATGCGAATGGACGGCGCTTTCTATCAAATTTTTCGTAGATGGGACACAGTATTTCTCTTTTGCTAACAATAATACGTTACCGTTTAACCAAAATTTTTTCGTGCTTTTAAATTTAGCCATGGGTGGAACCTTTGGTGGGCCTGTTGATGCTGGCCTTACAAGTGCCACATACGAGGTAGATTATGTGCGGGTGTATCAGTAGAATTTAAATACAAGTAATTTATGCGTACGTTTCGAAATATAGGATTGGTTTTGTTTTTTTCATTTGTAGCTGTCGTTACTCATGCTCAAAAAAGAGCATATACCAAATTAGTGTGGCAAGATAATTTTTTGATAAACGGTTTGCCAGATTCTGCAAAATGGGGTTATGATATTGGCACAGGATGTCCCAGAATTTGTGGATGGGGAAATAATGAGGCTCAATATTATACCAATGCACGCAAAGAAAACGCGCGCGTCGAAAATGGATATTTAATTATCGAAGCGCGCAAAGAAAAATTTGAAGGTGCGAATTATACCTCTGCGAGACTGGTTACAAAAAACAAGGGTGATTGGAAATATGGAAGACTTGTAATAAGGGCTCAAATACCTACTGGTAAAGGATTGTGGCCTGCTGGATGGATTTTGCCAACCCATAAAGTGTATGGTGAGTGGCCTAAAAGTGGTGAGGTAGATATTTTAGAAGCTGTTGGTTTTGCACCCGACTCTGCATTTGGTAGTGTTCACACAGAACGTTACAACGGTATGATTGGAACACAAAGAACGGCTACTTTAATTGTTCCAAATTTATCTACACAGTTTCATGATTATGAAATTGAGTGGACACCCGAAAAAATTGATTTTTACATCGACAACAAATTATACAACACTTTCAAAAACGAGCATACTGGTTCAGGTGCTTGGCCATTTGATCAAACTTTTCATTTGATTTTAAACATTGCTGTTGGAGGAAATCTAGGTGGCAAGTTTGGAATAGACGATGCCATTTTCCCGGCACAAATGAAGGTAGACTGGGTGAAAGTGTTTCAATAGATCATATCCCCCCAATTTTGTTTAGGTCTGTTTTTGGTTAATGCCGGATAAATATCCGGCATTTTTTATGTATTCTCAGAAATATTTATATTAAAAATCAACGATTAACACATAATAAATAAATAAATAAGATATAGTGTAGTTTCTACATAAACGAAAATGAGTTAAATTTACTTCGTGTAAAAATTACACATTTGGTGTACGATACCAACTAACGCTTGTTTATGAGAATTTTTGTACTGCTATGCTGTTTGTTAGCCGCTGTGTCGGCACATGCACAATTGTTGCGTACAACACCTTCGTTTGTTACAGAGACTTCAAGTTCGGTTACCATTTTTGCAGATGCTACAAGAGGAAACAAGGGGATCTTAAATGTTACCGGAGATATATTTGTGCATATCGGTGTTATCACTTCAGTGAGTACTTCAAGTAGCAGTTGGAGATATGTTCCAGTGGCCTGGGGTGTTTCAGATAATAAAATCAAATGCACTAAACTTCCTAATAATGTTTGGTCGTTTACAATAAGTGGGGGGCTGCGTAATTTTTTTGGTATTACAAACGCTTCTGAAACCATTCAAAAAATTGCTATTTTATTTAGAGATGCAAGCGGTACACAAGTGCTGCGTAATGCAGATGCATCTGATATGTACATTTCTGTGTATGATAACAATTTAGCGGTTCGCATCGATTCGCCACTTACACAACCTATGTTTATTCCAGTATTGGAGCCACTTTCACAGGCTGTTGGGGATACCATATCTATTGCAGGCGTTGCTAGTTCCTCCACTGCGTTATCTCTTTTTGTGAATGATTCACTCATCGCAACAACAACCGGAACAAGCATTGCGCAAAAATTTATCTTACAAAAAGTAGGTACCCAAAAAATTGTTATACAAGGCGTGAGTGGATCTGCAACGCGTAGAGATTCTGTTTCATTTTTGGTAACAGGCGCTACAAGTTTAGTTGGATTACCTGCTGGTGTTAAAGATGGTATTAATTATGAGCCAGGTGATACATCGGTAACGCTGGTTTTATATGCCCCTAAAAAAACTTCTATCACTGTTACTGGTGATTTTAATAATTGGACACCTGGGCTTTCTCATGTTATGAAAATGACGCCAGATAGTTTGCGTTTTTGGACGCGCATTACGGGTTTAACGCCTGGCGTAGAATATGCGTATCAATATATTATTGATGGCGCTTTAAAAGTAGCAGATTATAATACAAACAAAGTGCTCGATCCTTGGAATGATGAATTCATTGCTCCATCTACCTTCCCCAATTTAAAACCTTATCCAGTAGGTAAAACTACCGGTATTGTAAGTGTGCTTCAAACTGCACAACCTAAGTATGTATGGAAGGATGCAGGCTTTGTACGTCCCAAAAAAAATAATTTAGTGGTGTATGAGCTTTTGCTTCGTGACTTTGTTGCTAAGCATGATTTTCAAACATTAAAAGACACGCTGCCTTACTTAAAAAAGTTAGGTATCAACACCATTGAGTTAATGCCATTTTCTGAATTTGAAGGCAATAGTAGTTGGGGTTACAATCCTAATTTCTTTTTTGCTACCGATAAATATTATGGCACACCACAAGCAGTCAAAGAATTTATTGATGCAGCGCACCAACAAGGCATTGCTGTAATTATGGATATGGTGTTAAACCATGTGTTTGGTTCTTCTCCACTTGCAAGAATGTACTGGGATGGTGCAAATAATAAGCCTGCAACTAATAACCCTTGGTTAAACCCAGATGCGAGACATCCTTTTAATGTTGGTTACGATTTTAATCATGAATCTATGGCCACCAAAGATCTTGTAAACAGGGTTACTAAATATTGGTTACAAGAATTTCATATAGATGGATATAGATGGGATTTATCAAAAGGATTTACACAGGTAAACAATCCAACCAATGTTGGCGCATGGGGTGCATACGACGCTTCCCGCATCAAAATTTGGAAAGCTATATATGATACCATGCAAGCGACTAGCCCTGGAAGCTACTGCATGCTTGAACATTTTGCAGACAATTCCGAAGAAAAAGAATTAGCTGATTACGGTATGCTATTGTGGGGCAATGCTAACCATAGTTTTACAGAAGCTACCATGGGGTATACTTCTACTTCAAATTTTGGCACTGGTTTTTCAAATGCGCGAAATTTTGCACAGCAGCATTTGGTAACCTATATGGAAAGCCATGACGAGGAAAGACTTCAATATAAAAATTTAAATTTCGGGAATGGATCCGGTAGTTATAGTGCCAGAAATCCGGTAACAGGTTTAAAAAGAAATGAAATGGCGGCTGCTATCTGGGCGCTTACACCAGGTCCAAAATTAATGTGGCAGTTTGGTGAGCTCGGTTACGATTTTAGTATTAATACCTGTACCAATTTAACGGTGGATGCCAATTGCCGTTTGGCAGAAAAACCCATTAAATGGGACTATTTACAGGATGCTAATCGTAAAGCGTTGTTTGATGCCTATGCTAAATTTTTTAAGCTGCGTGCAACGCCTGCGTTTGTAAATGATTTTGGGTCTAATAAATATACCTTAAATACCGCTGGTGCCATTAAGTCTATGCAGCTTAACGGAGACTCTATTAAACTTGTTGTGCTTGGTAATTTTGATGTTACGCCGCAAACGGCTACCGTTAGCTTCCCAACAGATGGTTTTTGGTATAGTTTATATTCTAACAAGTTCCAGTTGGTTTCCGGTAGATCTGCAAGTATTTCTTTGCAACCAGGCGAGTACTATGTGTATTCCAATAAAAACCTCAATAATGCTGTGGTTACTGCTACACCAAATATTAGCTTACCGTTATTAAATACAACCATATCTATTTCCCCTAACCCTGTAACCCAAGCAGCGATTGTCAAGTATCAATTGCCTGAATCAGGGAAGGTTCAAGTTAAACTTTTAAATCAGGCCGGTGTTATAGTAGACGGCATATTTAATGGATGGCAAAATAAAGGTCAACAACAACTCATAATCAATAAGAAAGGACTCCCTCCGGGCGTTTATCATATATCTATTCAATCAAATCAAAAACAAAAAATACAAACATTTTTAATCACTAATTAGTATTTATTCAAATTGAAATTGTAATTCTATGAACATTAAAAAAGCACTTGTTGCAATGCTGATGATGCTAACAGTTTTCTGTTTGCCATCAATTGCACAAGACCGTACGGTTACGGGAAAAGTAACCAATGCAAAAGATGGTTCGCCGTTAGCGGCTGCTAGTGTCCTTGTAAAAGGATCTGGCGTTGGAGCACAAACAAATGCCGATGGGTCATTTAGTTTGAAAGTTCCTGCTAACGCAACTACACTAGTTGTATCTTCTTTGAATTTTGAAACCAAAGAAGTAACCCTTAGCGGCAACACCGTATCAGTTGCACTATCTCCGGCTGTTGATCAGCTTAATGATGTAGTGGTAATTGGTTATGGTAGCGTTCGTAAAAAGGACCTCACTGGATCTGTTGTGAATGTGTCTTCTAAAGACTTCAACAAAGGTGTTATCTCAACACCAGAGCAACTTATTCAAGGTAAAGTAGCGGGTGTACAAATCACTAGTAACAATGGTGCACCTGGATCAGGAAGTACCATTCGTATTAGAGGAGGTGCATCTTTAAATGCAAGTAACGATCCACTTATTGTTGTGGACGGTATGCCTATCGATGGTGGTGGTATTTCTGGTCAAGCCAATGCGCTTGCCTTAATCAACCCTAACGACATCGAATCTTTTTCAGTTTTAAAAGATGCATCTGCAACAGCTATTTATGGTGCAAGAGCGTCAAATGGTGTTATCATCATTACCACTAAAAAAGGTAAATCTGGTGCTCCTAAATATGCATTTAGCTCTCAATTGAGTGTTTCAAATGTTACTAAAAAAGCGGATGTATTTTCTGCCGATGAAATCAGAGATATTGTAAGAACAAAAGGCCCTAGTTATGCGTCTATGTTAGGTACAGCTTCTACCGATTGGCAGGATGAGATTTATCAAACAGCGCTTGCTACCGATAATAACCTTTCTGTATCTGGAGCCATTAAAAATTTACCGTATCGTCTTTCACTCGGTAATTTAATGCAGTCAGGTGTTTTAAGATCTGATAAACTAAACAGAACAACGGTTGGCGTAAATGTGAGTCCTACACTTTTTGATAACCACCTTTCGGTTAACATCAACTATAAGTTAGCTTCTAGTCAAACAACCTTTGCAGATCAAGGTGCGATTGGTGCAGCCTCTTCTTTTGATCCTACCAAACCCGTTTATTCTGGTACACAGGCGTTCAATGGATATTGGAACTGGTTAGATGCTACTTCATCAAATGGTCTTCGTGCATTAGCGCCAAGAAACCCACTTGGTATCTTGTTAGATAAAAACGATCAAAGTAATGTTACCCGTCATATTGCAAATGCAGTAGTAGACTATAAAGTGCATTTCATTCCTGATTTACACGTTGTTGTAAATACGGGTATGGATCTTGCAGAAGGTAAAGGTACCACTGTGATCAATGATCAAGCAGCAACTACTTTTATGCGTTTTAAAGATGCAGCAGGTGTATTTCATAGCGGTGTAAATAATCAGTACCGTCAAACTAGAAACAACACCTATTTGAATGCTTATTTAAACTATACCAAAGAAATTCCTTTCTTATCAACAAGAGTGGAACTTACCGGTGGTTATGAATATCAAAATTATTTAACAACGAATTACAGCTTTAATGATCAAACGTTTAATGGCACTGTTGTTAACACGCCGGTTTTTGCCTTTGATAAACCTGAATACCGTTTAAGTTCTTATTTAGGAAGAATGAATATTTCTGTAAAAGGTAAATATTTATTTACGGCTTCTCTTCGTCAAGATGGATCTTCTAAATTCAATCCAGATAACCGTTTCGCAGTATTCCCTTCGGGAGCTGTTGCTTGGAAGTTAAAAGAAGAAGGATTGTTTAAGAATATGAAATCTTTATCAGAACTTAAATTACGTGCGAGTTATGGTGTAACTGGTCAACAAGATGGCATCGGTTATTATGACTATATCTCTTATTACAACCTAGGTTCAAACACAGCGCAGTACCAATTTGGTAATACGTTCACCCCAATTTCTCGTCCTAATGGTTATTATTTTAACCGTAAGTGGGAGCAAACAGCAACAACCAACTTAGCATTAGACTTTGGATTTGCTGATAATAGAATTACGGGTACTATTGAAGCCTACAGAAGAGAAACTTCTGATTTGTTGAATGAAGTAAACCAGCCAGCTGGTACTAACTTTAGCAATAAGATTGTTGCAAACGTAGGTACGATGGAAAATAAGGGTATTGAATTTACTTTAAATATCCAACCTATCCGTAACAAAAACACAACTTGGGATATCGCGTTTAACGCAACCTATAACCAAAACAGAATCACTAAATTAACCATCTCTGATGATCCAGGTTATGCAGGTGCTCGTTTTGGTGGCATTAGTGGTGGTACCGGAAACAATATTTTAATCCACTCTGTTGGATACCAAAGAGGTGCTTTCTTTGTATTCAAGCAAGTTTATGATGCCAACGATAAGCCTATCGATGGATTGTTTGCAGACTTAAATAGAGATGGTCTTATTAATGAAAGAGATTTGTATCAGTACAAAGGTATAGATCCTCAAATGTTTTTTGGTTTTAGTTCAAGTGTAACACACAAGAAGTGGAACGCAGGTATTGTAATGCGTGCTAACATTGGTAACTACTTGTACAATAACGTCGCATCTAGTTCAGGTACTTTAAGAAATATCTTAAATCCAATTGGTTATATCAATAACGGTTCAAGAGATTATTTAAATTCAGGATTTAGCGGTAACGGTTCTAACTATTACCTATCTGATTACTATGTACAAAATGCTTCTTTCTTACGTATTGACAATCTTAACTTAGGTTATAATGTTGGTAATGTATTTAAAAACAAAGCTTCTTTACGTATTAATGCAACTGTACAAAACCTATTAACCATTACTAAGTATACTGGTTTAGATCCTGAAATGAACGGCGGTATTGATAATAATTTTTATCCTCGTCCAAGAACCATTGTATTGGGTATAAATCTTGATTTCTAATTCAATCAATTGTACAAAAAATATAACAATGAAAAATAATCTATACAAACAAATCATAGCCATCGTTGGAGCGTTTGTTGTGTTGACATCTTGTAACAAAACTTTGGATTTGTTACCTACCAATGATGTTACATCAGCAACCGTTTATGCCGACGCAAATGGGTATAGGCAAGCTTTCGCAAAAGTATATGCGAGCTATGCATTAACAGGAAATGCTGGTCCTTCAGGTAATGGAGATATACAGGGTATCGATGAAGGTACTTCTGACTTCTTACGCCTTTATTGGAAAGCTCAAGAATTAAGTACCGATGAAGCGGTTGTTTCTTGGGGTGATCCAGGTATTCAAGACTTCCATAACATGAACTGGTCTGCGAGCAATCCAATGTTAACAGGTCTTTACTATCGTTCTTACTATCAAATCACTTTAGCAAACGACTTTATTCGTCAATCATCAGATGCGAATGTTGCTTCTAAAGGAATTACGGGTGTAGATGCAGAGGCAATTAAGAGATACAGAGCAGAAGCTAGATTCTTACGTGCTTACCAATATTCTATTTTGATGGATTTATTCGGTAACATTCCTTTTGTAACGGATGCAGAAGCCTTAGGTTCTGTAATGCCAAAGCAAAGAACACGTGCTCAAATTTTTGCTTACGTTGAATCTGAACTAAGAGCAATCGACGCTGATTTAGTAGATGCGCGTAGAAATGAATATGGTCGTGCAGATAAAGCTGCTGCATGGGCATTACTTGCTCGTTTATATTTGAATGCACAAGTGTATACAGGTACTGCTAGAAATACAGATGCTGCTACCTATGCAAAAAGAGTATTAGATGCTGGTTATTCTTTAATCAGTGACTACACTAAATTAATGCGTGCAGACAACAACGTAAACACTTCTGAGTTTATTTTAACCATTAACTATGATGGTTTAAGAACACAAAACTGGGGTGGTACTACCTTCTTAACACACGCACCGGTAGGTGGCAACATGGTTGCTGCACAATTTGGTGTTGATGGTGGTTGGGGTGGTTTAAGAACCACAACTGCATTGTCTAGTAAGTTTCCTGACTTAACAGGTACTGCCGATAAGCGTTCTCAGTTTCATACCAGTGGTCAATCTGCAGATATCAATGACTTAACTAAATTTACAGATGGTTATGCCATTACTAAATATAGAAATATCAATATGAATGGTACCCCAGGTAAAAATTTAATTTGGGTAGATATTGATTTCCCAATTTTCCGTTCTGCAGAAATGAACTTGGTATACGCCGAAGCGGTATTAAGAGGTGGAACAGGTGATGCAGGTACTGCTTTAAGCTATATCAATGCGTTAAGAACAAGAGCTGGTGCAAGCACTATTACCGCATCACAATTAAATTTAGATTTCATTTTAGATGAGCGTGCAAGAGAATTATATTGGGAAGGATTTAGAAGAACAGACCTTATCCGTTACAATAGATTTGTAGAATCTTCTTATCTATGGCCTTGGAAAGGTGGTGTTAGAGGTGGAACCAATGTAGATGCATTTAGAAGATTGTATCCTATTCCTTCTGCAGACATTTCATCTAATCCTAATTTAGTTCAAAACACAGGTTATTAATACTTGTCTGAAACATTTAAAATCAATTGTATGAAAAAAATAATTCAATCACTAGTTTACGTGAGCCTTGCAATCGTATTCTTTGCTGCTTGTGAAAAAGACGAGGCAAAAGATACCTATATGGGTGGTAAGGCTCCAGTGCTTACTGCCACTTCTAGCGATAGCATTGCACTAAACTTTTTAACAGAAGATAATTTGGGCGTTACCTTTAATTGGACAAACCCTAATTACAAATTTGCTTCTGGTGTAAGTTCTCAAAACGTTAATTACACCTTAGAAATTGACACTGCTGGTGCTAATTTTAGAGGCGCTAGAAAAAAATCTATATCTATTAGTAAAGACTTGTCTGTATCCTATACGCAAAAGGCTTTCAACATAGTTATTTCTGATTTAAATTTAAGACCAGGACGACCTGCAAGAATTGAAGTGCGTGTTATCGCTACATTAGGTGCTGCACAAACTGAATTAGTTTCAAATGTTTTAGCATTTAGAGTTCTACCTTATGCGCCGCCACCAAAAGTTGCAGTACCTACTGCAGGAACATTATGGGTAACCGGTAATGCATTTGCATCTGGTTGGTCTAACCCTCTTGGCGCTCCATTTGTTACTTCTCAGCGTTTGGCCAGAGTAACTGAAACACTTTATGAAGGCGTTGTTGCTTTTGTAGGTGGTGGAAATTACAAGATGATCCAAGAAAATGGCGTTTGGGGTACACAGTATAAGAAATTAGCTGGCGATGCATTTTCTGGTACACTAGAAAAGAAGGATGCGGATCCAGGATTTGATGGTCCGTCTACTCCGGGTAATTATAAAATTTCAGTGGATTTCCAAGCAGGAACCTATACTGTAACTAGACAATAAGAACAACAACTAAAATTGTAAAAAATGAAACAAATTTTAAAAACATTGCTTTTCACGGCCACATTTGCAGTTGCACTGTGGTCTTGTGAAAAAGTGGCACCTCTTACTGTGTATGAACCAGGAAAGAGTGTTGTATTACAAGCTTCTACAACAACCATTGCTACTCGAACAGCAGATTCATTAAGTACTGCGGTGTTGTTCACTTGGACTAACCCACAATACGCTACAGATGATAATAGTGTAAAATACATTTTGCAAATTGATTCATCAGGAAGAAATTTTTCTAAAGCGGCTTCTATTGTCTTAAATGGCAGACTGAGTTATGCATTTTTAGGTAGAGACTTAAACGCTATTTTATTAGGCTTTGGCTTTAACTATAATGTTGCTTATAAAATTGATGCACGTATTATTTCTTCATACGGAAACAACAACGATCAGTTAACATCAAATGTGTTAACATTAACAGCTACTCCATATGTAATTCCTCCACGCGTGCAACCTCCTACTTCTAGAAGATTATTCTTAGTAGGATCTGCAACCATTGGCGGTTGGAACAATCCTGTTCCAGTTCCTACACAAGAGTTTACAAGAGTGGATTCTGTTACTTACCAGGGTACATTTTACCTAAAAGGTGGACAGCAGTATTTAGCATTACCAGTAAATGGTGATTGGAGTAATAAATACTCAGTTGCGAATAATTCACTAACCGATTTAAACTTAGGTGGTGATTTTGGATTCAATTTTAACGACAACT
Source organism: Bacteroidota bacterium (assembly GCA_947461125.1). Classification (GTDB taxonomy): domain Bacteria; phylum Bacteroidota; class Bacteroidia; order Chitinophagales; family Chitinophagaceae; genus Sediminibacterium. The sequence goes on along the minus strand of CANHHX010000004.1, from coordinate 5,106 downwards.
TCCCTGGTCCTTCAAAGACAGGCATGTACAGAATTCGTTTAGATTTCCAACGTGGTAAATTCACCGTTACAGCCGTTCCTTTTGGAATGTTGTTTGTTGCTGGTGATTATCAAGGATGGGCTCCAGATAAAGCACCTTCACTAGGTTCTATTAAAAACGACGAAGATTTCCATGGCTTTATTGACTTTGGTACATCTAGCGCACTTTTTAAATTTACCAGCCAACCAGATTGGAATGGTAACAATTATGGTGGAACAGCTACAACTATTAGCACAAGCGGCGGTAATTTAAGCGTCCCAAGTGGTTATTACTTAGTAAGAGCCAATACAAAAAATAGTACTTGGTCTAATTTCCGCGTAACTGGTGTTGGTATTGTTGGTGGATTTACTAATTGGGGTAATGGTACACCAGATGTGGCGCTTACTTATGACAGAAGTGGTCAGGTTTGGAAAACAACGTTTACACTTGCCTCAGATTCTGAACTTAAATTTAGATTTAACAGTGCTTGGGATGTAAACCTAGGAGATAACGGTGGAGATGGCCTACTTGAATTTGGTGGCGATAACCTTGCCATGAAAGCCGGTACCTACGATGTAGTGCTTAATCTTTCAAATGGTGGTTACTATACCTATTCATTTACTAGAAAGTAGTAGTATATAGTTTAGAAAAAAGGGCGAACCAACGGTTCGCCCTTTTTTTATGCTTTAATTTTAACCCCTTACTTATGTTTATCTGATAACTCACCTGCTGTTACTTTAAATGGTAGTATGTTTTGCTTGGGTGGAATGGGGCAAGTTGCATATGGGGTATAAGCGCAAGGTGGATTAAACGCTTTATTAAAATCAATAAAAGTATTCCCATTATTATCGGGCCTTGGCACATACATAAATCTTCCCGTGTGGTAGGTGTTTATTCCATTGGTAGCATCTCCAAAAACAACAAATAAATCTCCGGGGCCTTCACTAATAGCGTCTAGTACATAATTTTTTCCTTGGTATTCAAAACTTATTTTACCTGCATAATCCTCGGCAGTAGTTTGTCCTAAAACATTGGTGATAAAAAGTCCACTTGGATTTGGCGGTAGTAGTTTTGCTGGTAAATTCCAAGTTTGATTAATGGCGAATCTTTTATTGCCTTTGAAAGCTGCAAGTGCCGGATTTTTTAAGTCTCTAAAGCGCACTCCAATTTTATCTTCTCGTATTATTACGCTCCACATAAACTGATTAAAGTGTACACTTGTATCTATTTTATTTGTTGGATCAAAAAGTACAAGCTCTTCTGAATAATCGTTAGGAAATTTAGTAACGGCTTTATCAAATTCAAAGCTTACCCTGGTTCCTGCCACTTTAAATTTTCCTAAAACAACAGGCATATTTTTATGCTTAAAAACAAGTTGGTTACTTGGAGCGCTTCCAAATGAATTATCACCTGGCTTTAACCAGTAAAGGCCAGCTAAATTAAGCCATCCATTTTGTGCTGTTAAAGCTTTGACACGTAAACTGTCAAAATACTTTATCGAAGCGGTGTATGCGGTCGATGTTTGACCCTGTACATTGCTATGGCCAACTACGATGCATAGTATCGGTATTAAAAAAAATTTCATTCGTTTGCTTTGTGTAAAGTTAAGCGGGTATTTAACTTAATTATCATTAAAGCTTCTTAATATTGTTAAATAATAATCACTTTATGCGTTTGATTTCTATTCCTAATTTTTTGTTTTTTATTGCCCTGATAGTCGCTACACCCAGTATTGCGCAAAAGCAAACAAAGGCACAGTTCATTGGGTCTTTAATGACAAAAATGACCCTGCAAGAAAAACTGGGCCAACTTAATTTAATTATTCCGGGAGATGGTTCCGTAACAGGTACTGTTGTAAGTAATGATGTAGAAGGAAAAATAAAAAGAGGTTTAGTAGGTGGCATGTTTGGTATTGCCGGATTAGAAAAAATTAAAAAGGTACAGGAATTAGCAGTGCGAGAATCGAGGCTACGTATTCCTATGTTATTTGGTTCCGATATTATTCACGGATATAAAACAGCGTTTCCGATTCCACTTGCATTATCTGCAAGTTGGGATTTGGCAATGATAGAAAAATCGGCTAAAATGGCTGCATTAGAAGCTACTGCCGATGGTTTAAACTGGACGTTTTCTCCCATGGTGGATATTGCGCGTGATCCACGCTGGGGAAGGGTTGCAGAGGGTTCAGGCGAAGATCCTTTTTTAGGAAGTGCTATTGCAAAAGCCATGGTAGTTGGGTATCAGGGCGGTACGGGTAATGCAAATCTTGCCAGTGGTTATTCATTACTTTCTTGTGTAAAACATTTTGCACTCTATGGTGCGCCAGAAGCTGGCAGAGATTACAACAGTGTAGATATGAGTAAGCTCAAAATGTACAACGATTATTTTCCGCCGTATAAAGCGGCCGTGGATGCAGGTGCTGGTTCTGTGATGACTTCTTTTAATGATGTAGATGGGGTTCCTGCCTCAGGTAACAAATGGTTGCTTACAAATGTTTTAAGAAATCAGTGGGGCTTTAAAGGTTTTGTTGTTTCTGATTATACTTCTGTTACCGAAATGATTAATCATGGCATGGGAGATACAACAACCGTATCGGCATTATCATTAAATGCAGGTCTAGATATGGATATGGTGAGTGAAGGGTTTTTAAATACCCTGCAAAAATCATTACAAGCAGGTAAAGTGTCAATGGCCGCTATTGATGCAGCTTGTAAAAGAATACTCGAAGCTAAATATGATTTGGGTTTATTTGAAGATCCATTTAAATACCTCAAACAAGAAAGAGCTTCTGAGGTGTTAAGTGCAGACAAGCGTGCTTTTGCAAAAGAGGCTGCCATGCGTTCTTTTGTACTCTTAAAAAATGACAATCAGGTATTGCCATTGAAGCAGGGTCAAAAAATTGCACTTATTGGACCGCTAGCTAATGACCGTTCAAACATGCCAGGTACTTGGTCTATCAATGCCGATGCCAAGCAAGCAGTTGCTGTGTTAGAAGGCTTTAATAACCGAGCCGGTATGGCTTCTAAGGTAGTGTATGCAAAGGGAGCTAATATTTCTGATGATCCTGTTTTTGCAGCAAAAATTAATGTGTTTGGTGAAAAAATTTCTATTGATACTAGAACGCCGCAAGCATTATTATCAGAGGCGCTAGCCGTAGCAGCTGCATCTGATGTTATAGTTGCAGTAGTAGGTGAAGCTAGTGAAATGAGTGGTGAAGCAGCGAGTAGAACTAGTTTAGATATTCCAGAAAGTCAACAAAAATTAATTGAAGCATTATCTAAAACGGGTAAGCCACTCGTACTCGTTCTCATGAATGGTAGACCATTAACAATTGCCAAAGAATTAAATGCTGCTACTGCAGTTTTAGATGTATGGCACGCTGGTACTGAGGCTGGTAATGCGGTTGCATCGGTACTATATGGCGATTACAATCCGGCAGGAAAATTAACCATGAGTTTTCCGCGTAATGTAGGACAAATTCCTATTTATTATAGTGTGCGCAATACTGGTAGACCCAATGGTGGCGATGTTTTTGGAAAATATAAATCCAATTATTTAGACCTTGAAAATTCACCTTTATTGCCTTTTGGATATGGGTTAAGCTATACTACATTTAGTTATGGAAAACCTGTTTTGTCTGCTCCAACCCTTACTGCCGCCAAAGCAATAACAGCATCCGTTACCCTTACCAATACCGGTAATTATGATGGTGAAGAAGTGGTCCAGTTGTATATCAAAGACGATGTAGCAAGCATCACAAGACCCTTAAATGAATTAAAAGGTTTCCAAAAAGTATTTTTGAAAAAAGGAGAAACAAAAACAGTAACTTTCACTATCGATGAAAATTTACTTCGTTTTTATAATGCAGATCTAAAGCATATTAGTGAGAAAGGAAGTTTTCAAGTTTATATTGGCACGAACGCCGCAGTTGAAAATTCAGTATCTTTTCAATTAAAATAATTTTAATACTATTTCTATGACCAATCGCCGTCAATTTGTACAAAAGTCTTCGCTATTAGGCATGGGTTTTTTACTTCAAAAAGCTACAGGATTTGCAATGCCGCCACTTACACAAAGCTATACGAGTAATCGACCAGCTGTTGCCGATAGAAATTTTAAAAGCGCAGCTGTTGAGGCAGTGATTGAGCAAGTTAAAAAAGACTTGCCCAATAAAGAACTGGGTTGGTTGTTTGAGAACTGTTTTCCAAACACGTTAGACACCACCGTCGATTTTGAAATGGTAAATGGAAAGCCAGATACCTATGTGATAACAGGGGATATTGATGCTATGTGGCTTAGGGATAGTACGGCGCAGGTTTGGCCTTATTTGCCACTTACTAAAAATGATAAGCCACTACAAACACTCATTGCAGGTGTTATCAATAGACAAACAAAATGTATTTTACTGGATCCATACGCCAACGCATTTTATAAAGATGTCAATAAAGTAAGTGAGTGGAAAGATGATCTCACTAAAATGCAACCTGGTATTCATGAACGCAAGTGGGAGATTGATAGCCTTTGTTATCCCGTAAGACTCGCGCATGGTTATTACAAACAAACAGGCGACACTTCTGTATTTGACGCCGATTGGAAAGCTGCTCAAAAATTAATTCTAGATACTTTTACCGAACAGCAGCGCTTTAATGGGAATGGACCTTATACCTTTCAGCGCACAACGGCATGGGCCACCGATGGTGTGCCATTAAGTGGATATGGGTATCCAGTAAAACCATGTGGTTTAATTGTTTCAACCTTTAGACCAAGTGACGATTGTACTTTACTTCCTTACCTCGTACCTAGCAATATGTTTGCGATTAATATTTTAGGTAAGATGGCGGAGTTATTGCAACTACCTGCTGTTAATGAGCCAGCACTTGCTAAAAGAGCACTTGCATTAAAAGCACAGGTAGAAGCTGCCTTCAAACAACATGGTATTATTCAACACCAGCAGTTTGGAAAAATTATTGGTTTTGAAGTAAATGGTTATGGTAGTTTTCATATGATGGATGATGCCAATGTTCCTTCATTATTATCCCTTCCATACCTTGGCGCTATTGAGCCTAACAATCCGCTCTATTTAAATAC
>CANHHX010000003.1 GCA_947461125.1 Bacteroidota bacterium | reverse complement strand
TTCTTACGGGTCTCCTTTTATTTGTTTTTCCGGATACTAGTATTTTAGAAATGGGTTATGCAACCCTTGCTGGTTTTTTTAATATCGTTCCTTGGTTGCTCATATTTATGATTCCTACCATTACTATGCGCAGTTTTTCTGAAGAATATAAGTCTGGTACTTTTGAATTACTGAAAACATTACCCATTCGCCCCGCTGTACTCGTTTGGGGAAAGTATATGGGCGCACTGCTTGTAGTACTTTGTTTACTCCTACCAACGCTACTATATGGCGTGGCCATAGAATCATTGTCTGCTGTGGGCGGCATAGATATGGGTGCTACTGCTGGATCTTATTTGGGCCTATTTTTATTAGGGGCTGTATTTGTTGCGGTTGGAATTTGTGTGAGCAGTTTTACAAATAATACGGTGGTTGCTTTTATTGGCGCCGCCTTTGTTTGCTATCTATTATTTGCAGGTTTTGAAGCAGTAAGTAAGCTTTCATTTCTTGAAGGAAAACTAGGGTACTTCATTGAAGTACTGGGTATAAAGTTTCATTACAAAAGTATGAGTAGAGGTGTTATTAGAATAGATGACATCATATATTTTTTGGCTGTCACCTATACTTGTTTGTATATCACCAAGCAAAATATTATTAAGCGCTAACTGCATCTGAAAAGTATGTTTCAAAAATATTCAAATATTATTGTAGGATGCTTCTTGGTTGCTATCATTTATGCCTCCAATGCATGGTTGCATGGAAGCCTAGACCTCACTGCTGAAAAGCGTTATAGCCTAAGTGACGCCACTAAGAAATTGCTAGATAAAAAACTGGATAGTGCTATTACTGTAGAGGTTTTTTTAACTGGAGATTTGCCTGCTGATTATAAAAAACTAAACATCGCTACTGCCGAAATCTTAGAGACATTTTCATCCTCCACAACAAATTCTATTCAAGTTTCATTTATTGAAGCTGGAAGTGATATTACGGACGAAGCTGCAAAAGTTAAATTATATGATAGCCTTGCTGCGCTTGGTGTAGTATTTGAAAGAACAGCTATAAACGAGGGTATCGAAAAATCAACTTCTCAACTTATTGTGCCCTCCGCACTTGTAAGGTATGGGAATAGAGCGCCTGTTGTTGTAGATCTTAGAAGCAGCAAAAAAATATTTTCTAGTTACAACGTAATTGAAGCCGTAGAACCCAAGGAAGACAAAGAAGCTACCCGCAATGCAGCAGAAGCACTTTTGGAATATAAATTTGCGGCAGCCATAGATAAGGCCACTAAAACAAGTTATCCTACTGTTGCTTACTTAGTAGGGAATGGTCAGCCCACCGATTTAACGGTGAGCGATCTAGCAGAAACATTAAGAAACGATTATAACCTTGGCATTTTTGATTTAAAAGAAGGCTACCCGAGTGCTGCTAATATAGATTTGCTATTAATTGTAAAGCCAACAACGCCTTTTTCAGAAGAAGACCAATTAAAAATTGACCAATACATTTTAAACGGCGGAAAAGTTATTTGGTTTGTAGATAAACTTCACGCCGAGTTGGATAGTTTAATGCGCACACAAGCGGGTTATACCGCTTATGATAGAGGGCTAAATATTGATCCGCTTTTGTTTAAATACGGCGTACGCATTAACGGTGATTTGGTGCAGGATTTAAACTGCGCTAAACTACCCATTGTGGTAGGCAAAAATCCAGATGGCTCGCCAACCATGCAGCGTATTCCTTGGCCTTACTATCCTTTTTTAACAACCCCTTCCGACAATCCAATTACAAAAAATATGGATAGGGTGCTGCCTATTTTTCCGTCAAGTATTGATACCGTTAAAGCGCCAGGTATTAAAAAAACAATTTTACTTGCAACCGATACCAGTTCTCGAAGTATTGCTTCGCCGGCCATGGTGTCTTTAAATAGTGTACAATCAGAAGCGGATTTATATACGTTTACAAAAAGTCACATTCCAGTAGCAGTGTTATTAGAAGGTAAATTTTCTTCTTTATTTGCCAATAATTTGGGCATTACTGTTATGGACTCGGTGCAGCGATTTACAGGGCTTCCTTTTTTACGAAAAGGTATTAAAGAAGCAAAGCAAATTGTAGTGTCTGACGCGGATATTGTTACCAATGCAGTTACAAAAACAACGGGCCCACTTCCCATGGGGGAACTACCTTTTGAAGCGTTTCAGTTTGCCAACAAAACTTTTTTACTAAACGCCATTGATTATCTAGTAAATGACAACGGTTTATTTGAGTCTAGAAACAAAGTAGTGGTATTACGCTTACTAGACAAACAAAAAGTAGCAGATCAAAAAACAATCTGGCAAGTAGTAGCTACTATAGGACCTATTCTATTATTGTTATTGATTGGGATCCTTGTTTCATTTTGGCGAAAGAGAAAATACGCATAATCTACTTCATGAAATACACGGCAAATGAAATTGCAACCATACTAGAACTTCCGCACATGGCGGCAAGTGGATATGTGGTGGAGCAGCTTTTGACGGATAGTAGACGATTCGTATTTGCACCTCAAACTTTATTTTTTGCATTACCTGGTCCGCGTAGAGATGGACATGAATTTATAGAAAGTTTATATGATCAGGGTGTTCGATGTTTTGTTGTGAATAAGCAGGTAGACCTATCAAAAATCAAATCCTATTGCACGGAGGCTATTTTTTTTGAGGTATCTAATTGTTTAATGGCCCTACAAAAAATTGCAGCCCATCACCGTTCTCGATTTAATATTCCTGTTATTGGCATTACTGGTAGTAATGGCAAAACCACCGTTAAAGAATGGCTGTATCAGCTCTTGCATTCAAGTTTTAATATTGTTAGAAGCCCGCGCAGTTTTAATTCTCAAATTGGTGTGCCGCTTAGTGTTTGGAAATTGGAGGACGCACATGAATTGGCCATTTTTGAAGCGGGTATTTCTACCACGCATGAAATGGAGCATTTAACTCCAATCATTAAACCTACAATTGGGGTGTTAACCCATATGGGCCCTGCGCATGCAGAAGGGTTCAAAGACATAACTGAAAAAATAAAGGAAAAGCTTCGGTTATTTGAAACGGTTGACACTTTAATTTACGGAAAAGATCAGCTTCAAGGGATTGATATAGAAGCGCGCCCTTCTATATGGGAAGGTGCGCTAACTTCCTTTTATTCTTGGAGTAGAACAGCGCCAGCAACGCTTGTTGTTACAAGTGAAATCAATAAAGGTAATACTACCGAATTAGAACTCTGCTATCAAAGTGAGAACTATAGGGTTGAGGTTCCATTTACAGATAAGGCATCTGTTGAAAACGCTTTGCTTTGTATACTTACGTTACTCGCAATTGGTAAAAATTTCAGTTTTATTGCTGAACGTATGAAGCTGCTCACAGCTGTTGATATGCGCATGCAATTTAAAAAAGGAATGAATGGATGCACTTTTATCAATGATAGCTATAATTTAGACTTTGATTCTTTTGTTGCTGCTGGGTTTTATTTGCAAGCACAGTCTGCGGGAAGGGATGCTTGTATTATTGTATCTGATTTTTCAGAAACAGGACAGCGCTCCAAAGACTTGTATGGCAAAGTGGCCAGGCACGCTGCGGCCCTTGGCCTCAAGCGTTTTATTGGGATTGGCCCTGAAATAAAAAAGAATCAAGCTGTTTTTGAAAAAGAATTTTTGGGAGTGACAACAGCGCTTTATTTTTTTGACAGCACCGAGTTATTTTTACAACAGTTTCGATTACAAGATTTTTCCAATGAATTTATTTTATTAAAAGGGGCACGTATTTTTGAATTTGAACGCATTGCAAATTGGCTAGAACAAAAAATGCATGAAACAGTACTCGAAATTAATTTAACAGCGCTTGCCCAAAATGTAAAGCAAATACAAAATACGATTGGGTCGTCTACGAAATTAATGGCGGTGGTAAAAGCATTTTCATACGGAAACGGAAGTGCCGAAGTTGCAAGAACCCTTGCTGCTGTAAAAACTGATTATTTAGCCGTAGCCTATGTAGATGAAGGGGTGGAATTACGTAGGGCTGGCATCCATTTGCCTATTATGGTGATGAGTCCCAATGCAGCGGGTTTTGAAGCCATGGTAGCGTATGGCTTGGAACCGGAAATTTATTCATTCGAAATGTATGAGGCCTTTGCTTCTTTCTTACACATTCAAGGCCTTGGTTCCTATGGCGTTCACTTAAAAATAAATACGGGGATGAACCGCTTGGGTTTTGAACCCTCGGATGCCTCCTTACTAGGTCAAAAATTAATTGCCAATAACTGTATGGTAGTAAAATCGGTGATGAGTCATTTGGTAGCGAGTGATACGCCGGAACATGATGCCTATACAATAGCTCAAGTAGCTATATTTGAAAAGGTTTGTAACACGCTAAAAGAAATTATCGGGTATTCATTTATCAGGCATATTGCAAATTCTCATGCAGTACAAAGGCATCCAGCGTCAAGATTAGATATGGTGCGTGTGGGCATTGGACTGTATGGTACAAGTGCATCAGCAAACAATGGGTTTAGAAAAGTGGCTACCTTAAAAACGACTATTGCGCAAATTAGACAAGTGCCAGCTGGTGCATCTGTGGGTTATGAGCGGGCAGCGATTATGGAAAAAGATACCCATATTGCAACCGTTCGTATTGGGTATGCCGATGGGTATGATAGACGCTTTAGTAATGGCGTAGGCAAAATGTATATTAAGGGCGTTTTATGTCCGGTAGTAGGGCTTGTGTGTATGGATATGACCATGATTGATGTGTCGGAACTAAAAGATATTTCTATCGATGATGAGGTAGAAATTTTTGGCGAACATATAGCTATTGAAACCCTTGCAAAATGGTCAGGTATCAATATGTATGAAATGATGAGTGGCATTAATGCACGTGTAAAAAGGATTTACATAGAAGAGTAAATCTTATCTTTGATCTAGTTTAATAAAAAGCTACAACAGTGAAAGCAAAACATCTTATTGGAATTATAATTGCCATCTTATTTATAGACCAGGCACTTAAATTTTATATCAAACTCAACTATTATATTGGCGAAGAGCATCTTGTTGTGGGCACTTGGTTTAGACTTCATTTTGTAGAAAATGAGGGCATGGCTTGGGGATGGAAATTTGGTGGTGATTTTGGTAAAGTAGCGCTTACTTTGTTTAGACTTGGCGCTGTTATTTGGGGTAGTTTTTTACTCCGTGATTTTTTACGCAAGGGCATGCACAAAGGGTTTATTATTTGTGCAGCAATGATATACGCTGGCGCACTTGGTAATTTAATTGATAGTTTATTTTACGGATTAATTTTTGAGCAAAGCGATTATTTTGCGCAAAATGTAGCGCATTTATTTCCGGCAGCAGGTGGCTATGCTTCTTTATTTCATGGAAGGGTCGTAGATATGTTTTATTTCCCCATCATTACAGATGGACATTTCCCGTCTTGGTTTCCAATATGGGGCGGTGAAAGTTTTGAATTTTTTAGACCCGTCTTTAATGTAGCGGACGCATCTATTTCACTTGGCGTTTTTATACTCCTAATTTTTCAAAACAAATTTTTTGTAAATCCTTTGCCAGAAAGCAGTTCAAGTAGTACTTCTGATTCCAGTTCAGACAACAATATTGCCCGAAGCTAGGGGTAAATTCTTTTCTAAGTTCGAAATATTTTCAAGTGTGGTGTGGGCTATTTTTTCCATGGCTTCCCTAGTAAAAAATCCTTGATGTCCCGTTATGAGTACGTTTGAAAAACTCATTAACCGTTGAATGGTATCGTCCTGAATTATGGTGCTTGATAAGTCCTTAAAAAACAATTTTTCTTCCTGTTCATATACATCTAATCCAAGCGCACCAATAGTTCCGTTTTTGAGCGCATCAATAACCGCCTTGGTATCTAGTAGTCCACCTCTTCCGGTATTAATCAGCGTCACTCCTTTTTTTAAGTAGCTAATTGTTTCGGCATTTATAATATGTTTTGTTTGTTCATTAAGTGGGCAGTGTAATGAAATAATATCAGATGCTAACACCTCAATGAGTGGTGCGTACTTTACGCCAAGCGCTTCCATGTCTTTGTTGGCGATAAGGTCAAAAGCGGTTACCTCGCATCCAAAACCAAGCATGATTTTACAAAATGCTTGGCCAATATTTCCGGTACCAATTACCCCTACTTTTTTGCCATGCAGGTTAAATCCGAGTAGTCCTGTTAATGCAAAATTTTGCTCCCTCACGCGGTTATAGGCTTTATGTGTTTTTCTGGTAAGGGTTAATAAAAGAGCAGTCGCATGCTCCGCCACCGCTTCTGGTGAATAGGCGCCTACCCTACATACCCTCATGCCAGCCTTTTTAGCAGCATCGAGGCTAATATTGTTAAACCCAGCACACCTTAGAGCAATGGTGCTAACACCAAGCTTTGCAAGTGCCGCTATACTCGCTTCTGAAGCCTGATCATTGACAAACAAGCAAACTGCCTGGGCGTCCGCCGCTAAACCTGCGGTGGCTGGCTCTAAGGCCTGTGTAAAAAACACCAATTCATGTCCAAATGCTTGATTTGCAGACTCGAAAAATGGGATGTCGTAGGGCTGGGTAGAAAAAAAGGCAATTTTCATAGGGTAAAGGTAAGTCCTTGCTTATATTTATTACCTTTGCAGCCTTAAAAACAGGGCTGTAATTGCATTACAGAACCGATTAACCCACAAAGGTATGCGTGTAAAATATCCAGAATTCCAGGGCCTTCATCTGCCTAGCATTGAGCAATCAATTTTAGCTAAATGGAAAGAAGAAGAGGCGTTTGAACAAAGTGTGCGTTTACGTGAAGGTAACACTCCTTTTGTATTTTATGAGGGTCCGCCTAGTGCTAATGGAATGCCAGGTATTCACCACGTTATTTCTAGAACTTTAAAAGATATGGTTTGTAGATATAAAACCATGCAGGGTTTTCAGGTAAAAAGAAAAGGTGGTTGGGATACGCACGGACTTCCGGTAGAACTTGGAGTTGAAAAAGAGTTAGGCATCACCAAAGAAGATATTGGCAAAAAAATTACAGTAGAAGAATACAACCAAAAATGTAGAGAAGCCGTGCTTCGTTACAAAGACAAGTGGGATGAGATTACTACTAAAATGGGTTACTGGGTAGATTTAAATGCTCCGTATATCACTTTTGAAAATGATTATATTGAAACACTTTGGTGGATTTTAAGTGAGTTGTATAAAAAAGGATACTTGTATGAAAGTGTAAGTATTCAACCTTATTCACCTGCTGCAGGAACGGGTTTAAGTTCACACGAATTAAACCAACCGGGCACGTACAAAGATGTAAAAGATACGTCTGCTGTTGCGATGTTTAAGGCACTAGCCACCGACGCAAAAAATAAATTTTTACTAGACGCAGTGGGTGATAACGAAGTGTATTATTTAGCATGGACAACTACGCCTTGGACACTTCCTTCTAATTTAGGATTAACCGTTGGACCTAATATCGAATATGTACTAGTTAAAACATTTAACCCTTATACCCATTTGCCTGTGCATGTTGTGCTTGCCAAAGCATTGCTATCAAAGCTTTTTAAGCCAGAAGGTGAAAATGGAGATTTTGAAAATTATAATGCAGAGCAAAAATTATTGCCTTGGAAAATAGTGGCCAATTTTAAAGGGTCAGATATTGAAGGTGCACAGTATGAACAACTCATGCCTTCTGATGCTAATAGCATGGAGGCCATTGATACAATTACACCTGGTGCAAAACCATTTAGAATTTTAGTAGGTGATTTTGTAACTACAGAGGATGGAACAGGTATTGTACATACTGCTCCTGCATTTGGTGCAGACGATTACCGTGTTGGACAAAAAAATAATATTGGTATTTTAACGCTTGTAGATAGAGAAGGAAAATTTGTAGAGGGTGTTGGTGAATTTAGTAACCGCTATGTAAAAAACTACAAAGACGATCCTAACTATGTTGATGTGAACGTTGACATTTGCGTAAAACTCAAAAAAGAAAACCGCGCGTTTAAAGTAGAAAAATACGAACATAGTTATCCGCATTGTTGGAGAACAGACAAGCCGATTTTATACTATCCATTGGATGCTTGGTTTATTAAAACAACGGCTGTTAAAGACCGTATGGTGGAACTCAATAAAACCATCAATTGGAAACCTAAATCTACAGGTGAAGGCCGTTTTGGTAACTGGCTTGAAAACATGGTAGACTGGAATTTGAGCAGAAGTAGGTATTGGGGAACGCCGCTTCCAGTATGGCGTACAGAGGACGGTACCGAAGAAGTTTGTATTGGTTCTGTGGAGGAATTAAACGCAGGTATCAAAAAAGCAAATGAAGTACTTGGTGGTAGCGTCAATCAAAATTATCTTCATGGCGGTATACTTGATTTACACAAGCCATTTGTGGATGATATTATTTTAGTGAGTGCGTCGGGTAAACCCATGCACCGCGTTTCAGATTTAATTGATGTATGGTTTGATAGTGGTGCGATGCCATACGCGCAGTGGCATTATCCATTTGAAAACAAAGACCTAGTAGATAAGGGCCAAGCTTTTCCTGCCGATTTTATTTGTGAAGGCGTGGACCAAACGCGTGGATGGTTTTATACCCTGCATGCTATTGGTGTAATGCTTTTTGATAGCGTTGCATATAAGACAGTGGTGAGTAATGGATTGGTGCTAGATAAAAATGGCAACAAAATGAGTAAGCGTTTAGGGAACGTTGTTAATCCTTTTGAAACCATCGAAAAATATGGCGCCGACGCAACCCGTTGGTACCTTGTAACCAATGCGTCTCCTTGGGATAATTTAAAATTTGATATAGCGGGTATTCAAGAAGTACAGCGTAAATTTTTTGGTACACTCTATAATACCTATCAATTTTTTGCGCTCTATGCAAATGTGGATGGTTTCTCTTTTTCGGAGCCACCAGTGCCTCTTTCGGAGCGTCCAGAAATTGACCGTTGGATTTTATCAAGTTTACATTCACTTGTTAAAAAAGTAACTGCGGCAATGGATGATTATGAGCCAACCGTTGCCGGTAGAGCCATTGAGTCTTTTGTTGATGAGCAACTGAGTAACTGGTATGTGAGACTTTGTAGAAGAAGATTTTGGAAAGGTGAATATGAACAGGATAAAATTAGTGCCTACCAAACTTTATACGAGTGTCTAGAAACAGTGATACAATTAACGGCACCTATTGCTCCGTTTTTTAGCGATGCTGTTTTTTCAAACCTCAATAGTGTAACGGGTAAGCATCAGGTGGCGTCTATCCACCACGCTAATTTCCCGGTAGCAAATGATTCATTCATTGATGCTGCACTCGAAGAAAGAATGCAATTAGCACAGGATGTATGCTCGTTGGTATTAAGCCTTCGTAAAAAAGTAAACATTAAAGTGCGTCAGCCACTTCAAAAAATACTCATTCCGGTGCTAGACCCTGCCATGCAGGATCAGCTGGTTTTAATTCAGGATTTGATTACGGCAGAGGTAAATGTTAAAGAAATTGAATATTTGACCGAAACGGAGGGGATTATTAAGAAAAAGATAAAACCCAACTTTAAGGCCCTTGGTACCAAAATGGGTGCCAAAATGAAAGCGGCTGGCGCGGCCATCACCGCTATGACCGGAGCTCAAATTGCCACCCTCGAAAAAACGGGTGAAATTCTCTTATCTATTGAAGGTGAAGAACTTAGCATTGCATTAACCGAGGTTGACATTACCGCCGAGGATATTCCAGGTTGGAGTGTGGCGAGCAAAGGCAGCCTTACTGTAGCCCTCGACATCACAATATCCCCAGATTTACAGCAGGAAGGGGACGCAAGAGAGTTCGTAAACCGTGTACAAAATATTAGAAAAGAAAGCGGTTTTGCCCTTACAGACCGTATATTCGTGACCCTTGAGCATTGCGACAGGCTTAAGGAGTCGATTGTTAAATATAACGACTATATTTGCCGCGAAATTTTAGCTGATTCCATCAATTGGGTAGACGAGGTTGCCAACGCAACTGAACTCGACGTAAATGATAATTTGCTAAAAGTTTCAATAACTAAACAAGCATAACAACACGCATATGGCTACAAAGAAACCAGCCCCAAAAGCAGCACCTGCTAAAAAAGTAGCAGCTCCCGCAAAAAAGGCGGCTCCGGCCAAAAAAGCAGCACCTGCTAAAAAAGTAGCTGCACCTGTAAAAAAAGCAGCACCTGCAAAACCAGCAGCACCTGCTAAAAAAGCGGCACCTGCAAAAAAGGCAGCGCCTGCTAAACCAGTAGCTCCAGCAAAAAAACCAGCAGCACCAGCCAAAAAACCAGTAGCACCAGCTAAAAAAGTAGCAGTACCTGCAAAAAAAGCGGCTCCTGTGAAAGCGGCCCCAGCAAAAGTAGCAGCACCAGCTAAAAAACCAGCAGCGCCTGTTAAAAAAGCGGCACCGGTTAAAGCAGCTCCTGCAAAATCAGCAGCGCCTGTTAAAAAAGCGGCACCAGTGAAAGCAGCTCCTGCGAAAGTTACACCTGCTGCAAAGCCAGCTGCTCCTGTAAAAGCTGCAAAGCCTGCAAAAGTTGCAGCGGTTAAAGCACCTCCTGCAAAAGTAATTGTAAAAACTGCACCAGTAAGACCCGGTGGCAAAGTAGTATTACCAAGTAAGCCGGTTCCTAAAATAGCACCTGCGCCAGTGGTAAAAGCAAAACCAGCGCCACTTCCTCCGATGCCTAAAAAGCCGGAAGTGAAATTGCCGCCTGCGCCCCCTAAAAAGCCAGTAAGAAAACCATTAGAACCTATTAAGGATGTAAAATTGCCAAAGACAAATACAAAGTCTAGCGTACCGTACAGTCCTGGATATACACCATTAGAAAAAAGAGTGCAAATTGTGACGAAGAGTAATCAAACACTTGTTAAATACAGCGACGCCGAACTTAACGAGTTTCGTGAGCTCATCAATAAAAAATTAGAAGCTGCTAAAAAAGAGCTTGTGTATCTCCAAGGTTTAATTACCCGTAAAGACGAAATGGGTGGTGACAATGATGATGCGCGTTACATGACCATGGAAGATGGTAGTGTTAGCATGGAAAGAGAGCAGTTGTCTCAAATGGCTAGCCGTCAAATTACCTACATCGACCATCTTGAAAAAGCAATCATGCGTATTGAAAGCAAAACATATGGTATTTGTAGAGTAACTGGCAAGTTAATTGACAAAGCACGTTTACGCGCTGTACCACATGCTACACTTAGCTTAGAAGCTAAATTAGGTCTTGTAAAACCAAGTCCTGATCAACAATAATTGTAGATCTTGATCTATCATAAGAAAGGCCGCAATTTGCGGCCTTTCTTATTTGCTAAACTTTTCAGTTTCATTATTTTACTTCCTGCATATCAATAAGCTTTTTGTACATCCCGCCTTTTGCAAGTAATTCATCGTGTGTACCACGTTCTGCAATTTCTCCTTTTTGCAACACAATAATTTCATCGGCGTGACGGATGGTAGAAAGGCGGTGCGCAATAACAATGGAGGTTCTGTTTTGCATCATTTTATTGATCGCGTCTTGTACCAGTCTTTCACTTTCTGTATCAAGTGATGAAGTGGCTTCATCTAAAATTAAGATGGGCGGATTTTTTAAAATAGCTCTTGCAATAGTGATGCGCTGACGTTCACCGCCACTTAGTTTACTACCCCTGTCACCAATATTTGCGTCGTATCCATCTTCTTTGCTATTTATAAAAGCAGCGGCGTTGGCTACCGTAGCGGCGGCTGTAATGGCTGCTGGGCTTGCTGTTTGGACGCCTAAAGCTATATTTTGCGCAATGCTATCATTGAATAAAATAGGCTCCTGTGTTACAATACCCATGGCAGCCCTCACACTTTGTAAACTATACTCTTTGATATTAATGCCATCAATTAAAACCTCACCTTCTGTTACGTCATGAAAACGTGGAATTAAATCTGCTAAGGTACTTTTGCCGGCACCAGATGATCCAACAAGCGCCACCGTTTTTCCTTTTTCAATAACAAGGTTGATATTTTTTAAAATGGTGGTATCGTCGTAAGAGAAACTTACATTTTTAAATTCGATGCGGCGCTCAAAGTTTTCTAAAACTCTTGCATTGGGCTTGTCTTCTATGGCAACAGGCGCTTTTAATATTTCTTCAATCCTTTCAATAGCAGCACTGCCTCTTTGCGCATTGTAAAAAGAACTGGATAAAGATTTTGCAGGATTAATGATTTGCGTAAAAAATAAAATATAAGTGATAAAACTTTCTGGCCCTAAACCTGCTTGGTTATTTAATACCAGTCTTCCGCCAAACCATAAGATGCAAGACAGTACAATCACCCCTAAAAATTCGGACATCGGTGACGCCAAATCTTTTCTAAAATTCATTTTATTGCGGATATGATTCAGTGCATTATTGTTGTCTAAAAACTTTTGCAACAATATTTTTTCGGCATTGAAAGCCTTGATAACCCTTAGTCCCCCAAGGGTTTCATCTAATATGGATAATAGGGTTCCTAATTTTTCTTGCGAGCTCGTAGATTGTTTTTTTAAACTTCTGCTCAGGCGTCCAATCACAAAACCTGTTACCGGAAGTAGCACGAGTAAAAACAACGACAATACCGGGCTTAGAAAAACTAAGAAAATTAAAATGATTAAAATATTAAGCGGGTCTTTAATAAGTCCTTCTAGGGTACTCATTACACTCCATTCAATTTCGTTGGCATCGTTACTCATTCTACTGATAATATCACCTTTGCGTTGTTCGGTAAAATAGCCAATCGGAAGGTCTAGTAATTTTTTATACAAATCGGAACGAAGTGTTGTCATTACATAATTGCGCATAGGCGCTAACACCCTAAAAGACAAATAAGTAAATAGGTTTTTAAAGAAGATAGCCGTTATAATAATGCCGCAAATGGCGCCCAGTGCATACACGGTTCCTTGTTCAATAATGATTCTAGAAATAAAATATTTGAGGTAGTTTAAAATAGTCCCCGCAGATAGGCTGGCCCCCTCCATAACAGGTTTAGCTGTGATGAGTTTTTCGGTACCAAATAAAAGCTGCAAAAAAGGGGCCAACATAGCTAGCGAAACCAGCGAAAACAGGATGGCCAGGAGGTTAAATACCACATAGAGGGCAATATTCCTTTTTTGGGTCCGGAGGTAAAACAGAATTCGTGAAAAACGCTTCATAAATGATAAAATCGTTAAAACAAGGCAAAGTAACTAATTTTACAGCCAATTAAACGCAAAGAACATGGAGGAAGGTAAACGTCAACGTCAGGTAGCTGGTGCTATTCAAGAAGAAATGAATGAAATATTTAGAAGGCTAAACCTTTCTATGATAGCCGGTGGCATGGTTTCCATCTCATCCGTAAAAGTAACGCCCGACCTTTTGGAGGCCCGTATTTACCTCAGCATATTTCAGGTACCAGACCCTAAAGAAGTGATGAAAGTGATAGAATCTAGGGCTTGGGAGATCAAAAAAGAGCTAGCCGATAGGGTAAAGCATCAGTTTAGACGTATTCCGGTATTGCATTTTTACCATGATGACACCCTAGATTATGTGTTTAAGATGGAAGAAATTTTCAAGCAAATCAATGCTGAAAAAAAGGCAAACGAAAATACCGATCCATCTGTGAAGGTAACAAATCCTGACAACGACGATCCAACATCAAATTAATTCAATCTCGTGCAATATTTATTTGCTTGGCGGTATTTTAAATCAAAAAAGTCTACGAGTGCGATTAATATTATTGCATGGGTAAGCGTTACGGCCATTGCAGTTGGCGCGGCAGCGCTTATTGTTATTTTAAGTGTATTTAATGGTTTCGAAGATTTAGTAAAAGGACTCTACACTGATTTTTATGCAGACATGCGCGTGCTTCCGGCACAGGGTAAAAGAATGCATATGGATGAACGTACACTCTATACAATAAAATCAGTTGAGGGTATAGTAGCCATAAGTAAAGTGATTGAAGAAAAAGCATTACTTGCCAATGGCGACTACCAGAGTATTGTGGTAGTAAAAGGTGTTGATTCCGTTTTCTCTCGCACCAATCATATTCATAAACATATTGTTAGAGGTAAGTATACAACGGGGGATGTACAAAATCCGGGCATTGTGATGGGGGCTGGCATTGAAAACGCAGTAGGTGCCGATGTTACAAAAGGTGGATTTCCATTAACACTCTATACGCCCAATAAAGGCGCGGGTTTTGACGCTGTGGAGGGTATGTTTGCATTTAATGTATCAGGGCAGGGGGTGTTTGCAGTGCAACAAGAATTTGATAATAAATATATTTTTACCAACCTGTCTTTTTTGCAATACATGCTTTCCATGACACCCAATCAGATAAGTGGTGTTGAAATAAAAATAAATGGCAGTCCTGAAAAAATAAAAGCAAAATTACAAACTGCGCTTGGAAAAAATTTCATGGTTGAAACACGCTACGAGCAAAACAAAAATTTGTATGCCGTTATGCAAATGGAAAAGTGGGTGATATACGGCATTTTGAGTTTGATATTAATTGTAGCAGCCTTTAATATGATTGGTGCACTTACCATGCTGGTGTTAGAAAAACAAAAAGATATTGCGGTATTAAAAGCAATGGGGTCAAGCGCGTCACTGATTCAAAAAATATTTATTACAGAAGGGCTCGTGCTTGCAGGCGTAGGTACCGCTATTGGAACAGTGCTCGGTACCATTATTTGCGTGCTACAATTAAAATTTAAAATCATTACACTAGGTGGTGGTGGTAGTTTTATTATTGATTACTACCCTGTAAAATTAATGGCCACCGATTATGTGCTTGTTGTTGCGACCATCACAATCATTGCGATAGTGGCTGCATGGATACCTGCGAAAAAGGCAAGTCAGCAACTCCTGTCATTAAAAAGTTAGCAGTCTAGTGAGGGGCGTTAGCAGTCTAGTGAGGGGCGCTTACGGATTAGTAATCACCCATGGTTTCTGGTAATTGCGAAAGTGCATCAGCAAGTTGTGCATCGTTTGGTGCGATACCATGCCACTCATGTGTTCCTTCCATAAAACTAATGCCTTTACCCATTTCTGTTTTCATTAAAATACAGATAGGCTTACCCTGACCCGTTAAAGATTTTGCTTTATCAAGTGTAGCAACAACGTCTTCCATATTGTTTCCATCCATATCAATAACCGTCCAGTTAAACGCTTCAAATTTGGCGCGTAAACTATCAAGGTTCATTACTTTTTTAGTAGGGCCATCAATTTGTTGACCGTTCACGTCGATGGTCGCAATTAAATTATCGCAATTGTTATGGGCAGCAAACATCACTGATTCCCAAATTTGACCCTCTTGTAATTCGCCATCGCCATGTAAGCAATACACAAGCTTTGAATCGTTGTTTATTTTTTTAGTAAGCGCTGCGCCAATAGCAACACTCATCCCTTGTCCAAGTGAGCCACTCGCGATTCTAACACCCGGTAAATGTTCGTGTGTAGTAGGGTGACCTTGTAAACGGGTATTTAATTTTCTAAAAGTCCCAAGTTCGTTCACTTCAAAATACCCAGATCTTGCAAGCACCGAATAAAATACCGGTGAAATATGTCCATTGGATAAGAAAAATAAATCTTCACCCTTGCCACCCATGCTAAATGCCGGATTATGATCTAGGGTATGAAAGTATAGCGCCGTTAAAAAATCGGTACAACCAAGAGATCCACCAGGATGTCCGCTTTGAACACCATGTACCATTCTAACAATATCTCTTCTAACTTGTGTTGCCGTATCTTTTAGGGTTTGAATAGACGCCATAATTTGATTGTTTGCTGCGAAGATAAAATTCAAATTCCAATTCTTCGATGAAAAATGACGCTTTCGGTACTATTTATTAGTTTTGCCATCAAATTAATACATCATGTCTGAAGAACTTGACCTAATAACAGTAGATGCCGAAGAATCTATGAATAAGGCGATAAGCCACTTAGAGCTTGAATTAACCAAAATTAGAGCTGGTAAAGCCAGTCCTACCATGCTAGATGGAATTACTGCCGATTATTATGGCGCACCAACCCCTATTAGCCAGGTGGCTAATATTAGTGTTTTAGACGTTAGAACCATTAGCATTCAGCCCTGGGAAAAAAATATGCTCGCGCCTATCGAAAGAGCCATTATGATGGCCAATATTGGGGTAACACCTCAAAATGATGGGGTACAAATTAGACTCTTTATGCCACCCCTTACCGAAGAGCGTAGAAAAGAATTTGTAAAAAAAGCTGCTGGTGAGGGAGAGCAATCAAAAGTGGCCATTAGAAATATTAGACGCGACGCCATCGAGCAAATAAAAAAATTACAAAAAGACGGTTTAAGCGAAGACGCAGCAAAAGATGCAGAAAAAGTAATTCAGGATATTACTGACAAATTTATTGTCCTAGTAGAAAAACATTTAGCTGCTAAAGAAAAAGAAATGATGGCAATATAAATGCACTTATTTCTTTTGTTTGTTTACAATATAAACGCCGCATAAAATAATACCGAGCCCAACAAGTCTTAACGGATGGATGGGCTCGTTGTAGTATACGCCAATTCCAAGCGATACAAAAGGTATAGCATAAGTAACGGTAGAAGCAAAAATAATCCCCGCTCTTTTTACAAGCACATAAAATAAAATAGAGGCAATCGATGTATTGATGACACCTAGTGTGCCGCCTGCCATACTTGCTTCTATCAGCGCCTGATTAGAAAAATCATAGTTAAAATATCCGGTGCTAAATAATATAATGCCTGCTGGTATCATCGTAAAACAAAAGGCAACGGATGCGATATTAATGGCACTCACTTTTTGCATTTGGCTACCTACCATATTTACATTGAATCCATAAAAGATAGTAGCAAGCACCACAAAAAAGCTGTAGGAGAAATTATCAAAATGAAGCGTTTTGCCAGCGGTTACTGAAAGTATAAGACCTGCAAAGCCAAGTAGGATCCCAATAATTTTTTCCTTGCTAGATTTTAAATTAAAAAATACAATACCTACAATAATGGTAAACAGTGGGGTAAGTGCATTTAAAATGCCGGCAAGTGCGCTATCAATTTTAGTTTCTGCAATACAAAATAAATAAGCTGGAATAAAACTACCCATCACACCAGAAAGAATGACCACCAAAAGTTTGTTAGTAGGGATTTGTTTGAGGGCCGAATAACAAAAAGGCAAAAGGGCTAAACCCGAAAAAATCATACGTAGGGAAGCTACCTGATAGGGGCTTAATGTAAAAGTTCCGCCTTCTTTCATGCCTACTTTCATGAGCATAAAGGAGCTCCCCCAAATGATCGACAAAACTATAAATAGCACCCAATTAATGATCTTTTCTCGCACGGCATTGAATTTTGGCGAAGTTCCCCATTTAGCACCTAAAAACAGCCCCTTTTCTAACAATTTATGGCCTTCAAAGGCAGTAAAGTGGATAAATTTTGGCCTTAATCTGCGCATTTGAGGGCCGAAGGGGTTTTCTTTGTAGCAAAAGTGTGAAGCTGTGAACGTTCCCAATTATCAAATTAAGTTAGATCAGTTTGAAGGTCCTTTTGACCTATTGCTGTTTTTTATAGAAAGAGACGAACTGGATATATACAATATCCCTATCACAAAAATCATCAAAGACTTCCTAGAATTTATTCATCAAGGAGAGAAATTAAATATCGAGCTAAGTAGTGAGTTTATTTTATTTGTTTCAACCCTCATGCGTATCAAGGCGAGATTGTTACTTCCTCGCAAAGAAATAGATGCTGCTGGAAATGAAATTGATCCTCGCCAAGAACTGATTGATAAAATATTAGAATACAAACGCTTTAAAGAAGCTTCTGCGCAAATGGCGGAGCTTGAAGCTGTGCGTATGCTAATGGTGAAGCGTGGTAATCTTCAAAAGGAACTTATTTCTATTGGAGAAGACGCCTCTGAAGGAACTGAAATTCAGAACATCACCATGTTCAAGCTCATGAAAGCTTTTGAAAAAGTGATGCAGCGTGTACATGACCGTCAAAACAAACCGGTGCATACGGTGGTGCGTTATAACTATACCATGGAAGGTAGTAGAGATTATATGTTGGATTTTGTGCGTGGTGAAAAAACAGTGGCTTTTGAAAAAGTATTTGAAATTTGTAACGACCGCGTTCACGCGTTATTTTTATTTTTGTCGACCCTCGAATTAACCCAGCAGAAATACATGAAACTCCTTGTGGGAGAGGGTATGAACAACTTTATTATTGAATGGAATGACAACCGTGAAGCAGAACTAAAAGAAGAAGGTCTTACAGATGAAGACCTTCCAAGTAGTTTTACCGATAATGATGTTCCATTAGAAATGGAATAATTTTTTATACAGTTTGTAACGCTTTTGTAGAAAAGATTTCTTTTACGGCGGCTTCTATTCCTGCAGCATCATACGCACACTCTCTATGTAATTCTTTAAGTGTACCGTGTTCTACAAGTCTATCCGGAATACCTAAAATTGTAACGTCCGCTTTGTAACCATTGGCATTCATAAATTCTAGGATCGCAGAACCAAAACCACCTACCACGGTACCGTCTTCTACCGTTACAATTTTAGTATAGTTGGTAAACACTTCGTGGAGTAACGCTTCGTCAAGTGGTTTAACAAATCTGATATCGTAATGCGCCGGGTCAATACCTTCCGAACGTAAATTTCTAATCGCTGTTGTTGCAAAATTTCCAGGATGACCAAAACTTAAAATGGCCACTTCTTTTCCGTCTTTTATTTTACGACCCTTTCCAATTTCAATCGGTGCTAATGGTGTTTTCCATTCTGGCATCACACCTTCACCTCTTGGATACCTAATAACAAATGGAAGGCCCGTGCTATCAAGTTGTGCGGTATACATGAGGTTGCGTAGCTCCTGCTCATTCATAGGGGCACTTACAATTAAATTAGGAATGCAACGGAGGTATGAAATATCGTAACAGCCGTGGTGTGTAGGTCCATCTTCACCCACAAGTCCGGCTCTGTCCAAACAAAGTACCACCGGTAATTTTTGAATGGCAACATCATGCACCACCTGATCAAAAGCGCGCTGCATGAATGAAGAATAAATATTACAAAACACGCGCATCCCTTGTGTAGCAAGTCCTGCACTCAGTGTTACGGCGTGCTGCTCACAAATGCCCACGTCAAAAGCACGGTTAGGCATTTTATCCATCATAAACTTTAAGGAAGATCCACTAGGCATTGCAGGTGTAACGCCCATAATTAATGGGTTGGCTTCTGCTAATTCTACTAGGGTATGTCCAAAAACGTCTTGGTATTTTGGTGGTTGTGGCGTATCAATTTTTTTCTTGATAATTTCTCCCGTTAACTTATCAAATAATCCGGGCGCATGCCATTTTGTTTGGTCCTTTTCTGCAAGCTCATATCCCTTACCTTTTGTGGTAATTACATGCAACAATTTAGGTCCTGGTATGTCTCTTAAATCTTTAAGGGTATCTACAAGGTTGGTAATGTTATGACCATCAATAGGTCCAAAATAACGGAGTTGTAAAGCTTCGAAAAGGTTGCTGCTACCACTTACCATGCCTTTTACGCTGGCTTCTAATTTAGAGGCGAGTGATCTTGAAGTGGATTTTCCAACAGGCATTTTACCAAGTAGATTCCAAATTTCATCTCTTACTTTATTGTACGTTGGAGAGGTAGCAATATCTGTTAAATATTCTTTGAGTGCACCCACATTTGGGTCGATACTCATGCAGTTGTCATTTAAAATAATAAGCACATCACTATCCGCAACACCCGCGTGGTTCATTGCCTCAAAAGCCATACCAGCGGTCATGGAACCATCGCCTATTACTGCAATTGATTTTCGGTTTTCACCTTTGTATTTAGCAGCCATGGCCATGCCTAGGGCGGCAGAAATAGAGGTAGAAGAGTGACCCACACCAAATGTGTCGTATTCGCTTTCTGATCTTTTAGGAAAGCCACTAAGGCCTTTGTATTTTCTGTTGGTCACAAACTGATCTCTGCGACCCGTTAATATTTTATGTCCGTACGCCTGATGGCCCACGTCCCAAACGAGCTGATCGTATGGGGTATTGTAAATGTAATGAAGGGCAACGCTTAATTCAACCACACCAAGACTGGCAGCAAAGTGCCCGCCGTGCACGCTCACAATATCAATGATGTATTGGCGTAATTCATTGCAAACTTGATGCAACTGATCTTTGGGGATCTTTTTGAGGTCATCGGGGTTGTTGATGTTCCCTAGGAGTGCTCCTGGCCTTATTTCCATGCAAAAAGTTAGTTTAGGTTGTAAAAATAGGCATTTACTGTGAAGCAAAACACCTTTCCTCCAATACAAACATCACACAAAACCAAAGGTTCACCCCTTCTCCACTTTATTTTATACCAACCAAGGGTTGTTTTTGCCTTTCTTCCTTAATTTACCCCTTATGGGGTGCTTAATTTTTAACTTTGTAGCTATGTCTAGAAGAAATAACCTTGTTTATTGGTGGTGTCAAGTAGGAGGCTGGTTTTCTTATGGGTTAACCATGATTTTTTTTGCTTTCATTTTTGACAGCAAGCCCAACCCTGTATTTTATCCAAGACTGGGCATTACCATTGTTTCTGGTATTTTATTTACCCACCTTTTTAGATCACTCATTATCGGGTTTAAATTAAGGCCACCTTTCCCACTTCAAAAATGGTGGCTTTTGGTACTTCTTTTTTTTAGTGTGGTTGTATTTTATAGTTTAACCAATAGTGCACTTGTAGAGTGGGTTGGACTATACGATCCAAAAATTAAATTTTCTGTAAGTACGCGTTTCTTTTCCAATTTAATTTTTGATTCACCCATGATTTTTATTTGGGTGAGTATTTATTATGTCTGGCATTATGTGCAGTTAGGGCGTATGAATGAAATTCAAAAAGTAAGACTTGAAACGCTTGTAAAAGAACTAGAATTAAAAACAATTAAAGCGCACATCAATCCGCATTTTATTTTTAACGCACTCAATAGTATTAGAGCCCTTGTAGATGAAAATCCAGAACGAGCAAGAACAGCCATTACAGAGCTTAGTAATATTTTGCGCAGCAGTATGCAAGCCGAAAAACTTGAAACGGTAACACTAGAAAAAGAACTGTCGATTGTAAAAGATTATTTAGCGCTTGAAACCATTAGATTTGAAAGCAGGTTACGCGTTGTGTATCATATCGATGAAGATACGCTGGATCAACCGGTGCCACCTATGATGCTGCAAACCCTTGTAGAAAACGCTATCAAGCATGGTATTGGTAAGCAAAGAGAAGGAGGCGTTGTTGAAATATGGTCCGAGTTTAAAAATGACCAACACCAGTTAATTATTAAAAATACGGGTGCAATTGAGGATGATTTAGATATTGATAATAGTGGTTTTGGTGTTAGTAGTACCAAAAATAGACTCGCGTTACTTTTTGGGGACAAAGCAAACTTTTTTATACAAAACACAAAAGATCATATGGTAGAGGCGGTTGTTAGACTTCCTTTAACCGCCAACAATAAATAATTTTAATAGAAAATAATATGGCCATAAAAGCAATTATTATTGACGACGAAAGGCTCGCGCGTAATGAGTTAAAAAAATTATTACTCGATCATTCCGACATTGAAGTCCTCGACGAAGCGTCCAATGTAGATGAGGGTATCGAAAAAATTGAACAGCACAATCCCGACCTAATTTTCTTAGACATTCAAATGCCCGGTAAAACAGGGTTTGATTTACTGTCAGAAGTAGAGCGTGCACCTAAGGTAATTTTTACCACAGCCTACGACGACTATGCTATTAAAGCATTTGAAGTAAACGCCCTTGATTATTTATTAAAACCCATTGAGCCAAAGCGTTTGTCGGATGCCATTCAAAAACTACAGGCCGAACTGTTTAAAGAACAAATTGGTTTTCATGGTAACAACCGCGGTCCTTTAACAGAGCAAGATCAGGTGTTTGTAAAGGATGGGGAGCGTTGTTGGTTTGTGAAACTGGGAGAAATCAGGCTTTTTGAGAGCGTGGGTAACTATGCAAAAGTATTTTTTGATGGCAATAAGCCGCTGATCTTAAAATCTTTAAATGCACTTGAAGAGCGCCTAGATGATCGCATGTTTTTTAGGGCCAATCGCAAGCACATCATTAATCTACGTTGGATTGACAAAATTGAACCATACTTTAATGGGGGTCTCATTGTAGAATTAAAGGGTGGCGAAAAAATTGAAGTGAGCAGACGCCAAACCGTTAAGTTCAAAGAAATGATGAGCTTATAATCATCCCAATAATTAACTGTATTTTAGTTGACTCCAACATATCCTTCAATCAAATGATTCTTATGAAAAAAATAAATATTCTAGTTGCCGGTTTGCTACTCCTTGTTACTGCACAGGCGCAAAACGTAGATAAGCTCATCAAAGAAAAAGAGGTAAGACGTATCGAAACCATTCTTGCAGCAGATGATATGCAGGGGCGTAGGACATTTACCCCAGGTATCGAAAAAGCAGCTGCATTTATTGCAGATGAGTTTAAAGCTACCGGGCTTAAAACCCTCAATAACAGTGGCACTTACCTGCAATCCTTTGCCATGGTGCGTACCAAGTTTTTAGGCGCATCAGGAAGTTTTGACGGTGCTGCACTTGATAAAAAAGACATTGTAGTTGTAACAACACAGCCTTCAATTTCAATCAACGAAACATCGGGTTATGAAAAAATAACGATTGGGAAAACCGCCAATTTACTGGGTGAAGCGCGCAAGCTTGCGGCTTTAAAAAAGAATGCACTTGTTATTGTGGATACTAGTTTTGCAAAAACATTTAGCGGGCTAACAAGACTCAAGTCTAATTTATTCAAATCTGATAAATCGGTGGTGTTTGTGTTGAGCGCTATAACCCCTACTAGCTATAGTATTGAAGCTAAACATGAAATTACTGAAATGCCACT
The DNA here is from genome assembly GCA_947461125.1 of Bacteroidota bacterium. Lineage (GTDB taxonomy): Bacteria > Bacteroidota > Bacteroidia > Chitinophagales > Chitinophagaceae > Sediminibacterium. The sequence goes on along the minus strand of CANHHX010000003.1, from coordinate 51,219 downwards.
TGCTAATGTGGTGGGTGTACTACCTGGCAAATCAAGACCTGATGAAATTGTAATTTTTAGTGGACATTATGATCATTTAGGCGTTAATAGTAAAGATAGAAATGGTAATGTAGTAGCCGATTCAATCTTTAATGGCGCTAATGATGATGCAGCTGGTACCACAGCTATGATGGTGCTTGCAAAATATTATAAAGCGGCAAATAACAACGAGCGTACACTTGTATTTGCTGCATTTACAGCAGAAGAAGTAGGTGGTTTTGGTGCTACTTATTTTTCAAATCAATTGGACCCAGCAAAAGTAATGGCGATGTTTAATTTAGAAATGATTGGATCTGAAAGTAAGTGGGGTAAAAACTCTGCGTTTATTACCGGGTACGACAAAACAGATATGGGTAAAATTTTACAAGCAAATTTAGAAGGCACCGATTTTACATTTTATCCGGATCCCTATCCTGCACAAAATTTATTTTACCGTTCAGACAATGCAACCCTTGCTAGACTTGGGGTTCCAGCCCATACCATTTCTACTACTAAAATTGATACCGATCCGTATTACCATAAAGCCACCGATGAAATTGGTACGATTGATATAGATAATATGACAAGAATTATCAAGGCCATAGCACTTAGTGCTCGTGGTATTGTAAGTGGTAAAGACACGCCAACGCGTGTGAATACCGCCGATTTAAAATAGAAAACAAGCCAACCCTACTACTATTTTGTACCCAGCGAATTAGGATGGTTACTAGTACTCGGGTTGGCTTGTTAGTTATTTGATCATTGATATGCTATTAATAACCGTCATAAGGCCAGGTCCAACCTACGTTGGCACCACCATCTGATACAGCGTCATAAAATGGCCATCCCTGTGTTGCAGATGCTGGTAAAAATGATTTATCAATACCAAAGCCCCATCCTTGATTCCTATGGGCCCCCGCAAAATAGGAGACACGCGATATTTTTAATTGCTTGATAATATCATCTTGGGAGCTCCTTTTTATTTGATAGTCGATACTGCCATCTACGGTAGTTCCGTCTGAAACTTTGAGCTTTGTGCTAAGAGATCCTGTGAAGGTAATTTCTGCATTTTTGTCGTCTTCATAGATTGCAAAAACCTGCTCTTTATTTTCAACCACCCAATCGGCATCCCAAACCGCATATACACGCAGCCATTGTTTTTTGCGAATGGTACCGCGCTCAAACTCTACTTCAGTTTTGTCTTCAAATTCGGTGATTTGATAACCCGCTAGTTTAAGGTAACCACTTACCCTGCAATAGGTAATTTCAGAACCGCCACCATTACCCGTAAAGCTAAAAAGCCTGTCATATTGTACCCTGCAAATACCATCACCTACATAAACCCGGTTAACGTTTGGAGGGTTTGTAACATTGGGTGGATTTAATGTGGCGTCCTGTGTTTCATAGGGTTCGACACCATTAATGCCCACAATATGGGTGGGATGGGAAAACGCATAGTCGTCATTAACAATTACTGGGCGGTATTCCATTAATACGCCACCACTATAATAGGGCTGAAAGCCAAGGGCTTCGTCTGCTTCTGCGACGGATGTTACTAAGCTAGAAATTGGGCCATAACTGTCACCACTGGCGCTAATGTCAAATTCATTGCTGTACGGGAAGTAAATACTTACTTGGCTACTATTGCTGTTGTGAATGGATCCACCGTTTGTCCCAAATGTGCTATTGTTTAATTGTTGAACTGGTAGGTTACTGGTTTGAACAAACTCTAAAAAATCAATCAATTGGGTATCGTTTTTGATTCGTGCAGCTTTCCAAAAAGCATCCGAAAAATCTTGCAAGCGTACGTTCCATTTTCCGCAGAGCTCCCCAAATTTTTTATTGCCAGGAAGGACACTATGCATGGGGTTGATAAGGTCTTTTAATAAAACCGATTCGTCGGTGTAGGCTTTTGCATAAATAGCCGCATTGACGAGTTTGAGGTTCTTTTTTTCTTTGTAGAGGTCCTCTAAAATCAGGGTGATTTTTTCGAGGTTATTTACAAGTTCGATTTGATCATAAGAAATTGGTTTTTGGTATACTTTACTTTCATCGACAACGCCGTTTGTGAAGTCGATTGCATTTTTTTTACAACTGATCATAGCAGTAAGAAGGGTTAGCGCAAGCAAGCCTTTTTTTACGTTCAATAACATAGTGCTTAATTTAAAGTGAATAGAATATGGTTGGATAGCTATCTAGTGTAACCTATTCAATTAAACCACTGTTTATGTTACGCGAAGCCGCATAAATGAGTTTCAATGCTATTGGTAAATAAGGTTGCGCATTAGTTCTGATATTTTCCGCAGATGTAGACTGAACATCAAAAAAATAACCGGCCCAAAGGGCCGGTTATTTTCGGAAAAAATTTCCAAGATTTGTTTAAAAACGATAACTCAGACTACCGCCTAAATAAGTATTAACATCGCCATGTACATCGTTTGAAAAGTCGGCGCGAAAACCAATAAAAAAATGATCCTTGATGGCAAATTGTTGTTGCACCGCAATGCGGTAACCCATACCAAAATGATTTTCTGTTTCAATAACTGATCTTCGAATCACACCATAAAATGAATCGTAAATAAAACTTCTACTTTTTTCGGAAGTTGATTGTGTGATACCTAATGTTGGACCTACCGTAACACTAAATCCATCCATCGAATGTTTGAATGGATGGTATTTAAAGGTAGCCCAGCCCGATGTTTTGCTGGTTTGACCATAACTTGATTCTTCAAAATCACCGTTTGGATGTAAAATATTTATAGGCTTTCTAATGCCTGTTTCAAAATTGAGGCCAAAGCCAACTTGAAAGGCTGGAAAAGGCCGCACCGATTTTTTAAAAACAGATTTTTCTACGGCTACCAAAAGTCCATAACCATTAATATCGCCTGTACCAAAAAACACCTGTCCCACAGATAAGTGTGCCGTGTAAGTTGGCTTAGGTTTGAATTTACTTGTACTTGTACTTGTTTGTGCGTAAAGGCTACTAGCCACAATAAGACTTGCTGCAAACAGGGTAACCGGTAAGATGTTGTTGATTCGCATAGGGGATTGGTTTATGTTATCAAATAGATCTATGACAGATCATTCACAACCGCAACATATGTTGTTAAGTTACAACATGAGCCTGTATTTCCCGCACATTTAACAATCCATTAAATTCTGCGTTAAATACAATAAAAAAGAGAAATTATCCCGCTGTTATTTTGCCCGATGCGTGAATCGCAGCGCTCATTTCTTTGATGAGGCTTGGGTCTTTTTCGATGGCATTACCAATAACAATCATATTGGCACCAGCCTTGCAGTTGAGGTATGCTTTTTCAGGATCTGTAATACCACCACCCACAATCAGTGGGATGCTGATAGAACTAGCCACAGCGCTAATCATAGCCTCTGTAATGGGCGTTTGAGCACCACTGCCTGCATCCATGTATATGAGCTTCATGCCAAGCATTTCGCCTGCCATAGCCGTGCACATCGCAATTTCATGTTTATTGGATGGAATGGGTGCTGCATTTGAAATGTAGGAAACGGTGGTAGGTGCGCCACCATCAATCACCATATAGCCGGTTGGCATGATTTCGAGGCCCGATTTTTTAACAAAAGGAGCGCTAATAACGTGCTGTCCAATGAGTAATTCGGGGTTACGCCCAGATATCAGAGACAGGTACAATAGGGCGTCTGCGTATTTGGACACCTGCGAAGGTGATCCGGGAAATAAGATAACCGGGATGTTACAAGCGGCTTTTATTTGCTGAATACAGGCGTCTAAGTGATTGGAAATAACCAAACTTCCGCCTACAAAAAAGTAATCTACCTTTGCCTCCAAACCCAGTCCTATCAAATGTTCTAGGCTCTTGGCATCTACTTTATCAGGGTCTATTAAAACCGTAAAAAGCGGACGACCTGCTTTTTTTGATTCCAGTAGCTGCAAATAAACGTTTGGGTTCATATAAGGGTACAATAGTAGTCCTGCAAAAATGCAGAAAAGTTTTTGTTAAACGCAATTATCGGTCATTTGTTTCTGCGATTTAGCATTCTAAACATCTGTTACTCCTTCATTTTCAATGAGTCATGTAAAAATGGGCCAAAACCGCCTATTTTATTAAGGGAAAAAGTGCAAATCAACCCGAATATTATTTTTTTTGTTGCTAACATTTGGGGGAAAATGGGTCAAATTCAGGCCTGATTTGAACTCTCAAAATGTTCAAATTCCTTATCCACAACCTGTTAATATTTAGGGTGTTGTTTTCTGCTTAGGTAAAGATATTTTCGTCGACCGCTTAACAATTTGTTATGAATTCGGGACCCCATTAAATAATTCGTTTAAATCGACACCCAGTATGGCCAACGCTCGCACAAAAAAAGGCTTACAATTTAGCCGCCGATTCACCAAGGATGGTGTTTCTCCTTTTGATCAATTTGAGTACGACTACCGTGATAGCGTAATCAAAAACCCGAATGGTGAAAAGGTATTTGAAATGACAAACGTAGAAGTTCCAAAACAATGGAGCCAAATTGCTACGGATATCTTAGCACAAAAATATTTTAGAAAAGCGGGTGTTCCACAAGCGGATGGTTCACTAGGTAGAGAAACCACGGTGAAGCAAGTTGCACACCGTATGGCAAACTGCTGGAGAGTGTGGGGTGAGCGTTATGGTTATTTCGCAACTAAGCAGGATGCACAAGTATTTTACGAAGAACTCGTATATAGTATTTTAAACCAGGCTTGTGTACCTAACTCGCCACAATGGTTTAATACCGGACTTCACGAGAGTTATGGTATTACCGGCGGTGCACAAGGTCATTATTATGTAGATCCAACAGACAAGCAATTAAAGCGTTCTACAAGTGCGTATGAGCGTCCTCAACCGCATGCCTGTTTCATTCTAAGCGTGAGCGACGACTTAGTAAATGAAGGTGGTATCATGGATTTATGGACACGTGAAGCGCGTATTTTTAAATATGGTTCTGGGGTAGGTACCAACTTCTCTCAAATTAGAGGCGCGAACGAAAAATTATCGGGTGGTGGTTCTTCTAGCGGCTTAATGAGTTTCCTTAAAATTGGTGACCGTGCTGCTGGTGCGATCAAATCTGGTGGTACAACACGTAGAGCGGCTAAAATGGTTTGTCTCGATTTAGATCATCCAGAAATCATGGACTTCATTAACTGGAAAGTTCAAGAAGAGAACAAAGTAGCGGCACTTATTGCAGCTGGTTATGATAATAGTTACGAAGGAGAAGCGTATGCAACTGTTTCGGGTCAAAACTCAAACAACTCTGTACGTATTCCTAACACATTTTTTAAAGCATTAAAAGAAGATGGCAATTGGGATTTAATAGCGCGTACCGATGGTCGTGTGATGCAATCTATTCCTGCACGTAAAGTATGGGATGCGATTTCTGAAGCGGCATGGCGTTGTGCAGATCCAGGAACACAATACGATACTACCATTAACGAATGGCATACCTGCCCTAAAGGTGGTCGTATCAACGCTTCTAACCCATGTTCGGAGTACATGTTCTTAGATAATACGGCTTGTAACCTAGCTTCTATAAACCTACGTAAATTCTTCAATGAAGATGATAATTCGTTTGATGTAGAAGGTTTTGAATACACCACAAGATTATGGCAAACCGTACTTGAGGTATCTATTTTAATGGCGCAGTTTCCTTCTAAAGAAGTAGCGCAATTATCATACGATTACAGAACAACAGGTTTAGGTTTTGCCAACCTTGGTTCTATGTTAATGGTAAGCGGTATTGCGTACGATTCTGAAGAAGCGCGCGGTATTGCTGGTGCCATCACCGCTATCATGACGGGTATTGCGTACAAAACTTCTGCAGAAATGGCTTCGTTTTTAGGTGCTTTTGATAAGTACGAAGAAAACAAAGAAGACATGCTTCGTGTAATGCGCAACCACCGTGCTGCTGCTTACGATGCAGACGATGCGTATGTAGGATTAGAAATTAAGCCTCAAGGTATCAAAGCAAAATATACACCAGATGTACTTTTAAAAGCGGCCACCAAAGCATGGGATGACGCGGTACAATTAGGTGAAAAATATGGTTACAGAAACGCACAAACAACGGTAATTGCTCCAACAGGAACGATTGGTCTTGTAATGGATTGCGATACAACAGGTGTAGAGCCTGACTTTGCACTTGTGAAGTTTAAAAAATTATCTGGTGGTGGATATTTCAAAATCATCAACCAATCTGTACCTCAGGCATTAAAGAATTTAAAATACACGCCTGCCCAGGTTGATGCCATTGTAAATTATGCAGTGGGTCATGCAAGCTTCGAAGGTGCGCCACACGTGAATTCTGCAGCTTTATTAGCAAAAGGATTTTCTCAAGCAGAAATTGATAAATTAAATGGTGCAGCAAAATCTGCATTCGAAATTGGATTTATTTTCAACCGCTTTACCCTAGGCGATGCTTGTATGGAGCGTCTAGGATTTAAAGAAGAAGAATATGCAGACTGGAGCTTTAATTTATTAGAAGCGATTGGATTCACAGAAGATCAAATTGCAGAAGCAAACGATTATGTATGTGGTACCATGACAGTAGAAGGTGCTCCATATTTAAAGGACGAGCATTTATCTGTGTTTGATTGCGCTAACAAGTGTGGTCAAAAAGGGGAGCGTTTTATTCATGCACACGGTCACATCCGAATGATGGGTGCTTGTCAACCATTCTTATCTGGTGCGATTTCAAAAACCATCAACCTACCAAACGAAGCAAGCGTTTCTGATATCTCAGATAGCTACATGTTAAGTTGGGAATTAGGCCTAAAAGCAAATGCGATTTACAGAGATGGTTCTAAATTAAGTCAACCATTAAGTAATAAATCTGACAAGAAAAAGAAAACCGATGATACAACCGCAGAAGCTGCTGAAACAGCTGATGTAGCTGGTGTTGAGGCGGGTTCAAGCATTGTTGATTTAGGTCAATTAACGGTAGAAGAATTATTAGAAGAGGTTCAAAAAAGAATGAATGCTTCTACCGATACCAAATTAAAACGTTTGTTGTCTGGTATCGTAGAAAAGAAATCTTTACCTTCTAAGCGCAGAGGCTTTACGCAAAAAGCAAAAATTGGCGGACAAGTTATTTTCTTACGCACTGGTGAATATGCAGATGGCACCCTAGGTGAAATCTTTATTGATCTTGCAAAAGAAGGTTCTACTTTAAGAAGCTTTATGAACTGCTTTGCTATTGCCATTTCTGTGGGCTTACAATACGGGGTGCCTCTAGAAGAGTTTGTAGAGAAGTTTGTGTTTACCAAATTTGAACCTTCTGGTATGGTAGATCATCCAAATATTAAAACAACCACTTCACTTGTAGACTTCGTGTTTAGAGCACTAGCTTACGAGTACTTAAATAGAACCGATTTAGTACACGTATTAGACCGCCCACAAGTAGAAAATACAGGCGATGATGGTGAAGCAACATTGTTGGGTAAGCCAGAATTAAGCAGCATCCGCGTAACAGCGCCTGCTTCTACACCGGCTCCTGCACAAAAACTACAACATGCAACAGCTGCTGCAGCAGCACCTGCTGGCATGGACGCGGTAAATGCAGCAGCAAAAAACATGCAATCTGACGCTCCGGCATGTAATACTTGTGGACATATCACCATCAGAAGTGGTACTTGCTACAAGTGTTTAAACTGCGGAAACAGCATGGGTTGTAGCTAGTTAAACATACTTTGAATCAATTTTCACAAAACCGCTCCAAATTCATTTGGAGCGGTTTTTTTTGCTTAAAAAATCTTATTTTCATTCTTGCTAAACAATACCTGTAAAAACTTTTCATATGGGAGAATTTCAAATTAAAAAAACGGCTAAGCAGTACGACGCAGTAATTGTGGGATCGGGTGCTGGTGGTGGTATGGCTGCATACGTTTTAGCGAGTGCGGGACTTAAGGTTTGCTTGTTAGAAGCAGGTGCCGATTATGATCCAGTAAAGCATTCTTCTCAATTAAAAAATCCATGGGAATCTAAGCGCAGAGGTGCAAGTTCTAAGTACCGTCCTTTTGGTGAATTTGATGGCTGTTTTTGGGGATGGGAAATTGATGGTGAGCCGTATACCATGGCCGAAGGTTCTCAAAAATGGGAATGGTGGCGCGCGCGTATGATGGGTGGAAGAACCAACCATTGGGGACGTATCTCCCTACGTTTTGGACCCAAAGATTTTAAGCGTCATAGCATTGATGGCCTTGGCGCCGACTGGCCAATTGGTTACGAAGATGTAAAACCTTATTACGATAAAATAGATCAACTACTGGGTGTGTTTGGTACCAATGAAGGATTAGAAAATGATCCGGATGGTATTTTCTTACCACCACCTAAACCAAGGCTTCATGAACTATACATGAAAAAAGCAGCGATTAGCGCTGGTATTCCTGTATATCCTTCACGACTTTCTGTACTAACCAAACAAATAAATAAAGATAGAGGTGAATGTTTTTATTGTGGTCAATGTAATAGAAGTTGTAAAATCGCCGCTGACTTTTCTTCTTCTACCGCGCTTATTAGACCTGCGGTACAAACAGGAAATGTAGACGTGATAACGCAAGCGATGGCTCGTGAAGTGCTTACCAATAAAGAAGGTAAGGCAACCGGTATCGCGTATGTAAATAAAATGGATGGACTTGAATATCAAGTACAGGGCCGAGTGGTGGTGCTTGCTGCAAGTGCTTGTGAAACAGCGCGCTTGATGCTCAATTCAAAATCACAACGTCATCCAAATGGAATTGCAAACAGTAGCAATGTACTTGGTAAATACCTACATGATTCTACCGGTGCTGCACTAGGTGGTGTACTCCCAGATTTATTTGATCGTAAACGTTACAACGAAGATGGCGTTGGTGGTATGCATATTTACACACCATGGTGGCTTGATAATAAAAAAGCAAAACTTGATTTCCCACGTGGATACCACATCGAGTACTGGGGTGGTATGACACAACCTTCTTATGGTTTTGGATTTGGCATGCAGGGTCTTAACGGAAAATTTGCCGTGCATGGCAAAACAAAAGAGGCAGGTGGATATGGTGCTTCCTTAAAAGAAGACGCGCGCTTTTTTTATGGCGCTAGCGTAGGTATGGGAGGAAGAGGGGAAGCGGTTCCAACCATCGATAACTATTGTGAAATTGATCCAAATGTGGTTGATAAATATGGAATTCCGGTACTTCGTTTTCATACCAAGCATTCTGATTATGAAATCAAACAGGCCAAGCACATGAAAGAAACCTTTAAGGAAATCATGCACAATATGGGTGCTATTATTACTTGGGGTGGAGAAGATGATGCGTCTAACAATTATGGTCTTTCAAATCCAGGAAACATTATTCATGAAGCAGGAACAGCGCGCATGGGTAACGATAAAAAAACATCGGTGTTAAACAAATGGAGTCAGGCGCATGATTGTGAAAATTTATTTTGTGTAGACGGAAGTCAGTTCACTTCTCAAGCCGATAAAAATATCACTTGGACCATTTTGGCGCTTAGTATGCGTGCAAGCGAATACATCATCGACCAACTTAAAAAACAAAATCTGTAACTTTTAATACGATTATTATGGACAGAAGAAAATCCATCAAAGCCCTTGTTGTAGGTACCGTAGCTACGGGTGTAGTAGTGCAGGCCTGTAAAAGTTCTGATGATAAAAAAGTAGCAGCAGACGCGGAAGCCTTACTTGCCGACCGTATGCAAGAAGAAAAAGACCACCTTAAAAAAGTGGAAGCAGAGCCTGAATTTTTTACAGCGCATGAACTAGCTACCATTACCGTACTTTCGGATATCATCGTACCTAAAGACGCGGTTAGTGGAAGCGCTACAGAGGCTAAAGTACCTGAGTTTATTGCTTTTATTGTAAAAGATATGCCAGAGCATCAAACGCCTATGCGTGGTGGCCTACGCTGGCTTGACATGCAGTGCTTTAAGCAGTTCGATAAAGCATTTGTAGACTGTTCTGCCGCAGATCAAATTAAAATGGTGGATCAAATTGCCTATCCCGAAAAAGCAGATCCAAAAAACAAACAAGGTGTTACTTTTTTTAACCTCATGCGTGATTTAACGCTTACTGGATTTTACACTTCAGAAATGGGTGTTAAAGATTTAGGATATGCGGGTAATGTTCCTAATAAGTGGAATGGGGTACCTGCCGAAGTTTTAAAAGAGAAAGGCCTAGCCTATACCGATAAAGAAAATAAAGAGTGTGTGAGCTATTCTTAATTAGCTCACACCACTTCCTGGATTAATATTGTCTGATGGGTTAATAAAATGGAGTTTTCCATTGGCATCTTCGGCCATGAGTATCATACCATTACTTTCGATCCCCCTCATTTTGCGTGGTGCTAAATTAACCACTACCGTTACTTGCTTTCCAACAATGCTTTCTGGTTCAAAATGCTGTGCAATACCAGATACAATGGTGCGTGTTTCAAAACCTAGGTCTACACTGAGTTGTAGCAGTTTATCGGCCTTTTCAACTTTTGACGCAGCAACAATAGTTCCTACACGCAAATCTATTTTTGCAAAATCATCAAATACAATTTCTGGCTTAACAGGGGCAATGGTAGATGTTGATGTTATTGGCGTATTGGCTGTTTCCATTTTTTTTGTTTGAGCGGCGTCATTTAATTTTTGTATTTGCGCTGCAATTTCTTCGTCTTCAATTTTTCTAAATAATAGTTCTGGTGCGCGAAGGGTGTAGCCCACGCTTAATAGTTTTAAGCTGCCCGCATTTTCCCAGTCTAATATTTTATCTACCACTTTTAGTAAGTGACACATTTTTTTAGCCGTAAATGGCAAAAATGGTTGCGCCAAAATAGCTAGGTTAGCCGTGAGCTGTAAACACAGGTGCAAACAGTTGTCAATTTGTTTTTGCGCAGCCGGATTCTCGGCTAGTTGCTTGGCAACAATCCAAGGCTCTTTCTTTTGCATGTAACCATTACCAATTCTGGCAAGTGCAATCACTTCAAAAAGGGCTTCTCTAAAACGGTACCCTTCAATAAGGTCGCTTACTTTTTTAGCAGTAGCAGCAATCGCTTCTTTAACAGAGGCGTCTTCACTATCTTCTATATCTGTGTGGTAAGGAGGCACTTTGCCGTTACAAAGCTTGTGCATGAGCACGAGTGAACGGTTTACAAAATTTCCAAACACACTAACAAGTTCGGAATTGATGGCGTCTTGAAATCCCTTCCACATAAATTCACTATCCTTTGTTTCAGGTGCTATTTGTGTGAGGTAGTACCTGAGTGCATCCGCCATTTGTTGGCCACCATTTTCTTTGTTGACAAAGTCGGTGATGTAATCCTGCATGTCTAATTTCCAGTTTCTAGAAGTGCTCATTTTGTCGCCTTCCAAATTCATAAACTCGTTGGCAGGAACGTCCGTTGGTAAAATATTACCATGCAGTTTGAGCATCACCGGAAATATAATACAGTGAAAAACGATATTATCTTTTCCAATAAAATGCACCAGCTTGGTGTCTTTATCTTCCCAATAAGGTTTCCAATCGTTACCGGTATTGAGGGCCCACTGTTTAGTGGCACTGATGTAACCAATAGGTGCATCAAACCATACATAGAGTACTTTGCCGTCGGCACCTGCTAAGGGTACTTTAACACCCCAATCTAAATCACGGGTAACAGCACGTGGCTGCAAACCGCCGTCTATCCAACTCTTACACTGCCCAACTACACTAGGTCGCCAGTCATTGCCGTGTTCTTCTAAAATCCAGTTGCGTAAAAATTCTTCGTGTCTATTAAGTGGTAAATACCAGTGCTTGGTTGTTTTTTTAATGGGTGCATTGCCACTTAAAGTACTTACTGGATTGATAAGCTCTTCGGGACTTAAGCTCTTGCCACATTTTTCGCACTGATCGCCATAGGCACTATCATAACCACATGATGGGCAGGTACCTTTAATATATCTGTCTGCTAAAAATGTTTGGGCGCTTTCGTCAAAATATTGTTCTGTTTCTTTGGTTTCTAAATCCCCGTTGGCTTCAAGTTTTGTAAAAAATTCCTGCGCTGTTTGGTGGTGCAGTGGATCACTGGTTCGGTGGTATACATCAAATACAATCCCTAGGTCCTTAAAGTTTTGCTCCATTAAAGGATGGTACTTGTCTATGATGGCCTGCGCCGTGGTGCCTTCTTTGGTAGCCTGAATAGGAATAGCAGTGCCATGCTCGTCACTTCCACAAACAAAAACGGCGTCTCTTTTTTGTGCTTTTAAATAACGCACGTAAATATCGGCAGGCAGGTAAGCGCCTGCCAAATGTCCTATATGTTTTTGCCCATTCGCATACGGAAGGGCTGCTGTAATTAAATATCGTTTGGGTGTACTCATAATAGGGTACAAAAGTACAAATTTAGCTGCGTTGTTGAACGCCTTTTTGATCCCCTCTTGTCAGTACTGCTTGAAATTGCTAAATTGCCGCATGATCAAAATTCCACCCTACCTAAAAAAGGGCGATACCATTGGCCTAGTATGCCCTTCGGGTACGCTACCAGCAAAAAAAGCAGCTACTTGTATAAGTACCCTAGAAGCCTGGGGTTACAAAGTAAAAATTGGTAAAACACTAGGCACACAGCATCATTATTTTTCGGCCACAGACGAGGCGCGCGCTGCAGATTTACAGGAAATGCTCGATGATAAAAATGTGCAAGCGGTTTTGTGTGGAAGAGGTGGTTATGGTATGAGTCGAATTATTGATGTACTCGATTTTAAAAACTTTAAAAAGCATCCTAAATGGGTAATTGGATTTAGCGATATTACATTACTACACAATCATTGTACGCAGGTGTTAAAAACAGCGTCGCTGCATGCACCTATGGCAGGTGCGTTTAATAACGGAGGTTCTAATAATGAGTGGGTACTTTCTTTAAAACATGCTTTACAAGGAAAAAAAGCAAATTATAAAGCAGCCACACATGCACTTAATAGACTCGGAAAAGCTACCGGAAAATTGGTGGGTGGTAATTTAACACTCGTGGCTCACGCAGTTGGGACGGTGTCAGAATTGCAAACAAAAAATGCTATTTTATTTCTAGAAGATATTGGAGAATACAAATACAATATAGACCGGATGATGATTCAACTAAAAAGAGCCGGCATGCTTACAAACCTTGCTGGGCTTATAGTTGGAGGGTTTACCCAAACCAAAGATTCGGATCCGGCTTTTGGCGCAACGGTATATGAAATCATACAGTCTGCTGTTGCGGAATACAGTTATCCGGTGTGTTACGATTTTCCGGTAAGTCATGACAAAGAAAATTATGCCATCAAACATGGTGCTCATTATACTTTACAAGTATCGGCCAAAAAAGTGAGTGTTCAAGAATTATAAATTCTTATACAATTTCATCTTCTTCGTCTTCGTCGAAACCATCATAATAAATGCGCTTTAAATTTAAATTCGCAACAGGTGCTACTATAAGCGGGAATTTTTCGATGGTTACATTACTTGGATCGAGACCAAACCCACGTTCTTCGCCAAGGCTAATTTCTTTGAGCCAGAAATAAAGTTTCATGATCATTCTTTGAACAATGGGAAGATCATTATCACCACTTAAATATTTTTCAAGTACAATAAATTGAAAATCGCCCACCACATTGTTTTTTTCTAGGCTCTCGTAACGACTGGTAATATTTACCTCTTTATTGGTTACCAAATCCTCTACCACTTTTCTAAACATTAGGTTGATACGCTGTTCCATTCTAAATCCGAGTCTAAATTCGACCCTAATTATATCGTTGGGAATGATATGTTCTACCGAGTATTCACAAGTGTAGGGTTCATCAATAACATCTACGTGTACAAACCAATAAATATCGGCGCGTTTCGGTTTTTTATTTAAAATAGAATAGATGATTTTATGCTCAATTTCTTTGTGGTTGTTAGCACTTGTCATGTACACGAGGTGCGTCGCGTATTTAGGAATTGATTTGTCGTTACTGAGCTCCTGAATCATTGGAATATAATCTTCCAAATGCACAAACTCTACATAGCTATTTTTAATTTTTCTACTTCTAAACCATACATACATCACCGTAAATAGTGCACCACCTACAATGAGTGTTACGTATCCACCGTGCATGAATTTTTCTAGGTTGGCAATTAAAAATGAAGTTTCAATAAGTAAATAAACAACGAGGTATAAATAAATCCAAGCTGGAAGTGTTCGTTTGCTTACTAAAAAGTTGGCAAACAAAATGGAAGTGCTAATCATGCAAAGGGTGATGGCTAAACCATACGCAGCGCCCATGTTGGCAGATTTTTGAAAGTACAAGGTAATGCCTACGCAGCCTACAAACAATAAAAGGCTAATGCCGGGAATGTATAGTTGTCCTTTTTCTTCGGTTGGATAATTGATTTTCATTTTAGGCCATAAATTAAGACGCATGGCTTCACTGATCAGGGTAAAGGATCCAGAAATTAAGGCCTGGCTCGCAATAATGGCTGCTGCAGTGGCAATCATAATACCTATCAGTTTAAACCACTGTGGCATGATACCAATAAAAGGATTAAAGCCATCTGCCATAACAGCTGCTGGAATAATTTGACCCTTGTATTGTGCAAGGAGCCAAGCACCTTGACCAAGATAATTCATGATTAAACATGCTTTTACAAAAATCCAAGAAATACGAATATTGCCTTTGCCGCAGTGTCCTAAATCGCTGTATAGTGCTTCTGCCCCAGTAGTACATAAAAACACAGCGCCAAGTAGCCAAAATCCTTTTGGATAAGTGGCCAGTAGTTTAACGCCGTAATAAGGGTTTAAAGCTTTAAAAACACTTAGTTCATCTACAATGTGAGAAAGACCTAAAATAGCAATCATACCAAACCACACCATCATTATAGGGCCAAATAATTTCCCAATAGAAGCGGTGCCAAATTGTTGTACAAAAAATAATAAACTAATAATGGCAATCACAATGGTTACAATGGTTTGCTGTGTAATATCATGAAAAGCAGGAATTTGTCTGAGCCCTTCAATGGCCGAAGTAACGGTAATAGGTGGCGTGATAATACCATCTGCGAGTAAGGCTGCACCCCCAATCATGGCGGGTATCACGAGCCATTTTTTACGTCGTCTTACAAGTGCGTATAAACTAAAAATACCACCCTCGCCTTTGTTGTCGGCTTTTAAAGTCAATATCACATATTTGAAAGTGGTTTGGAGTGTTAGGGTCCAGATAATACAAGATAGGGAACCAATAATTAGCAAATCGCTAATTTCTCTACCTGAAATAATTTCGTTTAAAACGTATAAAGGAGAGGTTCCAATGTCTCCGTAAATGATTCCTAGTGCAATGACAAGTCCTGCAGAAGTGACTTTGTTTAGATTCTTGCTCACGTATATGTTGGTTTTGCTTTACAAATGTATAGCAAAAAAGAAGTTCGGGTACTAAATAAATAGGGATATGCCTAAGATTTATTTAACCTTTTGGTTTGTAATTTCTTGATAAAGGGGCTTAACTTTGAGGTCTAAGCTTTTTGCTATGAAAAAGTCATTTTTATTGCTTTTTTCGCTTGTTGTGGTGCTGTCTTTTACCTTAAAAGCACAGCAAATTACCGTTTCCGAGCCGGATAGAGACGATCCTCGTTCTTATAGTTTTGAGGTGCTCGGTAAAATAGGCGGTAAGATTTTAGTA
This sequence comes from Bacteroidota bacterium, assembly GCA_947461125.1. Taxonomy (GTDB): domain Bacteria; phylum Bacteroidota; class Bacteroidia; order Chitinophagales; family Chitinophagaceae; genus Sediminibacterium. The sequence continues at coordinate 35,533 of CANHHX010000003.1, read as the reverse complement.
TACAAGAACTATCGAGATGGACATACGATATCGGTGTTTGACCCTGAGATGAAACTACTAGGTAAGCAACAACTGAATATGCCGGACCGTCTTATGCAAACTGACTTTTTAGCTTATGCCAATCACTTTTACATGCTCTATCAGTTTCAACGAAAAAGCACGGTGTATTGCATGGCAGTAAAAATGGATAGTGATGGCAATTTATTGTCGGAACCCATGCAACTAGATAGTACACTCGATGCTAATTCTATCGGTACAAATAGATTGTACTCTTTGGTGGTGAGTGAAGACAAGAAAAAAATAATGATTTTTAAAATCAATAGCCAAAATGAAAAATCACATGTATTAACAACATGTTTGTTTGATCAAGATTTTGGCCTCATTAGAAAATCGCGGATCGAACTACCAATGCCGCAACGCAACGATTTTTTAGCAGAGTTTGCACTTGATAATGATGGTGATTTAATTTGTATAAGAGCGAGTGGTACGGCGCAAAACGACAATATAAATAAGGTTTCACTGATTTCTAAAAAAGCAAATTACGACAATGTGTATATTTCTGATTTAGGGGTTAAAGGCATTTATTTAGATGATATTCATATCAAAGTTGATAATTTAAACAAGCATTATTTAATCACTTCTTTTTTTGGAAAACAACGACGTGGAAATATTGAAGGAATTTATTTCACTTTGTGGGATAAAAATTCAGATAAGGAATTATTAAATGCTTCTACCTATTTCTCGGATGAATTTAAAGAAGATGCAAAGGGTCAAAATGGAGCAAGGGCTGCTTTCAATGATTATTTTTTAAAAAATATTCTTGTCAGGCGAGATGGAGGTTTTATGATGATTTCAGAATCTGTTTTTTCTTCCTCTAGGGGAAGCACGCTTAATAGATGGGATTATTTATATGGCTCTCCTTTCTGGTCCCCTATGGATTATTATTCATGGAACAATCCCATGGGCGGTATGTGGCTCTCTCCATGGGGACGCAACAATGCTTTTTTTAACAACAACAATCAGGTCAGGTATTTCGCGGAAAATATTGCTGTCATTTCATTTGACGCAAAAGGGAATATGGAATGGAGTAATATGATTCGTAAAAATCAGTTTGACGATAATTCAGAAAAATTTATTGGGTTTTCGATGTTAAATTCAGGTGATCAGCTCAATTTTATTTTTAACGTGCAAGAAAAAAACCAAAACGTGTTAACCAATCAGGCCATTACCCCCGATGGTAGAATTAATCGAAATCCTGGCTTTAAAAATGTAGATCGGGGTCATGAGTTTATGCCAAGGCTTGCAAAGCAAGTGGGACTCAGGCAAATGATTGTGCCATGCATGTATAGAGGGTATACTTGTTTTGCTAAAATTGATTATTAGCTTACTTTTAGACCGAAACGTATTCCATGGTTTTTTTATTTAGAGACAGATCTGTTGTAAATATCTTACTGGTGCTCCTGTTGAGTGTGGGTGTGCATTTTCATTTGGGTGCAGATCTAACCACGCCAACTGTTGCAGCAGGCCAGCAAAATGGACTGTTTTCATATGTACTTGCTCAGTACATTTACAATTTACCCATTGCCATTCAAGTTATACTATTTCATGCTTTACTGGTTACACAGGCGTTACGCCTTAATATGGTGATGCAGGATTTACGCATGTTTTCAAGTGTTAACTATGTGCCTGCTATGACGTATATTTTGTTGTCAGGGCTTCTGATGAAATCCGATTTGATAACAGAAACATTAGTGAGTAATTCATTGACGCTTTGGATGTTTATTAAGCTTAGCAGGCTCTACAATAATCCGGAGCCTAAAACGCTCTTATTTAATATTGGGTTGATAGCAGGCATCTCCATTCTTCTATTTCATCCTTTGTCTATATTAATTGTGGTCGTGCTATTTGCATTAGCTGTGGTAAGGCCGTTTAGAATAGCCGAGTGGCTGGTATTGTTATTAGGTATTTTGCTTCCTTACTATTTTGTATTTGTGCTTTTATACTTAAATAATGCCTGGTCAACAGCTATCAACTATTTGCCCACTATTACATTTGGATCACCTCTTGTTGGCGTTGAAAATCTTTACCTCCTTAACCTTGGATTTATTGTATTCGCCTCCCTTGTTGGGCTCTATCAATTACAATTACACGTGGGCAGGTTAGTGATACAAATACGTAAAAACTGGGGGGTGATGATGGTACTCCTTTTTGTATTGATTATTAGCCCTTTTTTATTTAGCAGTTTAGGTCCCCAAGTGCTACTCATGGGTCTAGTGCCTCTTTCTGCAACCATTTCCAACGGATATAGTAACCCCAGAAGCCTTTTACTCCCTAATTTTCTTTTTTGGACCGCTCTCGGCCTTATAATTATCAACAACTGGCATTTGGTGAAAATTTAGCCTTTTGCTTATCTTTTTGAGGGTTACCTTTGTGTTATTCTATCAGATAATTATACATTTTATGAAATTTGGTGTGGTCGTTTTTCCAGGGTCTAATTGTGACAGAGATATGCAGGACGCTTTGGCCCAGGATTTGGGTAAAGAAGTAATTATGTTATGGCATAAAGACAAAGACCTTAGCATGTTTACCACAGACGATTGTATTGTACTTCCGGGTGGATTTTCTTATGGCGATTATTTACGTTGTGGAGCCATTGCTCGTTTTAGCCCCATGATGCAATCTGTAATTGATTTTGCAAACAGAGGGGGTAAAGTACTTGGTGTGTGCAATGGATTTCAAATATTATGTGAGAGTGGATTGCTTCCGGGTGTATTGCTTCAAAATGCCAATCAGCAATTTATTTGTAAAAATGTATTTATCACGAATCCCAAAACAGGGGCTTTAAAAATACCTATTGCACATGGCGAGGGCCGTTATTTTGCAGACAACAAAACACTCGATGCATTAGAAGCAAACGGACAAGTCATTTTTACTTATTGTGACGAAAACGGAGCTGCTACGGAAGGAAGTAACCCCAATGGTGCTACCAGAAATATTGCGGGCATCAGCAACGCAGCAAAAAATGTATTTGGTATGATGCCGCACCCAGAGCGCGCGACATCAAGTATACTTGGTAATATCGATGGGAAAAAGGTGTTTGAATTACTTGGGTTAAATTAACGATGATGAAAAAAATATTTTCAATACTTGCTTTTTTGTTTATTGCTTATGCGGCGTCGGCTCAAATTCAGGACCCCGTAGACTGGTCTTATTCGGTAAAAAAAGTGAGTGCCGATACCTATACTTTTACGGCTACCGCAAACATAGAAGGGGATTGGCATATTTATTCGCAAACCACTGGTAAAGGTGGGCCCGTAGCTACTAAAATTGCTTTTAAAAATAATCCGCTTGTAACCGTAGTTGGTGTTACCAAAGAAGTAGGTAAAGTAAAGCAGGTATATGACGAAATTTTTAAAACCAATGTGCGTTATATTGGCGAAACTGCTACCTATACGCAAACCCTAAAAGTGAGAGCAGGTGTTAAAACAAATATCAGTGGCAGTGTCGAATATATGGTTTGTGATGATCGTCAGTGCTTGCCGCCTAGTAAAAAAACCTTTGATCTTAAGCTTCAATAATGACTAAGAAAATATTTTTTATTGTTGCACTGTTTTTGGTGCAGTCATTTCAGTTTATAGCTGCACAGGACGTTAAGCAACCTGTGCAGTTTGTTTTTTCGGCCACTAAATTGTCTGACACGTCTGCTACTTTACTCGTAAAAGCTACCACATTAAATGGCGCGCGCATTTTTACAGCCGTTAAAAAAAACAACGACGACGTATTTGTATCCTCACTTCAATTAGATAGTTCGGCTTCTGTAACCACGGCTGTTAAAGAAGAAGGCGTAGCAGGTGCTGTGGCGCTTCCGGGCAGCACAGATAAAGGAACTGCTTATGATAGCGTAACTTTTTTGTATACTGTTTTTTTTAAGCCGGGTGTATCGGCTATTAAGGGAACCTTTAATTGGCTTGGCGTAAAGGGAGAAGAATTTCCGAGTGGTGAAGAAAAGATAAACGTGACTATTACAGATGCGAGTGCTGCTACTACTAATGATGTAGCTGACGCCGGCGCGGCATCTGAAAATACAGAAGGCTCTATGTGGAGCATTTTTTTACTTTGTTTGGCAACGGGGTTGCTTGCTGTTATTACGCCTTGTGTGTTCCCACTGATACCCGTAACGGTTAGCTTTTTTTTAAAGCGTAGCAAAACAAGAATAGAAGGTTTAAAAAATGCAGTTTGGTATTCTCTATCGATTGTGCTGATATATACCATACCAACGCTTATACTTACACTTATTTTTGGTGATAAAATTTTATACACGATATCGACGCACCCGGTTTCTAATATTTTCTTTTTTGTGGTGTTTATTGTTTTTGCCATTTCTTTTTTTGGTGCTTTTGAATTAGCGCTTCCGAATAGTTGGGCCAACAAAGCCGATCAAAAAGCCGGCAAAGGTGGATTACTTGGTATCTTTTTTATGGCTTTAACCCTTGTAATTGTTTCGTTTTCTTGCACCGGACCAATTGTGGGCACCCTGCTTGGACAAACCAGTATGCAAGGCGTAGGACTCGCGCCCATTGTAGGTATGATGGGTTTTGGGGTTGGCCTCGCTATTCCATTTTCTTTGTTTGCATTTTTTCCATCCATGCTACAATCACTTCCAAAAAGTGGCGGTTGGTTAAATACCATCAAAGTAAGTTTTGGTTTTATTGAACTAGCATTAGCCCTTAAATTTTTATCCAACGTAGACCTTTCTTATCATTTAGGTATTTTAAATAGAGATGTGTTTTTAGTATTATGGATTGTGGTATTTTTCTTACTAGGCGTTTACTTGCTAGGCAAATTAAAATTTGCGCACGATAGTGATTTGCCATACCTGTCGGTGCCTCGTTTATTTTTTGCGATAGCAAGTTTTAGTTTTGCTGTGTATATGGTGCCAGGCTTATGGGGCGCACCATTAAAGGCACTCAGCGGTTTTATCCCTCCATCTACTACACAAGAATTTAATTTAAATGACCTTCAATATAAAATTGGCAACGCGGGTGTGGTAAGCCCTAGCGCTGGACCACAGGCGTCACCTCCCAAAAAATACACCAACAAATTAGAAGTGCCTTTTGGATTAACGGCTTATTTTGATTTGGAAGAAGGGATGGCTGCTGCTAAAATTTTAAAGAAGCCGGTGATGTTAGATTTTACAGGACACACCTGTCCAAATTGCCGAAAAATGGAAGAACAGGTGTGGAAGGATCCGGCGGTACTATCACGCATCAAAGAAAATTTTGTACTCGTAAGTTTATATGTAGACGAAACAGAAGAACTGCCTGCAAGCGAGCATTACACTGACAAAAACGGCGTTAAAATTGAAACCGTAGGCGGTAAAAACCTAGACTACGAAATTAAAACCTTTGGTTTTAATGCACAGCCGCTCTATATGTTTTTAGATTTAAACGGAAAGCCGTTAAGTGATGTAAAATATGGCTACGACCCTAGTGTGGCGGGCTTTATAAAGCACCTAGACGCTGTTAAAGCGGCTTTTGATGCAGCCAATAAATAAAATGAATCCTGGTTTTTCTAGCGCTAAATGACCTTACTTATAAAGTCATCTGATTTTCGGTCATCATTTTGCGCAGGTTGATGAGTCCGTAACGCATACGACCCAGCGCCGTGTTGATGCTGCAATTGGTAATTTCAGCAATTTCTTTAAAACTAAGGTTGGCGTAATGCCTTAGCACAATAATTTCTCTTTGCTCTTCTGGAAGTAAATCGAGCATGCGGCGCACTTTGTCGTGGCTTTCACCGCGCATGAGCTTTTGATCCGGCGCTTCTTGTGATACATTGATCACTTCAAAAATGTCCTGATCGTCCGAAGTTTTGATAGCAGGCGTACGCTTTACTTTTCTAAAATAATCGACACATAGGTTGTGTGCAATTCGGAGTGCCCAAGGTAAAAACTTACCTTCTTCGGTGTAGCGCTTGTTTTTTAGGGTGTCAATGATTTTGATAAACACGTCTTGAAACAGGTCTTCGGCTAAATAAGTGTCCTTTACAAAAAACAAAATAGAGGAGTAGATACGGTCTTTGTAGCGTGTTACCAGTACATCAAATGCTTCTGTGTCACCGGCTTGAAAGGAACGTATCAAATCTAAATCTGCAACCTGCTCGAGTGTTTTCATAGTCTATTTTCTTTCTCGGAGTTCAAATTAGCCAACTTTTATGCTGGTTGCTCGCTTGTGGATACATTGCAAAAGAGGTGTTTGGTTATTCACATCGAATAATTTGAAAAAAAATTGTGTGAGGCCCAAAAAAATCTGGCTTTATTTAAGCTGTAACTAAACCTATGCTGCGATAATCTGTTTACATTGTGTAATATTTATGGCAGCAAAAAAACAAGTAGATACAGCGGAGGTAAAGGGCGCAAAAGTAATCGGGGCAAAGGATCCATTAAAGGGTCTGGACGCTATTGAGGTGGTGGGTGCGCGCGTGCACAATTTAAAAAATGTAAGCGTGGCATTTCCGCGCGGTCAATTTATTGTAGTAACGGGCGTTTCGGGAAGTGGTAAGTCGTCACTAACCATTGACACTTTATTTGCCGAAGGGCAGCGCCGCTATGCCGAAAGTTTAAGTGCCTATGCCAGACAATTTATGGCCCGTATGGAAAAGCCAGACGTGGACATGATTAAAGGCCTTTGCCCAGCTATTGCAGTAGAGCAAAAAGTAATTACCCGCACACCCCGCAGTACGGTGGGTTCCATGACTGAAATTTATGATTACCTCCGACTGTTATTTGCAAGAGCAGGCAAAACCATTTCTCCTGTTAGTGGCAAAGAAGTAAAAAAAGATGAGGTATCGGATGTAGTAGCAGCTATTTGTGCCCTTCCAAAAAATAGTAAAGTAGTAATTGGCGTTGCTTTAAAGCAACATAAAAACAGAGCGGTACTTGAAGAGCTTACTATTTTATTACAAAAAGGATTTACCAGAATATATGTAGCAGCTGCCCCCGAGCCTATCATGCGCATTGAGGAGCTAATGGAACAAACGCCAGCTGCATTAAAAAAAATATTACCACTCGCTAAATCTACCTCTGTTACCGAGTCCATTCCACAAACTTGGGTACTCATAGACCGCGTTGTGGTTAAAGACTTTGACGAAGATGATATGCACCGCCTTTCTGATTCGGTACAAACTGCTTTTTACGAAGGGGAGGGCGAAGTATACATAGAGGTGGACACAAAAAAAGTGCAACATTTTAGCAGCCGTTTTGAGCTCGATGGTATTGTGTTTGAAGAGCCCGTACCTAATTTATTTTCATTTAACAATCCATTTGGTGCCTGCCATACTTGCGAAGGGTTTAGTCAGGTATTAGGGGTAGACGCAGATCTAGTAATTCCAGATACAAGGTTGAGTTTATTTGAAGGTGCGGTGGCCCCTTGGAAAGGGGAAAAATTAAGTTGGTGGAAAGACCAGTTTATTAAAGGGGCTTCTAAATTTGATTTTCCTATCCATAAACCCATTGCACAATTAACCAAAGTCCAGTACCAACAGCTGTGGGATGGTGTGGGTAAAGTGTATGGTATTCATGATTTTTTTAAAGAAGTTGAGCAAAATTTATACAAAGTTCAATACCGTGTTTTATTGAGTAGGTATCGTGGACGCACTACTTGTACAAGTTGTGGCGGATACCGTTTACGCAAAGAAGCCTTGTACATAAAAGTAGGGGGTAAACATATTGGTGAACTATGTAAAATGCCTGTCAGAGATGTGAAAACATGGTTTGAGGCGCTCGTACTATCGGAGCATGACAACAGCGTTGCTAAACGTATTTTAATTGAAATCCACCAGCGCCTACAAACCTTACTAGACGTGGGTCTTGGCTATTTGACACTAGACAGGCTTGCTAATTCGTTAAGTGGTGGTGAAAGTCAGCGCATACAATTAACTAGAAATTTAGGAAGTAATTTAACCAACTCGTTGTATATATTAGATGAGCCTTCTATTGGTCTTCATTCGCGTGATACGGAGCGTCTAATTGGTGTGCTACAATCGTTACGCGATTTAGGTAATACGGTGGTGGTGGTAGAACACGATGAAATGATTATGCGTAAAGCTGATCATATTATTGACATGGGTCCATTTGCTTCGCATCTTGGTGGTGAAGTAGTAGCAGCAGGTAATTACAACGAGCTTATAAAAAATTCAGATAGCTTAACGGGTAAGTATTTATCAGGTGCGCTAGCCATCGAAGCGCCAAAAACATTAAGAAAGAGTACTCGTTTTATTGGGGTAGAAGGTGCTAGACAAAACAACTTAAAAAATATTACTGTAAAATTTCCGCTACAAACACTTTGTGTAATTAGTGGCGTGAGTGGTAGTGGTAAAACAACGCTGGTAAAGCAAATTTTATATCCTGCACTTCAAAAATATAAGGGTGAACCCGCCGATAAAGTGGGACTTCATAGCAAGCTTATTGGTGATGTCGATTCTATTTCTCAAATAGAACTCATTGATCAAAACCCTATTGGAAAATCATCACGAAGCAACCCCGTTACCTATATAAAAGCCTATGATGGCATTAGAGATTTATATTCGAAACAACCGCTTTCTAAAATGCGTGGTTTTATGCCCAAGCATTTTTCTTTTAATGTGGATGGTGGACGTTGTGATACCTGTAAAGGAGAAGGGGAACAAGTAGTAGAGATGCAATTTTTAGCTGACGTGCACCTTACTTGTGAATCTTGTGGGGGTAAAAGATTTAAAGAAGAAGTATTGGAAGTTAACTACAAAGACAAAAATATTTTTGATGTATTGGAACTCTCTGTAGATCAGGCACTGGAATTTTTTGTAGAAGATAAAAATATTTACAACGCTATTCTGCCACTACAATCGGTGGGGCTTGGGTATATTAAACTCGGACAAAGTAGTGATACTTTAAGTGGTGGAGAAGCCCAGCGTGTAAAGCTTGCCAGCTTTTTAGGCAAGGGTAAAGGGCATGGTCAAATGCTGTTTATTTTTGATGAACCTACCACCGGACTTCATTTTCATGATATCAAAAAGTTACTCAATTCTTTTTCTGCACTTATCGATCAGGGACATTCACTCATTGTTATTGAACACAACACAGACGTTATCAAATCGGCAGATTGGCTTATAGATATGGGGCCAGAAGCAGGAGATGGTGGAGGAACGGTTGTGTACGAAGGCGTGCCACTAGGTATTAAAAAATGCGCCGCTTCTCATACCGCTAAATACTTGTAAGTGCCTGAAATAATGGAAGGTTAGCTATTTATTAACGCAAGCGGTCTAGGCTTTTGAGCAACTTCTGATCTTTGTACATCCCTATTATAGCAAGTATAAAAAATACGGGTACTAAAAAACTAAAAATCGAATAGAGGGATAGTCCTCCTGATTTAAAGCCTCGCATATAGAGGAAGTAATGCATAAGATTTACAATCCCTAATAAAAGTCCTACTACACTTATTTTAATTTGCAGGCTTCTATTGCTGTACAAAAAAATATTGATTAGTGCAACGAGCCCCGTAGCGATTACAAATACGAGTAACATAAAATGATCGTATGGTGTTATGGTAATTGTGGGTCCTGGGATTTCTAAGCTACCAAAATAAAAAGGCAGCTTCACAGATGCAAATGCACAAATACTTGCTAACAGTAACCATAGGGTTTGAATGCGTTGTATCATAGCTCAGGGTATAAAACAAATTGAGACATAAACTCGTTTACCTCACCTTTTAATTTTTGGAGAAGTGCAGCATCATCTGGGTTCATCAGCGCTTTATCAATTGCATTTACAACAAAAGCCATATCTGATTCAACCATGCCTCTTGTGGTAACAGCTGCAACACCAAATCTGATCCCTGAGGTAACAAAGGCAGACTTGTCATCGTAAGGTACCATATTTTTATTGGCTGTAATGTCTGCGTGTCCTAAAACTTGCTCGGCTTTTTTACCGCTAATGTTTTTGTTGCGTAAATCAATGAGCATTAAGTGGTTGTCGGTACCGCCACTAATAATTTCATATCCCTTGTCGGTAAAGTTTTTAGCCATTGCTTGCGCATTTTTTTGCACCTGCTGTTGGTATACTAAAAACTCGTCGGTTAAAATTTCACCAAACGCAATGGCTTTTGCAGCAATCACGTGTTCGAGTGGTCCACCTTGTGTACCCGGAAACACAGCCATATCAATCACATTAGACCATAGTCTTAAATTTCCTTTAATGTCTTTTAAGCCAAGTGTGTTTTCGCCATCTTTTTTCATCATAATTACACCACCACGAGGTCCACGTAAAGTTTTGTGGGTAGTAGAGGTAACAAAATGGCAATGATCAAAAGGAGAACTTAATAAACCTTTTGCAATTAAACCAGCTGGATGTGCAATATCAGCAAGTACAAAAGCACCTACTTCGTCGGCTACTTTTCTGATGCGCGCGTAATCCCAATCTCTACTGTAAGCACTGGCACCACAAATAATTAATTTTGGTTTAGCTGCTCTTGCCTGCGCTTCAAGCATTTCATAATCGATTAAGCCTGTTTCTTTTACAACACCATAAAAATGTGGCTTGTAAATTTTGCCAGAAAAATTAACACCAGATCCGTGCGTTAAGTGACCGCCCATGCTAAGGTCTAATCCTAAAATAGAATCGCCGGGTTGTAAAATAGCAAGCATGAGTGCTGCATTGGCTTGTGCACCGCTGTGTGGTTGTACGTTGGCGTACTCCAGATTAAAAATTTGCTTTAAACGATCAATGGCTAATTGCTCTGTTTGATCGACAATTTCACAACCACCATAATACCTGCGTCCTGGATACCCTTCGGCATATTTATTCGTCATCACACCGCCCATCGCTTGCATTACTTGAAGACTTGTAAAGTTTTCAGAAGCAATGAGTTCGATGCCTCTACGTTGGCGTGCTAATTCTTGGTTGATGATGTCAAAAACAAGGGTATCTCTTTGCATGGTTGCTATTTTTTTTGCTTGGGTACAAAGATAAGTTAAGGCCTTCATTATGGTGCTTCAAATTGAGGCGTGAAGCCTCAAACTATTCACAATTGTTGTTATAATGCCTAATTTTACTATTTTCGAACCCCTAATCAATGTGGGTAAATCTTTTTAAATCCCCCAAGTTATGAAAGCTGTTATCCCTGTAGCTGGTGCTGGAACAAAATTGAGACCGCTTACGTATACGCAACCCAAGGCATTAATACCTATTGCAGGCAAAACCATTCTCTCGCATATTGTGGATCAGTTAAGAGATGCGGGTATCAACGAGTTTATTTTTATTGTGGGTTATCTAGGCGAAAAAATACAGGATTACGTTAAACAAACCTACCCAAATTTAACAACGCATTTTGTTTACCAAAATGAACGTCAGGGAACAGGTCATGCGGTAGAATTAACCAAGCAACTCATTGGAGACGAGCCCATTTTTGTGGCTCTTGGAGATACCATTTGTGATTTTGACGTCAAGGAAATTATTGATAGCCCGGTTAGTATGATTGGGGTAAGAAAAGTAGATGATCCGCGCGATTTTGGTGTGGCTACTATGGATGAAGATGGTTTTATAGAACATTTGGTAGAAAAGCCAGCCATCCCCAAAAGTAATATGGCGCTAGTTGGACTGTATAAGATTAATGAAACAGCTGTTTTATTTGAATGTTTGCATCAACTTTTTGTAGAAAATATTACTACCAGGGGTGAGTACAATTTAACGGATGCGCTTGCCTGCATGGTACAAAAGGGCACCCGTTTCAGGTCATTTAAAGTAGCCAATTGGTTTGATTGTGGTAAAAAGGAATCGATACTTGAAACCAATGCAACGCTCTTAAAAAAGATGGGGGGCCATGTACCCGCAGCAGATATCTATAAAGACACTATTATTGTTCATCCGGTGAGTATTGCAGAAGGCTGCACCATTTCAAATGCTATTATTGGACCCCATGTAACCATTGGTCCTAACACCACTATTACACAATCTATTATTAGAGATAGTATTATTGGTGGCTACACCAATTTACACGAAGTAGTACTTGACAATTCTTTAATTGGAAGTGACGCGAGTGTTAAAGGCTTGTCGCGTAGTTTAAATATTGGTGACAATACCGAAATTGATTTTGGATAAACACATTTCGAAAAAAGCGCGCAATTTTATTTGTGTAAATAAAAAGAATTGGCCTGACTGGTACAAGTAACTACAAGTTCATTGATACATACATGATCGGGAAGTGTTGTAACATAGTAGGCAACATTTGCAACATCAACCGCTTCTAATGCTTTGTATCCTTCGTAAACGGCCGCCGCTTTTGCACCGTCTCCTTTAAATCTAGTATTACTAAAATTAGTTTCAGCAGCACCCGGATGAATGGCCGTTACTTTTATGTGTTGTGGTAATAAATCGATGCGCATCGATTTTGAAATAGCAGCCACAGCGTGTTTACTAGCACAGTATACATTTCCTTCTTTGTATACTTCTACACCAGCTGTAGAACCAATATTAATAATATGCGCTTTTTTATTGTTGATGAGTAGAGGAAGTACTGCTTTACTCACGTAGAGGAGTCCCTTTACGTTGGTGTCAATCATGGTTTCCCAGTCGTCTAAATTGGCGTCCTGAAAAGCGTCGCGACCCAGTGCTAAACCAGCATTATTAATGAGTATATCAATATTTTTAAAAGCATCTGGTATTGTATTTATAGCTGCAAAAACAGCTTCTTTATTTTGTACATCAAAGCATAACGTATGCACGGTAGCATTGTGTTTTGAAACAAGGGTTTCTTTTAAGGTAGCTAATAGCGTTTCTTTTCTGCCGGTAATAATTAATTTGTTACCTGCCGCTGCAAACACATGCGCCATCGCTTCTCCAAAACCAGAAGTGGCACCTGTTATTAAAATTGTTTTACTCATACTTTCTTTTATCTGATAATAACACTTGTTCCCTTGGTGTAAACTTTTTTATCTGCGTAATCGATGCCTACTGCTTCATACACATAGGCACCACTTGGTTGTAATTCATTTTTATAAGTTCCATCCCAACCCTCACCCATACGGTTGGTGGAATAAATGAGTTGCCCCCATCTATTAAAAACATTAAAATGAATCAATTGTTTGATGCCCTTTGTGATGGGTCTTAAAATATCATTTTTGCCATCTTTATTAGGTGTAAATCCAGAAGGCACCCATATGTTTGAAATACCGTTAAAGATGGTAACGGTAACATTGTCTTCGGCGTAGCAGCCAGCCTGTGTAAATACCCTCACGGTGTAAACAACAGAGTCGGTTCCTGCTACACCTGTAAATACCGGGTTGGCAATGAGCGGGTTGTTTAAAAAGGTAGAAGGGGTCCATAAGTAGCTAAGACCACCACTGGCGGCAAGTTGCATGGGTTTTCCAATAACAGCAATGGTATCGTTTCCTGCATTTGGAATAATGCGCGGCACAACGGTTACACGAATGGTATCGGTAACAATTTTTGGACAACCAAGTGTATCAGAAACGGCAATCACATAGTTTGTAGAATTTACAGGCCTTGCCACAGGGCGTAGGGTATTAAAGCCCGTTAAACTACTAGTAGGGCTCCACGAAAATTTACTAGCACTAATGGTTGCTTGTAAAGGGAGCGTCGTACCAAAACAAATGGTAGTATCGGGTGTTGCAGTAACGGCAGGTGTAGCCACTACTTTAATGAGTATCGAATCTTTGTCTTGACACTTTCCTAAATTGGCTGTTACAAAATACTGGGTGTTACTTAACGGTTTTACAATTGGATTTTTAAGTGGGTCTACTACATCTCCACCAGAGCTACGCCATATATAAGAAAGTGCAAAAGAAGTGGGTGCTAATGCAAAACTATCGCCCCTACATATGGTGCTATCTGTTTTTAAATCTACTTTAATAAATTGAAGTACGTTGACCATCACACTATCTGTGGAAGTACATCCATTGTCCATTACTGTTACATAATATTTGGTGCTATCATTTGGATACACAGTAGGGTTTGCAGTATTTGCGCCAATAATTCTTAATTTATTGACATTGTTACCAGGCACCCAGCTAATGGAGGTTGTATTACTAATCACCGCTTTTAAGGGAAGGGTATCGTTACTACAAATAAGCGTGTCTTTAAATGGAAGATTGATTTGTGGTTTATCTAAAATATCAATTTGTTTGGTGAGGGTGTCTATGCAACCTTTGTTATTGGTTGAAATAAGTGTGACGGTTGCTTTTTGCGCACTACTATATTTCCAAACCGTATCTTTTGTGCTAGCGCTGTCAGCAGTGCTAGCAGCATCGCCAAAACTCCAGCGCCAACTATTTACAATACCATATCTGCTGCTGGTTAAATCTTTGAATGCATAATTATTAAGTACGCAGGTTCCAGTAACCGAAAAATCTGTTTTAAAAGTAGGGTATACTTTTACTATGGATGTGGTAGAGTCTTGACAACCACCGGTGCTTGTTACTAATAATTTTAAAACATAAGTACCCGTGTCTTTATAGGTATGTGTCGGCGTAGGTAAGGTAGATACACTGGTAGCGCCATCTCCAAAATTCCATAAATAGCCATTGATGCTAGGACTTGTAGATTCGTTTTCGAACCTAAGTGTAAATCCATCGCAAGAAACATACTGTGGTTTTAATTCGGCGGCGGTTATCGAACAATTTTCAACCTTTACTTGAAATTCTTTTTGGTGCTCACTAATTTTTTTACCGTTTCGGTATTCTTCTACTTTTACTGCTATTAAATAAATGCCCGTAATTGCTGGTGCTCTGCCGGAAACCAATCCTGTTTTTGCATTGATTTGTGTGGAGGTATTTCCAAAAGGTCTATCAAAACTAAATCCTCCAAAGTAAGATACGGTGTTGTAGGGTGGTGCGTCTGATTGAAGTGGCAATTGATTGGGCGGTGGTCCTGCACCAATATAGCCGGGTGCAAATGAATATACTAACGAATCTTTGTCTGGATCTACTGCGCTAAAATCGAGTTGGAGGGGCGAGGATACACAAACAAGGATGGTATCTTTTTTTAAAAATGTAGCGCTTGAATTTTCGGGTGCAAATGGATTGTTGTTGATGCCCGGAAATTTTACCCAGTAGCTAGTACCCACGGTGTTAGAGTTCATATTTAATACGCCACTTACCCTACAACACTGCGAATGACTTGCAAAATAACCATCGGCATTAGGATCTAAATCTACTACTACTTCATAAGCCGAAACAGCAAACTCTACACGTGGAAAACTAGACAAGCATTTATCGTAGGTGCTTAGTTTCATAAAGTCATAACTCTTTCTGCTCAGCACATAATTACCAACGAGTGCGTTGTTGTCGCCTCTATAAATAGAAATATTATAATTACTTAATAGTGATGCTACGGTAGGTCCCGTAACGGTGGTGTCTTTGTATAATAAAAGGGTAATAGCGTATCTTAATTTGTTGGCATCGGTGGGTGATTTGCCGAGGTAGGTATAATACATCTCACCACCCGAAATATGTGATGCATGCGCAGTGGTAACACAAGCGCTAACGAGTAGTATTATAAACCATTTTTTCATGCATTGACTTTATCCAAAAAATCGAGTACCGCGTTGTTGAAATTTGTGGGTTGTTCAAGCATACCCATGTGGCCACAATTTTCTAGCACATAAAGATACGCGGTCTTGGGCATTTTTGTTTGCGGTAAAGTGTCTTCTAGTGCTACTGGCATGTCCTGGTCGCCTAAAATAAATAGCACTGGTGAGGAGGTGGTCTCTAAAACTGAAGTTAAATCTGGGCGGGCCATCATGGCTTGGTAATAAAAAGTAAGGGCCTCATTGGAAAATGCTGGTATCGACTGTATAAATTCAGTAATTAATTGCGGGTGGTTTTTTTGTGTGTAGGTGCCAAATAAATTAGGCGCTGTTGTTTCTAAAAAAGTAGTGGCGCCAAATTTTTGTATAAAAGAAATGCCCCGCGTTCTATTTTCAATTTTAATGGGTGTGTCTGGTAAAGCGGTTGAATGAAGTAATCCAAAACCTTTTAGAACCTGTGGGTATTTTTTTGCAAAAGCCAACGTTACGTATCCACCCATACTATGTCCGAGTAAAGTACAGTTTTCAATTTTTTCATTTTCAATGAAAGCTGCTATGCTATCTGCTAAATATTCGATCGAAAAATTTGATGAAAATGTATTTATGGACGATATGCCTGTACCTAGTAAATCAGGTGTGTATACCGTATAATTTTTTTCGAGTGCTGAAACGGTGCTATTAAATATGCGGTGGTCTTCTCCAAAGCCATGTAGTAAAATAACGGCGGGCCCAGCGCCCGTTTTTGTATAACACATTTGGTGTTTGTCAAATTCAAATGAACGGGTTTCCATGCTTATTTTTTAAAGCGCTTATATGCACCTTGTAGGATTAGTAGAACCGCAAAACATGAAAAAATCAAATACAACCAGTCGCCATATTTTGCGTAAAAAGTAAGGGTAGATTTTGTTGGTATACTGTATTTAATAACCGCTTTTTCATCCCAACCTTTTTGTGCTACTATGTTTCCGAGTGGATCAATTACCGCTGATATGCCCGTATTGGCACTGCGCGCCACCCAGGTTCTTGTTTCTATGGCTCTAAGTGCAGCATACAGTAAATGCTGTTTGTGCCCGCTGGTGTTGCCCCACCAACCGTCGTTGGTAATAATGGCTAGCAGGTTAGCACTCTTTTGTTTGTAAGTGCCTACATAAGCGCCGTAAATACTTTCGTAGCAAATGATGGGCGCACTAATATACTGGCATCCATTACTGGTAAATACCTCTGCTTCTTTTGATTTTCCGTACCCACCGGTGGAGCCCCCAAACTGCTCGAGGAGCGGACCTAAAAAATTTAAAAAGGTAGGAAGGGTTTCTACACCTGGCACGAGTTTACTTTTGTTGTAAAAAGCAAGCGGCGTTCCGTTGTTAATGTATACGGCTGCATTAAATGCGTCGTAGTAAAAACTGCCATCGCTCGATTGTTTGGCGGTGGGTGTTTCTTTGGTGGCGCCATATTTTTTATAGGTTTCGATACCCGATAAAATATTAAGCCTTGGATGTCTTTTACTAAATTCAAATATGGGTTGGTAGTAGGGGTTGGTGGTAATATTGTCCTGCCAGTCGGCAACGCTCATGGCTGTTTCTGGCCATAGTACCAGGGTGGTGCTACTATCCATGTTTGATTCGGTGGCGTTAATGAGCGCTGCAATTTGCGATGACGCACTAGAAATTTCAAACTTTTGATAGGGATCAATATTGGGTTGTACCACTAATACATTTTGTGTACTATTTGCATTTTTGGAACTCGTGTTGGCTTGTGTTTTTTGATAGCTGAGTATGAGGTTTGAGCAAACAACTGGCACAATAAAAAACGATACGATTTGAACGATGTTTTTTTTGATGGGCTGCTTTTCTTTTTTTGCGAGGACTAATTTGAACACAAGTATGTTCATGAGTAGTATCCATAAACTTCCACCGGCTACGCCGGTGTATTCGTACCACTGAATCACGCTGGTGTGCATCGCAAACCCATTGCCTAGCGTGAGCCAGGGCCAGCTAATTTGCCAGTTTAAATGGATGTATTCGAAAGTGAGCCACGAAACAATGAGTGTAAAAAAGCCAATGTTTTTATTTTTTTGTGCGGCAGTAAAATAAAATAGCCAGGGCACGCACATGAGTAGGCTGTTAGCGATGATGGCCGCTACGCTACCTACATCGGTGGAGTTCCACATCCAATAGGTAGTGCCAACATTCCAAATGAGTACCGACAAAAATGTGTAGCCAAAAAAGTGTAGTTTTTTGGTAACGTTATTCGCAATAATAAGTAGGGGCACCCAGGCTACAAATAAAAGTAGTGCCAACCAAAAAACAGGCCATGCTACAACGAGTAACAGGCCTGTTAAAATACTATAACCGAGTAGGGTTGATTTTTTCAAGTCGTGATATTATTTACGGCTATAATTAGGGGCTTCTTTTGTGATATCAATATCGTGTGCATGGCTTTCTTTCATGCCCGCGTTTGTAATTTTTACAAAAGTTGCTTGCTGTAATGCTTTGATATTTTTAGCACCGCAGTAGCCCATACCTGATCTTAATCCACCCACATACTGGTAAATAATTTCAGAGATATTTCCTTTGTATGCAACGCGTCCTTCGATGCCTTCTGGAACATATTTTTTAATATCCGCTTCTACGTCTTGGAAATAACGGTCGCCACTTCCTTGACTCATGGCGCCTAAGCTTCCCATGCCACGGTATTCTTTAAACTTACGTCCTTCATAAATAATGGTGTCGCCAGGGCTTTCTTCGGTACCTGCAAAAACAGATCCCATCATTACTACGTTGGCGCCAGCAGCAAGTGCTTTTACCATGTCGCCGGTGTAACGGATACCGCCATCTGCAATTACCGGGATCCCCTTAGATTTTAGGGCCATGCTAGCTTCCATGATGGCCGTAAGCTGCGGGACACCCGCACCCGCTACGATACGAGTGGTGCAAATAGAACCGGGCCCTATGCCCACTTTAACGCAGTCGGCGCCGGCTGCGGCAAGCGCAAGGGCGCCCTGGGCCGTACCCACATTACCAGCTATAATTTGTAGTCCTTTAAAATTTTTGCGGAGTGCTTTGAGTGCTTCAATAACACCTTTGCTATGTCCGTGTGCGCTATCGAGTGTTACCACGTCTACGCCAACGTATTGAAGTGCTGCGGCTCTATCCATTAAATCGGAAGTGATTCCAAGTGCAGCACCCACTAGTAAACGTCCAATGCCATCTTTAACGGCGTTTGGAAAATTACGTAGTTGTAAAATATCGCGGTAGGTGATCAGACCAATCAGTTTACCTTGTTTGTTTACAACGGGTAATTTTTCGATCTTATGTTTGCGTAAAATAATTTCTGCTTTTTTGAGGTCGGTACCTTCTGGCGCAATCACTAAATTTTCTCTCGTCATTACTTCTTTTACCTTGCGTTTTTTGTCTGTTTCAAAACGAAGGTCTCTATTGGTTAAAATACCTACCAATTTTTGTCCGGCGTCTACAATAGGGATACCGCCAATTTTATTGTCGCGCATTAATTTAAGTGCGTCTCCAATGGTGGCGTCTACTAAAAGGGTAACGGGGTCAACAATCATGCCGCTTTCACTTCTTTTTACACGTCTTACTTGCTCGGCTTGTTTGTCGATACTCATGTTTTTGTGTAAAATACCAATGCCGCCTTCGCGCGCAAGCGCAATAGCGAGGTTGGCTTCTGTAACCGTATCCATTGCAGCGGATAACATGGGTACATTTAGCGTGATGGACTTTGTAAGTTGAGAGCGGATGTCGGTGTCTCGGGGTAAAATTTCGGAGTAGGCTGGCATGAGTAAAACGTCGTCGAACGTTAGCCCTTCTCCAAATAATCTAGCACTTGTTGCCTTGTTGGCGGTCTTTGTATTTCTTGTTGCCATGTGCAAAGATAATAGGAACCGCATATTTCAGCCAAAAAAATGATTTAGCCCAGTAGCCGTAGGTATGTTTTGCCAGGCAGTGCGCCAATGAGGCCATAGAGCTCTAAATTGAGCAGGCTGCCCGCTAAAACGGCGTTGGGGAGCATGCTTTTGAGGTAAATTTCATCGATAGCAACAGGTATTTGATGATCCAGTAGGGCTAGAATTGTTTTTTCTGAGTCTGTTAAGTTTTGCTGCACTTTTGGCGCCATTGGTTTGGTGGCGATGGGAGCCCAGCCCAGTGCTTCAATAAAAGTGGCTACGGAATCTAACATGGCGGCTTTGTGTGTTTGAATGAGCTGCAAACAACCACTACTTTTTTTGTCGGTAATTTTTCCGGGGCAGGCAAACACTTGTCTGTCGTAATCGAAGGCTAGGTTTGCGGTAATCATGCTGCCGCCTTTTGTTTCTGTTTCGATAACAATGGTAGCATCAGATAAACCTGCTACGATGCGGTTACGTTTTGGAAAATTAAATTTTTCGATGCGTGCTGTTGAGGAGAGTTCTGTTAAAAGACCACCACTTGCGATCATATCATTTGCAATATGCTGATGTGCGGCCGGATAAATCGTAGCAAGTGAATGTGCAAGTACACCTACTGTTTGCAAGTTGCAATTGAGTGCGCTTTGGTGTGCGGTTACATCGATACCATAGGCAAGTCCACTAATAATAAGTGGATTGTATGGGGCGAGTTGCTCTATAATTAATGTGGTGAGCCATTTGCCATAATGCGTGGGCAGTCTAGTGCCAACAATGCTGATAACGCGGGACTGATTGATGGGTGCCGTTCCTTTGTAATACAGTATGGTAGGGGCATCGGAGCAGGCAGCTAATTTTTTTGGGTAGGCCGCATCATTGATAAATAAGGGCGTGATTTGTTTTTGTTGTACAAATAAAACTTCGGCATCGGCGTTTGTAAAATTATTGAAGCGGATAATTTTTTCGGCGCGGTAATTGCCAAAATATTCGATGTCTAATAAATCTTTTTTAGAAGCATTGAATACGCCGCGTGCGGTTCCAAAACGTTCCAACAAATGTTTGGCAAGGCTAGGTCCAATCGAGTCTATTTGTGTAAGTGCAATTTGATAGCGAAGTTCGGTGTCGAAAATATTTGTGTCCATGATGATGCAAGCTCACGCATATGCTTCAAACAACAACAGGTAGTTGTACTAGAAAATATGCGCCGGCACAAACCCGCAACAACGCAGGCACAAAACCAGCAACACCTGCGCGCGCAACGTCAAAAACGCGCAACGTCAAAAACGCACAACAAAAACTACAAGCGTGTGATGGTAAAACTCGTGCGTCTGTTTAGTGCACGACCCGCAGCTGTTTCGTTGGTGGCAATAGGGTTATCGCTTCCAAACCCTTTGTAGGTAAGCCTTTCCGTAGCAATGCCTTTACCCGATAAATAGTTTACAATGGATTTAGCTCTGTTTGAAGAGAGTACAAGATTATCGGCTGCCTTACCAACATTATCTGTGTAACCACTAATTTGAATATGCATGCTAGGGTTCTCTTCTAAAATTTGTACTAGCTTATTTAATTCCGGTAATGAAGCTGGTAAAAGCGCATAACTATTGTTGTCAAATAAGACTTGTGTGAACACAAAATTTGACGCCAGTTTAATAGGTTCTAGAGCAATATTTTTAATATAGGTACTATCCGGTGCTGCACTAGATAATGCATACGCGCTCGAATAAAATAAATATCCTTTTCTGTTCACGGTAAACGTATAATCTTTTCCTTCCGGGAGGGTAATAAAATAATGTCCGAGCTCGTCGGTTTGTACTTTATTAATGAGTGTGCCACTTGCGTTGTCTGTTAATTCTAAATTAGCAGGCAATCCTTTTTTAGAAATCAAATCTGTAACAACCCCTTTTACATAAATGGTTTTAAACGGCCTTGCATGTGCAGGTAATGTAAAAGAATAAATATCGAGTCCACCCCTGCTATCTTCTCTATCGCTTGCATAGTAAGCGGTGTAGCCATCGGCGGCAACGGCTAAACTACCTTCATTTTCAATCGTATTTATAGGGTAGCCCATATTTTCTGGGTTGCCCCACTGTCCATTTGATAATTTTTTGAGTACAAATAAATCGGATCCACCATAACCGGGTAAGCCGTCCGATGTAAAATAAAGTGTTTGATTATCCGCGTGAATAAAAGGTGCCATTTCATCACCAGCGGTATTAATAGTAGGACCCATATTTACTGCTTCGGTCCAGCGTCCATTTGGTTTTAAATAACTCACGTATAAGTCGGCACCACCGTATCCGCCAGGTCTAGTGCTACTAAAATACAGTGCGCGTTTGTCGGGACTAATGGCGGGCGAACTTTCCCAAAAATCTGTATTGACCGAGTCTCCCAAATTTTCTTCTATACTCCAGCCTGTTGGGGTATACACGGATTTGTAAATATCAAAATCACCAAGTCCAGCACCCGCAATATCAGCCGCAAAAAATAACCAGTCGCCATCCTGCGATACAGTAATGGCGCCTTTGCGCGGTTCCAAATTGATATCACCTTCAAGTGGCGCTGCTTTATTAAAACTGTCTTTGTGCGGAATGCCACTTAACATAAAATCTTCTCTGGCATTACCCGTGCGTCTTGTAAACACAAGTGCGTCATCGGTAACTGTTACAGAGGGATAATATTCGGAATTAGTAGAGTTTACACTGTCCCCTAAATTTTTTGGTGAAAAAACATACCCTGTATTTATATTTTTTTGGGCAGTGCTAAGTGCAAATTCGTAGGTTTTTTTTCGGTACTGTGCCGCTTTAATACTTCTGCCACTTAAACCCTCGAGGGTTAAAAAATTATTAATGGCTGTAAGCGCCTCTTCAAATTGACCAAGCCCAGCAAGGTTTATAGAATAGGGTAGTAGATAAGGTGTACAATAAATACTGTCTTTTAGTCGCGCGCGTTCATAAACAATAACCGCTTTTTTATACTGTTTGGTATTGCCGTATGCGCCAGCAAGTGATAAATAAGCATCTATAAAGTTGGAGTCTATTTGTAAGACGTTTGCAAGTAGTGCAATGCCTTCTGCACTGCGGTTGTCTTCAAGTGCAACAATGGCTTCGTTGTATTTTTTTAGCGCTTTTGTATTACTAGATTGGCGTGGTGTTTGTGCATGCGAACTGGGCACAAAAAAAACGAGGAGGCAACAAAAAAAGAGGCCCCAAATGCAACCTGTAACAATACTTTTTTGCTTCATGCAATTAAGGTACGTTAATATATTTGTGCAGTTGTGCACTCAGTTCCCATTTTGGGTTTTCTTTAATATATTCCGTAATTAAAGGCAGCATACTTGACGCTTTTTCCCACTCTGGTTGGAGGTATAATTTACAGGTAGAAGGTACCTGCGCCGCAAAAGTTTCGGCCCATTCAAAATCATGTTTATTAAAAATCACCACTTTTAATTCTTGTGCTACTTGTACCACATGATCTAAGGGTGCTTTAAATTTTTTAGGCGATAAACAAATCCAGTTCCAGCTACCAGAAAGTGGAGAGGATCCAGAGGTTTCAATATTGGTTTCAAACCCTGCTGCCTGAAGTGCCGCGGTTAATCCATCTAAATTGTGCAGAAGTGGTTCACCCCCTGTTATCACTACTAATTTGGCCGGTGTTTTTTGTACTTCCGACACTAAAAATTCTACTGTTTGTAAAGGGTGTTTACTGGCGTCCCAACTATCTTTTACATCGCACCACACACAACCTACATCACAACCACCTAGTCTAATAAAATAGGCAGCTCTACCCTGATGATAGCCTTCGCCTTGGAGCGTATAAAAATACTCCATCACGGGTAACGACGCTGTTGTTAGGGTTGGGCTTTTCATGTAATGATTAAGTGTTTTGCAAATAAGCTTGCATGGTATTTTTTAGAAGTCCAGCAATGGTCATAAGTCCTACGCCACCAGGTACTGGCGTAATAGCACTTGCTATTTCAGATACTTCGTTGTAGGCCACATCGCCTTTAATTCTAAAACCACTTTTGGTTGTTTCATCTGCCACTCTTGTGATACCAACATCAATAATTACAGCGCCAGGTTTTACCATGTTGGCGGTAATAAATCCGGGCTTACCAAGTGCAGCTACAAGTATGTCGGCTTCTTTACAAAACGATTCGATGTTAGGGGTATGTGAATGACAAATGGTTACCGTGCAATTGCCTTTGTTAACGTTGCTGCTTAATAAAATACTCATGGGACGTCCTACAATATTACTACGCCCTACTACAACAGCGTGTTTGCCTTTGGTATCAATATTAAAATGTTCAAGTAATAACATGATGCCGTATGGTGTAGCCGGAATAAAGGTTTCGAGGCCTTGTACTAATTTTCCAACGTTTACCGGATGAAAACCATCCACGTCTTTTTTAGGATCGATGGCTTCAATTACTTTTTGATCACTAATGTGTTTGGGTAATGGAAGTTGCACTAAAATCCCATCTACCGTATTATCGTTGTTTAACTTTTGTATGGTTTTTAGTAGGGTTTCCTCAGACACTTTTTCGTCGAGTCGAATAAGTGACGAAATAAAGCCAGTTTCTTCGCAATTTTTAACCTTACTGGCTACATACGTTTCGCTAGCTCCATTATTACCTACCAATATTGCCGCCAAATGAGGCGCTCTTTTACCATTTGCAGCAAGGGCTGCGGTTTGTTTTTGCAAGGATGCTTTTACAGCTGCTGCTGCAATTTTTCCGTCTAATACTAACATGTTGCAAAAGTACCCTAAAATGACGCTCTACAAAACCCTATTTTTTGAATTATTACTTAAAAAAATCAAGGTTTACTTAAAAAAACTAAAGGCCGTTAGTTTGTAATATATTGAAAATGAACGCAATATACTCAATTGTTAAATAAATTTTAACAATTATTAACTATCACTTAACTTAGGTTCTTATTTTTTAACCAAATAATATGCAAATGAGAAAATTTTTATTTTTCATGGTTGCAGTGCTCATGCTTACGTCAAGTAAGTTTGCGCTAGCGCAGCAAACTGTTATAGATGGTAAAGTACTATCTAATTCAGGCGCTGCTCTTTCAGGAGCAA
This sequence comes from Bacteroidota bacterium, assembly GCA_947461125.1. Lineage (GTDB taxonomy): Bacteria > Bacteroidota > Bacteroidia > Chitinophagales > Chitinophagaceae > Sediminibacterium. The sequence continues at coordinate 10,972 of CANHHX010000003.1, read as the reverse complement.
CTGTTAAATCTGGAAACATTAGCGCACTAACTGGCGGTAATGGTGAATTTAGTATTAGAGTAGCAGTAGGTACAACACTTACCGTTTCTTATGTAGGCTATACCGATGCAAAGGTTTCAGCTGCAAAAGGAATGACTGTAACACTTCAACCTTCAACAAGCGCGCTTGATGAAGTAATTGTAACGGGTGTTGCGAGTGCCACTTCAAAGAAAAAAATGACCGTATCTGTAACAAGAGTAGGTGAAGAAAGATTGAGTGCTGTTCCAGCTGTTTCTGCAGCAGGTGCACTAGTTGGTAAAGTTGCCGGTGCAAGAGTTAGCATGACTTCTGGTTCTCCGGGAGCTGGCGTTGACATCTTGTTACGTGGTGACAACAACTTAGGTATTGGTTCTTCTCCACTTATTTTAGTGGATGGTGTTATCCTTGATGGTTCTTTAGCGGACATCAACGTAGACGATATTGAAGCAATGGAAGTGGTAAGAGGTGCTGCGGCATCTGCACTTTATGGTTCAAGAGCGGCAAACGGTGTAATCGCTATCGTTTCTAAAAGAGGTAATAAATTAGACATTGGTTCTTCTAAGGTTACTGTTAGAAATGAAGTTGGTTTCCAACAAATCGCTAACTACATTGACCTTGCAGAAAACCATGCTTTTGAATTGGCTTCTGATTGGTCTACCCAAAAAGCATATACAAAATATGCAGGCGTTACTTACCCAGCAAACTACATAGGTGGTTACAACCCTAACATTGTAGGTTCAAGAAGAATCTCTGCAGACCACTACCTGGATAATCCTTTTGCTGTAACTAAAGATTTACAAAAAGAATTTTTTGGTACTGGTACAAACATGACCAACTATGTTGCTGTTTCTAGCCGTTATTCAAAAACAAACATGTTTGCTTCTTTTGAAAACAACAAGCAAACGGGTATCGTTCAAAATACCAACGGTTATGCACGTCAAAACTTCCGTTTAAATTTAGATCACCAAATTGCACCATGGTTAAAGCTTTCTGCTACTAACCTTGTAATCAATACCAGAACCCAGTATCCTGGTGATGGTGGTGGTATCTTCTTTAACATTGTACTTGCCGAGCCAGACAATAATTTAAACTTAGCTAACCCAGTAGATGGTCAACCCTACTACTTACGCCACAACCATTGGAGTAACGAGCGTAATCCGTTTTATTCTACTTGGAAAAATAAGCGTGATGACGTTTCTCAAAGATGGATTGGTAACTACTCTGCAAACGTTAAGTTTACAAAGTGGGCTAGTTTAGACTTAGCACACACCATCGAATCAAACAACTACCACTATACTTCATACAATCCTTTTGATACTTGGACTGTTGGTAATGGTGGTGGAAATGCGTATGGTATTACGTACACAAAGGGTAGCCTTTACAAGTACTTCGATCATACCATGAACCAGAACACCCAAGCAACTTTAAATATTGCACCTAAGAAATACAAAGACTTGAGTGTAAAAGGTAAGTTGTCTTATTTATTTGAGGATAAATTCTATGAGAATTTTGAAGTATACTCTTCTCAATTTGCTGTAAGAGATTTACCTACTATGGAAAACTTTACAACCATCAGAGATGCAGGTTCTCAAAGACAAACCATCAGAGCTAGAAACTACTTTGGTGTTATTTCATTTGATTACAAAGACCGCTACTTATTAGATGCGATGTACCGTTATGATGGTTCTTCATTATTTGGTTCTGAAGCAAAATGGGCTAGCTACTACCGTGTATCAGGTGCATACCGTTTATCTGAAGATGTTAAAATTCCTGGTGTAGACGAATTTAAATTACGTGTAGCACATGGAACTGCGGGTTTACGTCCTGGCTTTAACTGGCAGTATGAAACTTACAACATTTCTAATGGTGTAACTTCTCCTGGTCAAAAAGGTAACAAAGACTTAAGACCTTCTCAAACTGCGGAAACTGAATTTGGTATTGACGTAGACTTCTTAAAGAAGTTTAACTTACAAGTGAACTATGCAAAATCTGTTACTGAGGATCAGTTCTTGAACGTACCACTTATTCCTTTCGTAAACGATGGTTTTACTTCTCAATTCCAAAATGCAGGTACCGTAGAGTCTAAGACTTTAGAAATTACTTTAGGTGCAAACTGGGTGAAGTCTAAAAACTTCTCTTGGAATACAAACGTTGTTTTTGGTCAAACAAAGACAGTGATCACGGAACTTCCAGTTCCTTCCTACCAATCTGGTCCTGATGGATTATTCTTCATTAAAAAAGGTGAAACCTATGGTGCTATTTATGGCTACGACTGGGTTAGATCTTTAGATCAAATGAGCAAGCAGTTACCTGCTGGTAAATCAATTGCTGATTATGAAGTAAACAACGAAGGATATGTAATTCCAAAAGGAACAGCAGGTTCTTTATTAGAAAGACCTATCAAATTAAACGATGCAAATGGTGCATTAGCGTTTGTTAAAATGGGTTCTGGTTTACCTGATTTCACAATGGGTATCAGCAACAACATTTCTTACAAAAACTTTACCTTGTATTTCTTATTTGATATCAAGAGTGGTGGTGATGTATACAACAGAAAATCTCAGTGGTTAACACGTGATAACAGAAATGGTATCATGGATATGGGCGGTAAAGCTGCTTCTGAAAAGAAAGCGTACGACTACTACCAAGCTTTTTATGATGTAAATACCAATAACAGCTATTGGGTAGAAGATGCATCTTTTGTTAAATTAAGAGAATTAGCAATCGGATACACTGTAAAAGGAAGTGCACTTCCAGGTTTAAGCAAAGTTGTTAAAACAATGAATGCTAGAATCATTGGACGTAACTTATTAACGTTTACAAAGTACAGTGGTTACGATCCTGAAGTTGGTTCAATCAGATCTCCATTTGATGATACTGGTTCATACCCTAACTACAGAAACGTAGCTTTCTCTTTATCATTTGATTTCTAAACAATAGAAAACCAAACAACATGAAAAATAAATTTTTATTATTTCTTTCAATTGGGGTTTTGAGTTTTGCGTCTTGTAAAAAAACGCTTGATGTACAAAATGACAACCAACCCGATTTCAAGAAAGTATACGCTAGTGGCGATGACGTTTACAACGTAGCCAGTGGTTTATTCAACGCTTACTATTCTGGTACGCAAAGCTTTAGTGGTATGACCATGTTTATGGCTACCTCTTCCGATAACGTATCTTGCTCTTGGGGTAACCAAGCCATGCGTGACATGTCTTGGGAACCACGTAGAGAGTGGAACAACGCCCCTAACTATCCTTACCAAGCTACTACCAAGTATGCTTTTGATAAAATGTATTCGGTAATTAATACCGCATCAAATGTTATCAAAGCAATGAACGGTGGCGTTAAAATTGGCGTAAATGGTGCCGATGATAATTTAGTAAAAGCTTACTCACGTTTTTGTATGGGTATCTCTTATGGAGTTCTTGCATTAAACTTTGACAAAGCATTTATTGTGGATGAAAAAACAACCATCCCTGGTGCTAAGTTATCGGATGCAAAACCATACAAAGTTGTTGCTGATGCTGCTGTTGGATACTTAAACGAAGCAATTGCTTTAAGTGCAAGCTCATTCTCTATCCCAAGTACATGGATGGGTACTGCTGGTCCAGTATCTAACACTACTTTAAGAGCAATGGCTAACGCCTACATCGCACGTATTTTATCTAACACGCCACGTAACGCAACAGAACTTGCTGCTGTTAACTGGGCGGCTGTTAAAACTGCTGCTGATGCTGGTATCACTGCTGACTTTAATGTAGTAAACGATGGTTACAACAGATGGTACGCAGAAGCTGGTGACTATTTAACTTACCCAGGTTGGGGCGTAACAGATATGTATGTTGTTAACAAGTTAGATCCAAACATCGCTCCACACTGGAAAGATGATGCAACATTCCCAACTCCTTTACGATCTACCAATGCAAATGCTGATAAGCGTTTAGATACAGACTTTGCATATGTACCATCAAACTGGTTACAAGCCGTTCGTGGTTACTACCACTGGTCTATTTACCGTCATAAAAGATATGACGATATCTATGCTTTAGGGGAAGGTCCATTACCAGAATTCATGAAAGCAGAAAACGATTTATATCGTGCAGAAGCTAGAGCATATACATCTGATTTAGCGGGTGCTGCTGCAATTATCAATGCAGGTACACGTAAAACACGTGGTGGTTTACCTGATGTTGCTGCTGACCTAGCTGCTATTAGAGCTGCTATCCACGCCGAAAGACATATTGAATTATATGTTACTGGCGCTGGTTTACAGTTCTATGAAATGAGAAAGCGTGACTTATTACAAGCAGGTACCCCTTTACATTGGCCAGTTCCAGCTAAAACACAAGAAACATTAGCTGAAACCTTACCGTTTTACACTTTTGGCGGTCCTAACAGACTTGATGGTGTAAATACATCTAACAAAGGTTGGAGATAATTTATTTCTGACTTCTAATACAAAAGCGGCCCCGATTTATCGGGGCCGCTTTTTTTTGGGTACAATGTTGCCTTTGGTCGTAAATGCAGCTTAATTAGTTGATTTATAGCTTAATAAAATTCTTTTTCAATTAATATATTAAATTTTAGGAAATAAATTAACTTTTGCTTAACTTAGAATTTCACATTAAAAAATATAAGTAGATGAAAAGATTAGTACTAACACTTTTAGTAGTGTTAATTACAACATCCGCTTTATTGGCACAAGTTGCCGGTGTTAGCGGGAAGGTTGTTGATGAAAATGGAGCAGTTGTTCCATTTGCAACCGTTAAATTAGAAGGTTCGAAAGTTACAGCACTAACCGACGCTGATGGTAGTTTTTCTATCAAAACAGCAGGTGGTGCAAAAAAACTAACCGTTTCTAGTGTTGGCTTTAAAAGCGTAACAGTAGACATTACAGGTAAATCGTTAAGCATTGTATTACCAAGTGCTGCGGAAAACCTGAAAGAGGTAGTAGTAACAAACGCCTTTGGTTTAAAACAAAGTTCTAAGAAAACACCGTACAGTGTACAAGTGATTTCTGGAGAAAAATTAAACACAGTCGTTCAACCCAATTTAAATGCGGCCCTAGGCGGTAAGGTTGCTGGTTTACAACTTCGTGACGAATCAAACGTTGCGCTCGGTAGAAACAGTAGCGTGCGTTTACGTGGTGAAGGTTCTATTGGTGGTTCTTCTGCACTTTATGTAATAGATGGTACACCCATGAACTCTTCAGATATTAACCCTCAAGATATTGAGAGTGTTACGGTATTAAAAGGAGCTAACGCAACTGCCCTTTTTGGTGATCGTGCATCTTCTGGTGCTATTGTTATTACCACTAAAAAAGGGGGTTCTAAAAAAGGAGTAGGTATTGAATTCACACAGTCATTTACTGCCGACGTTGTATACCGTTTACCAGAATACCAAAATTTGTATGCTGGTGGAGATGGTACGTATGAAAAATTTGCATGGCAACCAGGTATGCCTGAAACATGGAAATCTTTAGATGGTAAGTTCTATCACGACTATTCTGATGATGCTAGCTGGGGTCCTAGAATGACAGGTCAAGAATATATTCCTTGGTATGCTTGGTACCCTGATACAAAGTATTCATTTAAAACAGCTTTATTAACGCCGCAACCCAATAACATTAGAGATTTCTGGAATACGGGTACTTCTAGTAACAGTAATTTAAGTTTCTTTAAGACGGGTGATAATAGCAGTACCAGAATCTCTTATACCAACCAAAACATCAAAGGTTTATTACCTAATTCTAAGCAAGACAAGCATACTTTGTTTTTTACCAACAAGTCTACTTTTAGCAAGTTTACGCTTGAAACAAACATAAACTATGTATTCAACGCTGTTAATGGTCAATTTGATGATGGTTATGCAAATAACTCTTCGGGAAGCTTTAACCAATGGTTCCACCGTGATTTGGATATGAAAATCATGAAGGAATTAAAAGATATTAAATCTCCAGAAGGATATTTTGGAAGTTGGAATCATAACAACCCCTCTACTTATTTAGCGGGTGCTGCTGGTCCACGTAATTTTTATGCTGGTAACTACTGGTATAATCCATACAAAGCTTTTGAATGGATTAACCCAGTTCAAAAAACAAACCGTTTAGTGGGTAACGTTTCACTTAGTTATAAGTTTAACAACCACTTTAAGTTAACGGGTAACGTTCGTAGAAATCAAATTTCTTCTACCTATGAAGCTATTACACCTTCTGAAATGCAAAACTCTGGTACACAAACCGGAGACCTTGCTTCTTACGCTGTAAGTTCTTCTAGTTCTTCAGAAAATAACTATGAATTGATTGGTACCTATAACAATAAGTTTGGTCAGATCGCTGTTAACACAACTGCTGGTTATTCTTTGAGAAACAACAAAGGATTTAGCATGGGTACCAATACCAACCAAGGATTAATTATCCCTGGCTTGTATACTTTAAGTAACTCTGTAAACCCGGTTTCATATTCTAGTTCTAGAAACGAATCTGAGTTCAGGTCTATTTTTGGTACTGCAAATGTTGGGTACAAAGAATGGATTTCATTAGACCTTACTGCTAGAAGCGACTATGCTTCTGTGCTACAAAAAGGGGCTAGTATTTTTTATCCTTCGGTAGGTACTGCGTTTATTATGTCTGAGTTGGTAAAAATGCCTTCTTACATTAATAATTTAAAATTCTTTGCAAGCTGGGGTAACAAACCACAATTATTAGGTGCGTATGCATTTGCACTTAACTATGGTTTAGGTGCTAACCAGTGGAATGGTAACGCTTTAATGGGTACACCAGATGCGTTAATTGATCCTGAATTAAAAGGTTCATTAATTTCTACAAAAGAAGCAGGTATCGACATTAAATTATTTAATAAATTAAATGTGAACCTTACTTACTTCGAAGAAATCAATGACAAGCAACCGGTAAACGTATCTGTTTCTGGTGCTTCTGGATTTACGGGTAAAAACATCAATGCTGCACGTATTGATAAAAAAGGTTTTGAAATTCAGTTAAACACGAACATCATCAATACCAAAACTTGGAATTATGAAGTATCGTTAAACTACGCTAATTTATTATACAATAAAGTAGTAACGATTGCGCCAGGTATTTCTAGAATTTCTTTAGGTGGTTCTGCTTTTGGTACAAGAGGTGCAACAGCTTTTGCTGCATTGAACGAAACTTGGGGTCAATTAATTGGTTCAAAAACAGTGTATGATAAAGGTCAGCCCGTTATTTTACCAAATGGTTACTACAAAGTAGCAGCAGATCAAAATTTTGGATCTGTATTACCTAAGCACACGGGTGGTATGTTAAATACACTTCGTTTTAAGGGTAACTTAGAAATCAATGCAAATATTACCTATCAGTTTGGTGGTAAATTCTACTCGCTATCTCACATGTGGGGTTACTTTTCTGGTTTGTTAGCTGAAACAGCTGCCTTAAACGATAAAGGTAAAAACGTGCGTGATGCTGTTGCTGATGGCGGTGGTGTTAAAGTGAGTGGTGTAGATGAGTCTGGTGCAAAAGTAGACCGTTACATCGACGCAAATACTTATTTCACGCAGTTCTATTTCCAAAGAAATGCTACTCCGTTTATTCACTCTTTATCGTATGTGAAATTACAGGAGTTAAGTATTGGATACCATTTACCAGTAGCTAAAATGGGTCTTCAAAAAGTTTGTAAAGACTTAACAGTATCGGTTATCGCAAGAAAGCCATTACTATTATGGTCTGAAGACAAAATGTTTGATCCATCAGAAATATCTCCAACCTTTGGTGAGAACGGTCAGTTCCCAAGTGTTAGAGGTGTTGGTTTGAATATCAGAGTATCATTCTAATTCATTCAAATCATTAAATTTTAAAAATTAAAGACATGAAAAATAAATTAGTTGCGATAGCACTTTCATCGGTTGTCCTTTTCGGATGCTCAAAAAGTATCGATGATTTTGGTGACATGAACGTGAATCCAAACTCAACGCCTATTCCTGTAACCAGCGCGCTTTTAACCAACGTCTTATCGGGCATTGGTGGAACTGCATCTTCAATTACGCCAGGTTATTACTGTCAGTATTTTGCTCAAACGCAGTATACCGACGAATCTCGTTACACACCCCCTCAATCAGATTTTGATGGTTTTTATTCTGGTGCATTGAATGATTTACAAAACATCATCAATGTAAATTCAGATGCGAAATACAAAGATCTTGCTGCACTTAATGGTAGCAATGCCAATCAAATTGCTATTGCGAGAATCTTAAAGGCTTATTACTACTGGATTGTTACCGATTATTGGGGTGACATTCCATACTCGCAAGCTTTAAAAGGTAATTCAGATATTGCTTATGATAAGCAAAGTGCTATTTATCCTGCACTTATTGCAGAATTAAAAGCGGCTGTTGCTCAGTTTAATGTAGGAATAGCTGTTAGAGGTGATATTATTTATAGTGGTAACACTACTAAATGGACAAAGTTTGCCAATTCACTTCGTATGATGATGGCACTTCGTTTATCTAAGGTAGATGCTGCGGCAGGTAAAGCAGAATTTGCTGCTGCCCTTGCAACAGCTAACTTTATAGATGCCTCTGCAGATAATTTTACAGTTAACTACCCAGGTGGTGCGTTTAACAACCCATGGTTTAGTAACTATCTTACTAGAAAAGACCAAGGTGTTGCTAGTTTTGTAACGGGTATGCAAACAGCAAATGCTGATCCTCGTGCTGCTGCATTTGGTTCTTCATCGGTGGGTATCCCTTATGGTTTAACCAGAGATTTAGCTTCTGCATTTGTTGGCGCAAACCCTACATGGGCTTATGTACTTTCTGCGTCTAGGCGTGCTGCAAACTCTCCTGTTATTGTTTTATCATCTGCTCAATTAAAGTTTGCTCGTGCAGAAGCCGCTAAATTAGGCTGGACTTCAGAAAACGCTGCTACTTTATATGCAAACGGTGTTAAAGAAAATATGACAGACTGGGGTGTGTTTTCACAAACTGCTTATGATGCTTACATGTTAAAAGTTGCTTTAAACGGCACTGATGACCTTAAGTTAATCAATACAGAAGCGTACCTAGCTTTTTATCCAAATGGATTTCAAGGCTGGAGCAACTGGAGAAGATCTGGATTCCCTGTATTAACTCCAACTGTGTATGCTGCCAACGTGAGTAAGCAAATTCCACGTAGATATATGTATGGTACAAGAGAATTTTCTACCAACTCCAAAAATGTAACTGCTGCTGCAGCTACCTATTCTGGTGCTGATGGTGTGAACTCTTCTGATGCCAAAGTATGGTGGGATAAATAATATTTATCTGACTTTCTTATACTATTGCGGCCCCGAAAATTCGGGGCCGCTTTTTTTAAAAAATTTCGGTTACTTTTGCTACACAATTTTACCCCACGACATTACGCTAATATTTATACCATGGACCAACAGCCCGGCAATCAGTTAAACATCGAAATTTCAGAAGAAGTAGCAGAAGGTAGTTACGCCAACCTTGCTATTATTACGCACAGTAATGCCGAGTTTGTAATAGACTTTGTAAATGTGATGCCAGGCACCCCAAAAAGTAAAGTAAAGTCGAGGGTGATATTTACCCCACAACACGCCAAGCGCTTTATGAAGGCTCTTGCCGAAAACATAGAGCGTTACGAAGCCGGCAACGGAACCATCAAAGACCTGGAGCAAATTGAGATCCCAATGAATTTTGGCGGTCCAACGGCGCAAGCATAAAAAAAAGGACGGCGCAAGCATAAGCAGGGCTATCATTTCAACCAAATTTATTTTTAGGGGTTTTGGGTATAATGTCAATAAAATAGGCATAAGTCTGTTTAAAACTTAAACAGGTAAATAATACCTTCGTTTGCATATTCTACATGACTATGAACCCTTCCGTAAAAATCTTTTCAGGCACTGGTTCTCAGGAGCTTGCACAAAAAATTGCACAACGTTTTGGCGCCCCAATTGGCAAGGTAAATATCCAGCGTTTTAGCGATGGAGAAATCCAGCCCGTGTTTTTAGAAAGCGTTAGAGGCGATTATGTTTTTTTAGTACAAAGTACGTTTGCACCCACCGATAATTTAATGGAGCTCCTGCTCATGATTGATGCAGCCAAAAGAGCAAGTGCGTATAAAATTATTGCCGTGATTCCGTATTACGGGTATGCACGTCAAGACCGCAAAGACAAGCCAAGGGTAGCTATTGGATCTAAATTAATTGCTACTTTATTGGAATCGGCGGGCGCCAACCGTGTTATCACCATGGATTTACACGCGCCGCAAATTCAGGCCTTCTTTGATGTGCCGGTAGACCACCTAGACAGTTCAGCTATCTTTATCCCTTATATCAACGACCTTAAATTACAAAACCTGGCATTTGCCGCACCGGACGTGGGAAGTACCAACCGGGTGCGTGAAATAGCGAGCTATTTTAATGCCGAAATGGTGATTTGTGATAAACACCGCAAACGTGCCAATGAAATTGCCAGTATGGTGGTGATTGGGGATGTAACCGGCAAAGACATCATTTTAGTAGACGATATTTGCGACACAGGGGGCACATTAGCCAAGGCTGCCGGCCTTTTAAAGGAAAAGGGTGCCAGAAGCGTTAGAGCCATGATTACCCACCCTGTATTAAGCGGAAACGCCTATGAAAACATCGAGAACAGTGTTTTAGAGGAGCTTGTGGTATGTGATACCATCCCTTTAAAGCAGGAAAGTGCTAAAATTAAGGTGATTTCGGTGGCCGATTTGTTTGCCATTGCTATTCGTAATGCCTATGAAAATAAGAGCATTACGAGCCTTTTCATACATTCTCAGCTTAAAGAGCGTGGTTAAAAGGTTTTTTCCTTACCTTCGCCGTCCAAAATTTTTTATATGAAATCAATTACAATCGAAGGACACCTGAGGACCGATCATGGCAAAAAAGCCGCCCGCCAAATTCGCTCTCAGGAAAACGTGCCAGCTGTA
>CANHHX010000002.1 GCA_947461125.1 Bacteroidota bacterium | reverse complement strand
GGACAAAAAGTAACCGCCATGGGTTGGGTGCGCAGCTTTCGTAACAACCAGTTTATTGCCCTAAATGACGGTAGTACTAACCATAATATACAGGTAGTTGCCGAACTAGGTTTACTAGACGACGCTACTTTAAAGCGCATAACCACGGGCGCTTCCTTAAAAGTAGAAGGCACACTTATTGAATCCTTAGGTAAAGGACAATCTGTAGAAATAAAAGCTACCAGCGTAGAAATACTAGGTGATAGTGACGCAGAACAATACCCACTTCAACCTAAAAAACATAGCCTCGAGTTCTTAAGAGAGATTGCACACCTTCGTTTTAGAACAAATACATTTAGTGCCGTATTTAGAATTAGACACGCACTCGCATTTGCAGTGCATCAGTTTTTTAATGAAAAAGGATTTGTGTATTTACACACGCCTATTATTACCTCAAGTGATGCAGAAGGTGCGGGTGAAATGTTTAGAGTAACGACATTACCTGTAGATGGCTCTGCACCAAAAACAGAAAGTGGCGATATCGATTTTACCCAAGACTTTTTTGGTAAAAGTACCAACCTAACGGTGAGTGGTCAACTAGAAGGAGAGTTAGGCGCTATGGCCTTTTCAGAGATTTATACTTTTGGCCCAACATTTAGAGCCGAAAATTCTAATACCACCAGACACCTTGCAGAATTTTGGATGATTGAACCAGAAATGGCTTTCTGTGATATTGAAGACAATCAAAATTTAGCAGAAGAATTTATTCAATACCTCATCAAATATGCAATGGAAAATTGCGCCGATGATTTGGCGTTTTTAGACCAACGTTTAGCAGAAGAGGAAAAGCAAAAACCTACTAACGAAAGACAAGAGTTTGGTTTAATAGAAAAACTAAAATTTGTTACCGATAGTAAATTTGAGCGCATCACCTACACCGAAGCGATTGCAATTTTATTAGATTCACCGGCGTACAAGAAAAAGAAATTTAAATACGACGTAAGCTGGGGCATTGATATGCAAAGTGAGCACGAGCGTTATTTGGTTGAAAAACATTTTAAAAAGCCAGTGATTGTTACTGGATACCCAGCTGCTATTAAGGCGTTTTATATGCGCTTAAATGATGGTTGTGAGCCAGGCAAACAAACCGTTGCTGCCATGGATATTTTAGCGCCAGGAATTGGAGAAATTGTAGGTGGTTCACAAAGAGAAGAACGCCTCGACAAATTAGTGGCGCGTATGGAAGAGATGCACATTCCTACAAACGAAATGAGTTGGTATTTAGATACCCGCCGTTTTGGTACGGTACCGCACGCTGGCTTTGGATTAGGATTTGAAAGAATGGTGCAGTTTGTTACTGGCATGGGCAACATCAGAGACGTGATCGCTTTTGCTAGAACACCCAAGAATTGCGAATTTTAAAAAATATGGATTGAGTTGTGGATTATATGTGAAATCCCCCTATTTTTGCTGCCCCGAATGGGTATGGTGCGGTAGCTCAGTCGGTAGAGCAAAGGACTGAAAATCCTTGTGTCGCCGGTTCGATCCCGGCCCACACCACAAAGCCTCAGTGTTAATCACTGGGGCTTTAAAATGCCCCGATGGTAACGCTACGGTAACGAACTCGTATGTTTTTTTAAGATTCTTTTTCCTTCGGTTTTCACATGGTCCGTTTTTTTAAAACCCCATACAATCTCGCTGGCTTTTTTTCTAGATAGTTCAATATCAACAATGGGTGACGGGTAGTCTTTATCTATGATACAACCGTATAAAGCTTGTTCAATGGCGCTCATTTTCCAAGGTTCATGAATAAGGTTGGCGGGAACGTTTTTGAGTTCTTTGACCCATTGTTTTATAAACAATCCCTCGCTATCATGTTCTTGCGAATTTTTAATGGGATTATAAATCCGAATGGTATTGATGCCGGTAACACCCGATTGCATTTGTAATTGTGGGTAATGAATACCGGGTTCATAATCTAAAAATTGACGTGCTAAAAAATGAAGCTCCCGCCAATCCTGCCAAAGATTATACACGAAAAAAGAAACAACCATGGCCCTCATTCTAAAATTGATATAGCCAGTATCCTTTAAACAACGCATACATGCATCTACAATGGGAATACCTGTTTTTCCTTCTTGCCATGCTAAAATATAAGATTCGTTTTTAGGTTTTGTAATCGCGTCATAAGCCCTGTTCACATGTTCGAATTCCATTCTACATTCGTCTTCAAACTTTTGAATAAAATGACAGTGCCAGTGTAAACGTGAAATAAAATTAGAAAGTGCGCGTTTGTTTTTGGCATTTGCGTAGGCGGCACATGTATATTGATACACAGACCGCATACTAATATTACCATAAGCAAGATAGGGCGATATCCTACTACATCCTTTTCTACTCAAAAGCGGTTTAGATATATGGTAACTATAATTTTTGTGCCGGTCCTGCATAAAGCTTTCTAAATAACGCCAAGCCAGCCTTTCACCACCTTTTTGAAAATTTGGTTGTGGTGTTGTAATATTTTTTGACAAGGCTGGTCCTTTAAGCGCTTCGTATAATTCCGTTTTTAATTGAATTGTTTTCCAATCATTTTCCGGCGTAACTATAATGGGCGATGTCATGGTTTTTTCCCAGCGCTGCTTCCAATCTTTTCTCGATTTTAATTTTCGAATAACACCATGTATTTGAAATTCTTTCCAAACAATCTGATACGCTATACAAAAGGCTTGTATGTCTATATCCCGGTCGTAGGTTTTTTTATTGCCTACTTCTATATGTGAATATATGTTTTGAATGTCATAGACTTCTAGTAAGCCTAATAGCACGGGTTTCACTTCGTTATGAAAATAATAGAGCGTTGCATTTTTTTTATTGAGTTCCAGTTGCATGTCTACTATCGATTCGTAGACAAATCGCCAATGTCTTAGGTCGCTATCTTCTCCGGCCATAATGGAGGGCTCAAAACAATACAATAAAACGGTGGGGATATCTGCGTGAAGTGCTGCTACTAGTGGTTCATGATCGGTTAACCGAAGGTCTCTTTTAAACCAGACAATATTAATTTTTTGCTTTTCCAAAAGAGATGGTTGGGTACTTTATTTACCGTATTGTAATCGTTTTCCGCTGCACTGTATGTGCCGAAAAAATCCCTAGCGCACCTCCTACTATATTGGATGGTGGATTTGATGGTGCGGTTCCACCACCAGGTCCTGCGCCACTTTGCTGGTCGAGACTGTTATAGTAGATATAAGTAGCGTTTGAAATGCACTGCATTTCAACAAAAACATTGTCACGTGGTTTTATTTTTAACTTCTCATCACCTCCACGAAGTGGTCGTTGATTTACTTTTCCATTGTTTAGGTTGTCATTAAAGATGTGAAAAGTTGGATCGATGGTATCGTTTATTTTTTGAATAAAGCGGTAGCTGTTACCAAGCGTTACTGGGTCTAGATACACAGGAATCACACTATACCTGATTTCTCCGTTAAATGGAAAAGTATTAATGCGCAGGCTATCTAAGTTTACTTTTTGGGGCATGCTACTAGAAGCGGTATACTTTTTTTGATCGACCATTACTTCTAGGTTGTAAGTACCACCTTCTGTTCCTCTTATTTTTTTGGTTCGGTATAAACCGTTGCTAACAAATTCTAAACTGTCTTTAATTCCTGCTTGGTCTGTAATGAAAACGCGTGCGTTGTTAACCCCAATAACTCGCGTTGGATTGTTAATGGGCGAAGTCATGGAAAGTTGCACAAAATAAGGCCCGGCTTGATCTGTAATACTTCCATCAATAACGAGCACGGGCTCATTATTGTCCAACACCAAGCTAATTTCTTTGTCGCAACCAATAAGTAGGGTGGCACAAATCGATATAAGAAAGAATATTTTTTTCATGCCTAAAATTTAAATTGATAGGTTACACTTGGCACCCATCTAAAAAGTGCGGTTCTAATAATTTGTGTTCTCGTAGGATCGTTGGGATCATCTTTGAAGCTAATACGAAAAGCATTTTCTCTACCATACACATTGTACAAGCTAAAATTCCAAGAACCGTGCATTCTTTTTGTTTTATTTTTTTCGTAGGTAGCGCTAAAATCCAAGCGGTGGTAAGCCGGCATACGATTGGCGTTTCTAGCTGCGTACTGATAGAGTGTTTGCCCTTGCAAATTGTATTTTCCAGTAGGATATGTTACGGCGTCTCCGGTATTGTATACAAATACACCAGATATAGACCATCTACTATTTAATTCATAAATACCCACCACCGAAATATCATGCGTTCTATCTTGTCTGGCATTGTACCACTTACCTTCATTGATGCCATCAATTTTTCTTTCTGTTTTAGAAAGGGTGTAACCAATCCAACCCGTTAAACGACCTTCTTTTTTCTTTAACAATAACTCTAATCCATAGGCCCTACCTATACCATACAACAAAACACTTTCCACATCAGAAACCGTATTAATTTCGGCACCGTCTTTATAGTCTATTTGATTTTGTAAATACTTGTAATAAGTTTCGGCAGTAAATTCAAAATTACTTTTAAATAATTTTGTGACATAACCCAGGCTTAGCTGATCTGCAATTTCTGGTTTGATATTATAAGAGTTGCCTATCCACTGATCGGATGGGCTAGAAGCTACCGAGTTACTTAACAAATGCAGGTGTTGCACATTTCTTGCATACCCAGCTTTAATGCTTGTTTCCTCATTAATACGGTAGTTGGTCGTAATTCGAGGTTCTAGATTTGCATATGTCTTTCCAAAACTGGAACGGTTAAGTTTCACAGAAGATTTAACAACCCCATTTTCATAAATATTATACACATCGCCACCCATTAAAGTATACATTGATAGACGCATACCGTAATCGATGGTTAATTGATTGTTGGCTCTATAATTATTGGTGAGGTAGAGTGCGTTTTCGAGTCCATTTCTTCCTTCCTTAGCAACACTATTAATAACAGTGCCGCTAAAAGTGCTTGGTGTAATAGTGTGTAAGATAGAATTAAAACCAAACCTAAGCGTATTTAAACCGTTTGCATATAAAGTATAGTCTTGCTTTAGGTTTACGTCTTTAATATTTGAATTGATATTAAAATTCGTTGCACCATTTTTAAGCTTGACATTGTAATTATAATCGCTGTATATCAGTGATGTGTTTAAAAAGAGTCTGTTACTAATTATTTTATTCCATCTAATAGTTCCCGTTTTATTACCCCAGTCTATACCAAAGTCTTGACCGAGTCCTAATTCGTCTCTTCCAAAATATCCTGAAATATAAACTTTGTTTTTTGCGTTGATTTGATAATTTGCTTTTGCATTTAAATCATAGAAATATAAAATATTGTCTTTAAATTTTTCCGTTGCCTTTAAAAACATATCAGCGTATGTTCTTCTACCAGAAAGTATAAATGAAGATTTGTTTTTTTGTAGCGGACCTTCAATACTTACTTTACTACTAATTAAACCAAGCCCACCATTAACGGTATAATCTTGGTTGTTGCCTTCTTTCATTTTTACATCAAGTACCGACGAAAGCCTACCGCCGTATTGACTGCCGCTATTGCCTTTGATAATAGTGGCATCTTTAATGGCATCACTATTAAAGGTGCTAAAAAATCCGAGCAAATGTGTTGCATTATAAACGGGCGCTTCGTCCAGTAAAATTAAATTTTGATCGGCACCACCACCACGTACAAAAAAGCCGCTGTTTCCTTCGCCCGCCGATTTTACGCCAGGTAATAATTGTATTGTTTTTAAAAGATCTTTTTCTCCAAATATTACTGGTACTTTACTAATTGCCGACATGTTAATGGTTTCGGTGCCCATTTGCGCCTTAGTAAGGTTGTCGTTTTTACGTGACGATTCTACCACTACTTCTCGGAGTTGGTTTTTTGTTTCCAACTTAAAATCGATAGATACACTGCTATCTAATTTTATTTTTTGTACAAGGGTTTCATATCCCACTTGTGACACCACCGCAACGTAATTACCTTTTGGCATGGATAAGGAGTAAAATCCATATTCGTTGGAAATAATGCCGGCGTTTGGCAGTTCCTGTATACGGATAACAGCTTTAATTAAAGATTCTCCTGTTTTTTTATCACGAACCGTGCCACTTAGCACCACATTTTGCTGCGCCATGAGGGGCAGGCAATATAATCCCAGAGAGATAACCAATAAAAAGGTGGCTAGTATTTTACGCATAGATAATTGTTAAACAATAGAATCTCTAATTGGTTGAATACTATAACGTTTTTAAGACGCTTCTATTGTTCGGTCCATGCGATGGGAATTGCAATTTCATTGGTTCTTGCAATCATTTGATAGGGGGCGTTGTATCCCAAAAATGTATACTCACCCGTAACTTTTATGTTACGTTCTGAAAGTATTTGTAATAGCTTCTCTTTATGCGTCTTTATTTTTTCGTCGTTTGCATAGCCTCCAAAAGAAACTACGGCAACGTATTGGGGAGCCGATTGGTGTATGTGAATGCTCTCGTCATTGGGTTTAGGTAGGTTACTTTCATTGTATTTTGTTGGCATTACAAAACTCATTTCAGCGCCCTTTTCCGACATGTTCATTCTTACGGGAGCCGTCATAGCAATACTTTCGTTTTCGTTGTTGCCGCCAAATATAAAACGGGCTAGTTTTCCAAATCCACTGCTTGACACCGATTTGTAATTTGTGGCACTGGAATAAACCGTTGCCATGGTTGCCGAAGGATAGTATCTTATTTCAAGCACATCATCTTTTAAGACGGTTCTATATTTTTGTTTTTCAGTTTTTACAGCGTTGCCAGCAACAAATGATTGAAAAATTATATAAATGGCGCCCAGACCAAGTGCAATATATAAAGCTCTCATGTTCTTGTTTAATGATATAACAATACTGCGCCGAATAGGTTCAAAATTGATAAAGCTATTGGCGCTAATAGGTTATTAACCCATTTTATTTAATCCTATATTTACGATTCATTTAAATTACAATTGATGAAAAGCCTATCCTTTATTGCCCTTTGTCTAGTATTACAGGTATCTGTTTTTGCGCAACAGCCCATTACAACAGGGCTCAATGCAGAGGAAAAAGCTGTTTTAACTTATATAGATCAAAATATGCCAAGGGCCATTGCACTTTTAAAAGAAACAGTGGACATTAATAGTGGTACATTAAATATTGAAGGTGTAAAAAAAGTGGGCGCCATTTTTACAAGAGAATTTGAGAAAGCGAAATTTAAAACCGAATGGATTACAATGCCTGATTCTTTAAAAAGAGCCGGACATTTAGTAGCCACTATTGGATTTGATAAAAAACAAAAGTCACCTACCGCAAAAAAGCTTTTTTTAATTGGTCATTTGGATACTGTTTTTGAACCTGATATGCCAGCAAGTCCATTTTCGATACTTAATGATTCTGTGGCAACCGGTCAGGGCGTTTACGATATGAAAGGAGGCGATGTAATTATGGTTATTGCATTACAAGCCTTGCAACAACAGGGTTTATTAAACAATGCAGATATCATTGCTTATTTAACGGGTGATGAAGAGTCTTCAGGAAAGCCCCGACAAGTTAGTAGAGGACATTTTATGGAGGCAGCAAAAAAAACAGATGTGGCACTTGGTTTTGAAAGTGCACATGGTTTAAATACGATTGCTACCGCAAGAAGAGGTTCTAGTTCCTGGTCTCTAAAAGTTTCTGGAAAAACAGGACATAGTGCCAGTGTATTTACAACAAGCGGAGGCTATGGCGCTATTTATGAAGCGGCCCGAATTGTGAATGAGTTTAGAGAAAAACTAAGTTCTGAAAAATATTTAACCTTCAATCCTGGCATGTTTGTAGGTGGTTCTGAAATCGAATATCAAAAATCTGCAGCAACAGCTTCTGCGTTAGGAAAAACAAATATCATTGCACCAGATGCAATTGTTACCGGCGACTTACGTTTTTTAACAGAAGCTCAAAAAGTAGAAGCACGTAAAACCATGAATGCTATTGTGCAAAAAAATCTAGCAGGAACAAAAGCTACCATTACATTTAGTGATGGTATTCCAAGCATGGAGCCAACGCAAGGCAATAGAAAATTATTGGAAGTGATTAGTGGTGTTACAACTGATTTAGGTTTAGGTCCTGCTGTTGAGGGAGATCCTGGTTCACGAGGAGCTGGAGACGTTTCTTATATTGCACAGTTTGTTGATGCAGTGGATGGTATGGGCGCTTCTGGAAAAGGTGCGCATGCGCCTGGCGAAACCATTAACCTCAAAGAGTTTCCACACTTAATCAAAAGAGCGGCGCTTACTATTTATAGGTTAACTAGATAACCCGTTGAACTAAAAAACCTAAAAGTTTTTATCCATAATAACAGCTGCTTCTGGATCTTTTAGCAGAATACTTTTTTCATCAATTAATGAATACAGCGAAGCATTTTTGGTAGAGTCTAATATGGTGTTTTTTAAATAAAAAGTTTCAACCTTGTTATTTTTTTGATACCACTTAATGATTTTACATTGACAACTTGCATTGGCGGGCGTATTTATTACTTCTTCGATACGTCCACCCTTTCCTAATTTTTTATACACTTCTCGAATGCCAATCATTCTTTTATTGTTGCCTGCATCAAAATTCCAAGATGCAGAAATAGAAGTTTGATATTCATTTTTTGGATCAATACTCATTAAACTGTGTCGTGGATATTCTGTTTTATCGGATCCGTTTAAAATGCGAGAATGAATAGATAATGTGTTAGGTGCTTCAACCTGAATATAACCGGTATGATTAAAACTAGCACCGTACCTGTGGTAAGTAAAATAACCATCTTTGTATTTTATTTCAACGAGGTTGGCCACTACTTTATGGTATCTATTGGGATCTGATAAGCGAGCCTGAGGTGAACCAGTATAACAAAGCCAAACACCTTCTAAATTTTCTTTTTCTTTTTGATTCACTCTATATGGAAGTAAATTGAAGTCTTTGCTAAATGTTTCTAAATGCAAAGAATTTTCATTGCCCTTGTTCCAAAAATAAGCGCCTGCAAATAATAGACATATACAAAGTGGAATAAATAGAAGTCGGTAGAAACGAAGGCGAGAAGCAATTTTGTGATCTGTTTCTTTAACGAGGGCTGCCAACTTAATTTTAAGCTGCTGGTTTTCTGTAATAATAGAATAACTGTCTTTTGGCTGCCCCTCTTCCTGTGGGCTAGCAATTAAAAATGGATCAACCGGGGTTTTTTCAAAAGCCTGTCTTCCCATATTGTACAAATAAATGTAGCAGGTATCAACCAAAAAAGTACGCGGATTGGCTACAAGTCCCATCAGGGCATCTTTGATTTGACCCCCTGTTATGTCATATTTTCTAAAAGGGTAGTTGGCTTTATTATTTTGAGGATCTGGTTCGTGGGGGGCATGACCAAATTGTTCCTGGGTGTTGGGGAGCTGATTGCTAATCTCGCTTAGCATGATGGCCAGTTCCTCATAATTTTTCCGGTTGGTGTTTTGCACCACCGATTTACCTGTTTCGAGTTGAAATTTCTCGATACATTTATTTAATAAATATATAATTTCTTCTTTGCCTTTTTTAAGCATAATTTTTATAAATTATTGAATATCATATAATTATAATTTCCGAAACCATAAATGCATTTCGGAAATTACGAAATTTATTTAATAATACTTTAGAAACAACAAAATGATGTTTTGGAGGTTATGCACCTTAATTTGTTCCCGATAAATAACCCAAAGGGTTATTTTAAACGATTTAACTACGCTATATGAAAAAAAACATCCATGTAATTGTGACAATTATTGGACTGGCACTTCAATTGCTGTCTAATCAAGTCATTGCACAAAATCCCAGCTCAACTGCTGGAAATGATTTGGTGACCGTAACTGGTAAGGTCATTTCAATCAAAGACAACCAGCCACTAGCCAATGTAACCGTAAAAGTTTTAAAATCTAAAACAGGAACCATTTCGGCAGAAGACGGTTCATTTACTATTAAGGTAAACAAAGGAACCATCCTTCAGTTTTCGCGAGTAGACTTAATTGCGCAAAACGTATCAGTTTTTGATCCTAAAATGACTGTTGTAAAAATGCAGGATGCCGAAAATAATCTTTCAGATGTTTTGGTACTTGCCTACACCAATCAAAAACGTAGTTCATTTACGGGTGCTGCTACAACGGTTAAAAATTCAGTTATTGAAAGTGCACCGAATCCTTCGGTACAAGAAAGTATACAAGGTAATGTAGCGGGTGTTCAATCAACCAATGCAAGTGGTCAACCAGGGGGTGTTCCAAATATCAGGGTGCGCGGTATTGGTTCTATTAATGCAGGCTCTGCACCATTATATGTAATTGATGGTATCCCTGTGGTGAGTGGTGATATTTCTGGAATGAATAGTAATACGATCGCAGGTCTCAATCCAAACGACGTGGAAACCATGTCAATTTTAAAAGATGCGGCGGCTACTTCATTATATGGTTCTAGAGCTGCAAACGGTGTGGTATTAATTACAACAAAAAAAGGTAAGTCTGGAAAATCTAAATTTCATTTTACCTATCAAAACGGTATCAATAACAACACCATTCGTGATGAACAAAAAACGCTCAATACAGATCAATACCTACAATATTATAGAGAAGGTTGGGTGAACGCTGGAAATAGAGCGGGTTCTTATGATTCTTTGTTAACAGCAAATGGCATTAGTAGAACAACCAACACCGATTGGTTTGATGCAGTATTAAGACAAGGTCAATATGCACAATACAATTTAAATGCGAGTGGCGGAAACGATAAGTCTACATATTTTGTTTCAGGTAGTTATTATAATTCTGAAGCGCCTACAAAAGGACTCAACTACGATAAGGCAACTTACCGTATCAATATTTCTTCTGAGTTAACAAAAAAGCTTTCTTTTAAAGGCGGCTTTAGTGGAAGCTTCCAACAAACAAGTAACTTTTTAGGTGGCTCATTTTTTGCAAATCCAGTTAGGGCTATGTACCGTTTAGCGCCATGGTTGCCTATTTATAAAAGTGATGGTAAAACATATGAGCTTGGATATAATAATGGATATAATCCAGTTGCAGTTATTGAAACAACTAAAAGGAAAGCTAAGACCTATAATATTGCTGCAAACGCAGCAGCGACCTATAAAATAACAAAGGGATTAACTTTTGAAGGTTCTTATGCGATGGACTTTAACCATGCATTTAGTAGTACGCAATATGATCCAAGAGTAGGTAATGCCATTGTTGCAGTAGGTGGCACCATCCAAAATTATACGCAAGATATTACCAACTGGGTAGCAACAAATATCTTACGCTATAAAGTAGATCTTGCTGATGATCATAAATTAGAGGCATTTGCAGGATATGAAGCACAAAGCAGATCAGATGTTGACATAGAAATTGCAGTTAACGGAATTGCACCAGGTACAATTACCGCAGCGGGAGGTTCTAGCCCAACATTAACAACTGGTTCAGGAACTGCTAACAGATTAATTAGTAAGTTTTTTAACACCAACTATTCTTTCAAAGATTTATATTTTATTTCTGGATCACTTAGAGAAGACGCTTCTTCAAGATTTGCCAAAAATTTTAGAAAAGCAACTTTTTGGTCTGTTGGTGCGGGTTGGAATATTTCTAACGAAAAGTTTTATAATGTTAGTTGGTTAAGCGAATTAAAATTAAGAGGAAGCTATGGTTACACCGGTAATCAGGGTATTGATAATTTTGAATCGTTTGGTTTGTATGGTGCGGGAAGCGATTACAATTTACAATCTGGTCTTGCTCAAAATCAATTAGCCAACGACAATTTAACTTGGGAAAAAAATATTCCATTGAATATTGGTCTTGATTTTTCTATGTTAAAAGGTAGACTATCTGGATCTTTTGAGTGGTATACTAGAACCACAAGTGATTTATTAATTAGTCAGTCCATCCCAAGTGTTAATGGTGTAACAAGTATTACGGTGAACAGTGGTGCCATGAAAAATACAGGTATAGAACTAACTCTTTCATCTGTAAACATTGCGCCAAAGTCTAAGGGTGGTTTCAAGTGGGTTACCGATTTTAACATTACCACCAATCAAAATACTATCACAGAAATTGATCCAGCATATGCCGGAAATGCCAATTATTTAAGAAATGTTGGTAACGATTTTTATACACATTTCCAACGCGGTTACGCGGGCGTGAATCCTGCAAATGGTGAGGCCTTATGGTACAGAAGTGGCGCAAAAGATTCAACCACGAATGTGTTTACAACGGCACTTCCGCGTTTACAGTATGGAAGCGCATTACCTAAATTCTATGGTGGTTTAACCAATACGTTTTCTTACAAAAATTTCAGATTTAGCTTCCAATTATATACTTTTTGGGGTAATACCATTTATGATGATTATGGTTATTTACAAAAAACAGATGCTAACCTTGGATTTTCTGATCAAAGTAATGGCCTAAGCAGATATGAATATGAAAGACGCTGGACAACCCCAGGTCAAATTACAGATGTTCCAAAGCCTGTGTTTTTAGGCACTCAATCTTCATCTGGTAGTTTTGAAAGTAGCAGGTTTTTATATGACGGAAGTTATATTAGACTTAGAGATGTAACACTTTCTTATAATTTACCAACCGAATTACTAAATAAATTTAAGTTTAGTAATGTAAGGGTATACCTCCGCGGACAAAACCTATTTACCTATGTAAAGGACAAGAGGTTTAATACAGACCCAGAAGTTAGTATTGATGGAACCATGGCGCAACGCCCACCGGTTTTCAATACATTTTTATTTGGCCTAGACATCAATTTTTAATTGCATAAAGTTTCATTTATGAAAAAAATATATTCAATAACACTGATTACCGGTTTACTACTTGTTACTTCTTGTAGTAAAGATTTTTTAGATGTAAAACCACAACAAAGTGTACTTACAGAAGACGTATTTAAAAGCATGCCAACTTCAAGAGCCGCTGTTAATGGTCTTTACTCTTTGATGCAATCTTATAGTTATTATGGTAGAGATGCCATGGTCATTCCAGAAGTACTTTCAGATAACGCAACAAGAAGCGTAAGAACTGGTAACAGGTATACCGGAATGAATACGGTAACACATACTGCAACTGACGCTAACGTTAGTAGAATGTGGAGTCAGATGTATCAAATAGTGACCAATACCAATGCTATAATTGCAAATGAGGCTAACATTAAAAAAATAGCAACATCTTTAGAGCAAGAAGAAGCTGCGCAACTAGTAGGTGAAGCTTATGCCGTTAGAGCGCTTGTTTATTTTGATTTAATGAAGTTTTTTGCGCGTCCATTAAATTTTACCGCCGATGGATCACATTTAGGTGTTCCACTTGTAATTAAGCCAATTACTAATATTACAGAAGTCGTGTATCCTGCAAGAAATACTGCTGCAGAGGTATATGCTCAAATTGATAAAGACATAACAGCTGCTATTGCACTTTTACCTCAATCAGGAAATGTAATTAGCAACGGTGTTGTCAATAATACCTTGTTTAAAATTCGTATGAACCGTTTTTCAACACTAGCATTAAAAGCAAGGGTTTCTGTTTATAAATCCGATTGGGCAAGCGCTGCTGATGCGGCCAATCAGGTTATTGCATCTGGACGTTATGCGCTTTATACATTTGGAAACATGCTACAAGATTTTAGAACGCAAAATAGCGCAGAGTCTATATTTGAAATAGCCAATAATACCAATGACAATCCAGGCGTGGATTCTTATGCCTATTTATGTAGTCAACAAGGATATGGAGAAATGCTTGGTACAAGAAATTCTATGAATAGTAGAAGTACGGGTACAACGCTTTCTACGTTTAGAGGTTTATATGAAGCTTATTCTGCTACCGATGTTAGAAGAGCATTTATAGCACTTGGTGATAGAAACTCGTTGGGTGGAGAAACGAATGTGCCACTTCCTACTAAGTACATCAACATTTCTACGTACATGGAAAACATTAAGGTGTTAAGATTTGCAGAAATGTATTTAATTAGAGGTGAAGCAAATGCTAGACTTGCTGTTGCAAATAGTACGCCAAGCTTACTAACGACTTCTTTGACTGACATTAACCTTATCAGAAAATCTAGAGATACTGCTTCTGCCACAAGACCATTTAATGCGCTATTAACAGGTACGCTTCCTACTGGAACTATTTCTGCTAATGCATATTTAGATAGCATTATCGTAGAAAGAAGAAAAGAGTTGGCTTTTGAAGGTCAGCGACTATTTGATTTAAATAGAACACAAACCAATTTTGTAAAAATTAGTTCTGGTGGAAATGCAGCTTCAAGATTGATTCAGTATAGCGCTACAACGTCAAATTTTTACAATAGAACGATTTTACCAATTCCGGTAACACAGGTTCAAAATAATCCAAACATGGTTCAAAATCCAGGTTTTTAGAACCGTAAATGTAAACGAAGGATGAAGGTAGGTAACACATGTAGGAAGGCCATTTTATTGATTTCTATTTTTATTTCGAGCCAAAGTTTTGCGCAAGAAAAAAAAGACACGGTTCGTGTATTGCTTGTAGGTAATAGTTATATCTACTATAATAATTTGGCGCAAATGATTGGTTTAATAACAGATAGTTTAGACACAAAAATTATTTGTAAAAAATCGACTATTGGCGCCGCAACACTCGGACAACACTGGAACAGTGAAAGAGGGTTACAAACAAAAAAAATTATAGCGAGCAATAAATTTGATATTGTTGTCATTCAGGACAATAGCATGTGGCCTTTGGAACACAAAGACAGCGTGCTTTATTATGGCCGTCTTTTTTGCAATTATATTCGTGCAAATGGCGCAAAGCCATACCTCTATAATACATGGGCAAGGGAAAAAACGCCTCAAACCCAATCAAGTATTAATGCGGTATACAATGAACTAGCAGTAGCAGAAAATGCGGTTAATGTGTCCGTTGGATCAAGCTTTGATTTGGCCAGAAAAACCTTTCCTAACATGAACTTGTTTCATCCCGATGGTTCGCATCCATCGGCGGTGGGAACATTTTTAATTGCTTTAAATTTTATAAAAAAAATTACGGGCACCTTACCAAAAAAGTACGCAACCGTATATAATTATTTTGACAAAGACGGTGAGACTTTTAGAATCATGCAATTGACGGATGCTGAAATCGAGTCTTGTGTAAGTATTGTAAACAGTGTGATTCAGCAGAATCCTTAAGCGCGTGAACATGATAAAAAAAATCGCAACCAATCTTACCTTTTGGGTATTGTTTGCTATTTCAGCAGGTATATGCGTTGGTCATTTTTTTCCAGCCACCGGTGTTGCGATGCAACCTCTTGGTAAGTATTTTATTGATGTTATTAAACTCTTCATCAATCCAATTATACTACTTACCATGGTCACCGGTATATGTGGCATGGGCGATTTAAAAAAAGTAGGAAAAGTAGGCGGCAAGGCGCTCTTATATTTTGAAATCATTACTACCCTTGCTTTATTAATTGGTATAGGGGTTGGTTTTTTGTTAGAACCTGGTTCGGGGGTAAATACAAGCATTGTAGCCAAGGGCGATATTTCTAAGTATAGTAGCGGCTCTGTTTCTATCTCATGGGTCCAGTTTTTTAAGGATAATCTTACCATTCAAGTGTTACTTTTTGCAATACTTGCCGGTATCGTTATTAGTAGATTAAAAAATAAAGAAACCATTTTAACCAAAGTATATTGGCTATCAAAGTATGTTTTTAGAGGCCTTCATTTTGTAATGAAACTTGCTCCCATTGGTGCTTTTGGTGGTATGGCATTTACCATTGGAAAATATGGTGTAGCAACTTTGTTACCGCTTGGTAAATTAATGGCCTGTGTTTACATCACCATGGCCCTCTTTATTTTTTTAATATTGGGCGGTGTTCTAAATTATTATAAAATCAGTATTTGGAAATTTTTAGGCTACATTAAAAATGAATTACTCATTGTGTTAGGTACTTCTTCTTCAGAAGCTGCACTACCATCGCTCATGGAAAAATTGGAGCATATGGGTTGTCATAAATCGGTGGTAGGGCTTGTAGTTCCTGCTGGTTATTCATTTAATTTGGATGGCACTTCTATATACCTCTCAATGGCCATTGTTTTTTTAGCCCAAGTTTTCCATATTCAATTAAATATGGAACAAATTATTACTATCATTGGTATTTTGATGGTCACATCAAAAGGTGCTGCTGGCGTAACCGGAAGCGGGTTTATCATATTAGCATCTACATTAACTGCCACCAAAGTAATTCCGATAGAAGGTCTCGCATTGCTTTTGGGAGTAGACCGCTTTATGTCTGAAGCTAGGGCCATTACTAATTTTATTGGCAACGGCGTTGCTGCTATTTTTATTTCTAATAACGAAAAAATGTTTGATCGATCAAGGATGTATAAGGCCTTTGGTATGCATAAAAACGAACATTAGTCCCTACTATTTGTTACTTTACATACCTATGATTGGACACCGTTTTATCAATTTTGTACCTGGCGAAAACTCAAAATCTAAATTTGAGCAGATGCTTGACATCTTTACCCAGCTATTAAATTACACCAGTGGCGATGCCACAGAGGCCCTAGACTGGCTCAATCAACTAGACCGCACCCATAAATTTACTGATGACGAGTACGGCGTGGGTGATTTTATTGAAGACCTCAAGCAAAACGGTTACTTAAAAGAAAATCCACAGGATGGTAGGTTTGCAATCACTGCACGAACCGAACAAACCATTCGTCAAAAAAGTCTCGAAGAAATTTTTGGGAAACTAAAAAAAGGCAAACAGGGAAACCATAGCACCACCAAAGCGGGACCAACTGGTGATATCAATTCAGACACCCGCTCATTTCAGTTTGGTGATTTGATGGAGCAAATAGATTTTACAGAGAGCATTAAAAATGCACAAATTAATAGAGGAGTCGATTCGTTTTCGATGCACGAAGATGATTTGGTGATTCGTGAGGCAGATTTTAAAACGCAAACGTCAACAGTACTCATGATTGATATTTCTCACTCTATGATTTTATATGGGGAGGATAGAATCACGCCAGCAAAAAAAGTGGCGATGGCGCTTTGTGAACTCATCACTAAAAAATATCCGAAAGACACCATTGATATTGTTGTGTTTGGTAATGATGCATGGCAGGTTGAAATTAAAGACCTTCCTTATTTACAAGTAGGTCCCTACCATACCAATACCGTTGCTGGGCTTGAGTTAGCGATGGATATACTGCGCAGGCGCAAAACATCCAATAAGCAAATATTTATGATTACCGACGGTAAGCCTACTTGTTTAAAAATAGGTGGTCGTTATTATAAAAACAGTTTTGGATTAGACCGTAAAGTGGTAAACCGTTGTATTAATTTGGCGGCACAGTGTAAGAAATTAAAAATTCCGATTACAACATTTATGATTGCATCGGATCCATATTTGCAAAAGTTTGTAGAAGAGTTTACGGAAATGAATAATGGTAAAGCCTATTTTGCATCACTTGACAATTTGGGTAGTTTTATTTTTAATGACTTTGAAAGTGGCAAAAGAAAAACATTGTATTAATTATGAGTAAGAAAATCGACATAAAAAAAATTGTAACACTTGGTGATTTAAAAAAATCCGGCTACAAGTCTAAATCTATTAAAGATGAAGTGCGCGATAATTTGATTGCTAGTATTCAAAATAAAGAAAATGCTTTTGAGGGTATTTTAGGGTACGAAGACACGGTAATACCCGATGTAGAGCGTGCACTTTTAAGCCGACATAATATTTTGTTTTTAGGACTCCGTGGTCAGGCAAAAACCAGGATGGCGCGTCAAATGGTGGACTTACTCGATGAGTATATCCCTACCATTGCCGGATCTGAAGTAAATGACGATCCTTTGCAGCCCCTAAGCCGCTTTGCGGTAGACTTAATAGCTGAGCATGGCGACGAAACCCCTATAATTTGGGTGCACAAGAGCGCCCGTTATGGCGAAAAACTAGCCACACCCGATGTTAGCGTATCCGATTTAATTGGAGACATTGACCCTATTAAAGCCGCTAATTTAAAACTCAGTTTTGCCGACGAAAAAGTAATTCACTACGGGATTATTCCAAGAAGTAACCGCTGCATATTTGTAATCAATGAACTCCCCGATTTACAGGCAAGAATTCAGGTTTCACTATTTAATATTTTACAAGAAGGTGATATACAAATTAGAGGGTTTAAACTTCGTATGCCCCTTGATATTTTATTTGTATTTACAGCAAACCCAGAAGACTATACCAACAGAGGAAGTATTGTTACCCCATTAAAAGATAGAATAGAAAGTCAGATATTAACGCACTATCCAAAAACGATTGAAACATCACTTGCGATTACAGAGCAGGAAGCCAATATTTTGCCAGTTCAAAAAGAAAGAGTAGAAGTGAGTGATCTTATAAAAAGACTTATTGAACAAGTGTCTTTTGAAGCCCGTACCAACGAGTTTGTAGATAAAAAAAGTGGGGTGAGTGCGCGTTTAACCATCGCTGCGTATGAAGCAGCAGTGAGCAGTGCAGAGCGAAGGGCTATTATTCACGGTCAATCAAATACACAGGTTTGGATTAGTGATTTATCAGGCATTATTCCGGCTATCACCGGAAAAATTGAACTTGTATATGAGGGAGAGCAAGAGGGTCCTTACGAAGTGGCACTTAACTTATTAAACAAGTCAATACGTACTTTATTTGTTACTTATTTTCCAAACCCTGATGATGTAAAAAAACGCAAGGCACCAAAAAAATCAGCTAACGCGCCAGAACAAAAGCAGCCCGAAAACCCGTATGCTGCCATTGCAAAATGGTTTGATTCGGGCAATCACCTGGATTTGTTTTTGGATATGAAAGACGAGGATAAAATGATCGAACTCTATAAAGTGGATGGTTTATTTGGAATCGTTAAAAAACATTTTCCGCAAGCTGGCGAAAAGCAAGCGGCGCTGTTAATGGAATTTGTTTTACATGGTCTTTCATCCTACTCAATCATTAGTAAAAAAATGATTGATGGTAAAATTGAATTCAACGATATGATGGGAAGTATGATTAACCTTGGTGATATGGGTATGGATGATGATGGTTTCAACGATTATGCGTAAATTGAATAACCAAGCCGTTTTCACATTATAATTTTTAAAGTATGTATAAGCGCATCTCAATTTATAAAACCCAACTATTAAGTTTTTTGGTGGGTTGTTTATTTTGCGTGCAACCGGTAGCTGCCCAATCCGATTCGTTGTTACAACAACTAATCAGTGCTAATAATGTTGATTCAAGTTTAATACAACCCCCTGCTAAAATGCTGTTTACCCAGCGTGCTTTGTGGGGTACGGGCGGACTCTTAAAAAACAGATACAGCGGTAATGACCTAGTTGCAAATCGCCAAAAAGACCTCAAAATTAGAAGAACCATGTTGCAGCTACACCAGATTGGTGGCTTTGTTACAATTGGTGGCATGATTGCACAGGGTGTTATTGGAAGTAAGCTGTACAAAGGGGATTTTAAAGTGAGAGAGCTTCACGAAAACATGGGTATGGCGGTAAACTTAACCTATGGATTTACAGCATTAAACGGACTTTTTGCCCCACCCGCTGCGTTTAGCCGTGATAAAAAAATCACTTCAATTCGTTTGCATAAATGGCTTGCCGTGCTGCACCTTTCGGGTATGATTGCAACCAATATTTTAGGTACACAAATAGAAAACAATGTGTCTTTAAAACCTTACCACCGTGCCGCCGCTTATGTAAGTTTTGCAAGCTTAGCAACAGCACTTATTGTTATTAAATTTTAATTTATGCTACACTATATTCTTTTAAATCTTTTGATGTCAGTATTTTTTCAGGCACCTACTTACGACGTTTCAAGTTCTAGTATTACCTATACCATGAAACACAAATTGCATACCTGGGATGGAACCAGCAAACAGGTAAATGTAGCAAGCAAATGGAACGGCGATAAACTAGAACAAATTTCGGTATTGGCAAAAGTGAGTAGCTTTAATAGTGGACTATCAAGTAGAGATAGCCATATGATTGAAGTGCTCGATGCGCTTACCATTCCCAATATTACATTTAGTAGCACGAGTATTAAATACAATGGCGCCGAAATACTCGCAACAGGAAAATTACAATTCCACGGCGTTACCAAAGAAATTCAATTTGTTGTTAAGGCTAAAAACGAAAACAATGAGTGGTTGTATGAAGGTGAATTCCCGGTTCTTCTAGAATCGTACAAAGTAAAAAGACCTAGTTTACTCTTTGTAAAAGCAGACGATCTCATGAAAATTAGATTCGTGCTGGTGTTTAAAGATAAATAGTTAGCCTACCCTTCAACATTATCTCTACTGGCTTGTTTAACAGGTATGTCAAAGCAGGCCGTCCTTATTTTTCCTCATCAGCTTTTTAATCAATCAGCAGTACTCGATAAAAACATGCGCCACTATTTAGTGGAAGAGCATCTGTTTTTTACACAATATCCCTTTCATAAAGAAAAACTTATACTCCATAGAGCGTCTATGAAAGCCTATGAGCAGTATCTGTTACATGAGGGTTATCAGGTACAGTATATTGATAGCACAAACAAACTCAATGATTGCAGGCTCCTCATTGCTTATTTAGGCAAGCAAAAATATACGGCAATTGATATGATTGATCCGGTAGATTATTTGTTAATGAGACGCATAAAAGCAGCTTGTGTTAACTATAATTTACAGCTAGCTATAAAAGAAAGCCCCAGTTTTTTAAATACACTTTCTGGCACGAAAAATTATTTTACTAGCAAAAAAAAATATTTTCAAACCGATTTTTATACCACCCAAAGAAAGCAGCGTAACCTGTTACTAACGCCGGAAGGTAAACCAGAAGGAGGCAAATGGACTTTTGATGCAGATAATCGCGCTAAGTTTCCTAAAAAAGAAATAGTACCAGAACTTCCAGTAAGCGCCGTTAATGATTATATAAGTGAAGCGGAGCAGTATGTTCAAAAAAACTTTCCGAACAATTATGGAGACATAAGTAAGCAACATTTATTTGCTATTGATTTTGTAGAATCTAAAAAATGGCTTGATCAATTTTTAGAGGAACGTTTCGAAAATTTTGGCGTTTACGAAGACGCTATTGTTCAAAAAGAATCTGTTTTATACCATTCGGTTTTATCCCCCATGTTAAACATAGGTCTTCTTACACCACAGGAAATTGTGGATGCGGCAATACGTGTAGGTGCCGCAAAAAATATTCCGCTCAATTCATTAGAAGGTTTTATTCGACAAATTGTTGGCTGGCGTGAATTTATACGACTTGTTTATGAACGCGAAGGAACAAAACAACGAACCACCAATTACTGGCAGTTTAAAAGAAAAATACCAAAAACCTTTTGGACGGGTGATACCGGCATAGCACCTATAGATAGTACCATAAAAAAGATTTTGAAAACAGGCTATGCGCATCATATAGAAAGACTCATGGTACTTGGTAATTTTATGTTGTTGTGTGAATTTGATCCGGACGAAGTGCATAAGTGGTTTATGGAAATGTTTATTGATGCTTACGATTGGGTGATGGTGCCCAATGTATATGGTATGACTCAGTTTGCAGATGGCGGACTCATGACCACCAAACCTTACATTAGTGGCAGTAATTACCTCATGAAAATGAGTGATTATGAAAAGGGAACATGGCAACCTATTTGGGATGGTTTGTTTTGGCGATTTATGCACGTACACCGTAGTTTCTTTTTACAAAATCCACGGATAGGCATGCTCGTCAAAACATTTGATAAAATGTCCGAAGAAAAAAGAGATACGCATTTACAAATCGCCGAAAACTATTTACAATCACTAGACAAGTAATAACATATGAACACCACTTTACATTCAATTCAGATAATGGAAATGGAGCAGAGAAAAAGAGCGCAGTTCATTAATAGTATTAGTGGATTTAGAAGCGTTGCACTTATTGGCACTACCGACTCAAAGGGACAAACCAATTTGGCCATATTTAGCTCCATTATCCATATTGGTTCCAACCCACCCCTATTAAGTTTTATCATGCGTCCTGATTCTGTGGAGCGGCATACCCTAACTAATATTTTGGATACCGGTTTTTATACTATTAACCATATTAATACGCACATCTATGAAAAGGCGCATCAAACGTCGGCGCGCTATCCTAAAAACGTATCAGAATTTGATGCGACGCAGCTAACGCCAGCATTTAAAGATGGTTTTATGGCACCATTTGTTGCAGAAAGCCAAATTCAGATAGGGATGGAATTTAAGGAGCGAATAGAGATTAGTATCAATCAAACGAGTATGATTATTGGTGAAATAAAATTGGTACACTATCCTACCAACTGTTTATTAGAAGATGGATTTATAGATATCGAAAAAGCAGGCACCATTACCAGCGCTGGTTTAGACAGCTATCACACCACTCAGTTTCTTAAACGACTCGAATATGCAAAGCCTTAATGATCTAAATATGTTTCCAACTACTTATGATTTGGTTGTTGAGCGTATCAATGCTATCAATCCTATAAAGTATGCAAAAACCAGAAATTTTATAAATGGCGACGTAACCTATTTGTCTCCCTATTTATCCAGAGGCGTCATTAGCGTTCAGCAAGTTAAAGAAGCCGTTTTACAAAAAGGATTCAAACCCTATGAGATCGAAAAGTTTTTACAAGAACTTGCTTGGCGCGAATACTATCAACGGGTTTGGCAAGTAAAAAAAGACAATCTCTTTACTGATTTAAAGCAAACGCAGCCAGATTTTTTACATCATCAAATACCTGCTGCAATTGTAACTGCAACTACCGGCATTCAGGTAATTGATGATCAAATTAATTCGTTTTATTCAACAGGATATTTGCATAATCATATCAGAATGTATTTGGCAGCCATGGTTTGTAACAACGCAAAATCACACTGGCTAACACCTGCTAAGTGGATGTACTATCATTTACTAGATGGCGATTTAGCAAGTAATAGTTGCAGTTGGCAGTGGGTGGCTGGAAGTTTTTCATCAAAAAAATATTACTGCAATCAGGAAAACATCAATAAGTACACGTCTTCAAATCAGCGGCATACTTTTTTAGATCATAGTTACGAGCATATTGCTACAATGCCCGTCCCTAATGCATTAGAATCCACAACCACACTAGATTTTAAAACGAATTTGCCACCAACACCGGTCCCTACACTTGATACCAGTAAGCCAACCCTTCTTTATAATAGCTATAATTTAGATCCACTTTGGCGCGCCACTGAAAATGTTAATAGGGTACTATTATTAGAACCGTCTCATTTTAAAAACTATCCGGTGAGTGAAAAAGTGATAGATTTTATTATTTCACTTTCAAAAAATATTGATGGGATTATAATGTATGCAGGTGAAGTAGATGTCCTAACAAAACAATATGAAAATGCGGATCTAAAAATTTCAAATACATTTATTTCAAAAGAACATCCTGCTTTTGAATATTACCCAGGCATCAAAGACAGCAGAGACTGGATGTTTCCCAACACCGAAGGGTATTACCCCTCTTTTTTTAGTTTTTGGAAAAAAGGAATCAGCGCAAAAAACAAAAAATAAATTATTTTTTTCCGGGTGTCCAAGCCCCTAAAATTTTCTCATTATTATAAGCAAGCGCGTGCTCACTCGTTAATTGTTTAGACCAACTAACTCTTTTTTGTGCACTACCACCGGGTCCTGTACTATTATACTCGGCGTATCTAGCTGTTAATTCGTTGGCTGGATTTTTCCAATTGTTCCAACCTTCTTCTATAATGTGTTGACCCATCCAGCACTCTAAATACGTAACACTCGCAGTGGGTGACCAGGGCCTTCCAAGTGACACTTTATTGATGGCAGAATCAGCGGTTAGTTTGCATCGTTTAAATACAAATCCAAAAGGAATGATTGAATTGGTAGAAGCAGCTGTAATGTGTGAATTTTTTTTGCTGTGAATATGACAGTCTTCAAATACGGCAGTAGCCGCTCCAAAAATAAAATCAGTTGTGCCTTCTATGTAACAGTCTTTAAAATACTGCTTTACACCATTCCCACTTAAAAATAAAACATCCTGAAAGCCCAACATTTTGCAATTAAAAAAACTAGCCCTATTGCCTTCTACTCTTAGTGCCACGGCTTGTCCAGCGGTAAAACCGGCCTGATTGCTAAATGTGATGTTTTGTGCTTGAAAATCATTTCCATAAATAAAAACAGTAGCACAGGTCCATGTATTTAGGGTGTCACCATCCGGTGTTTTAACACCAGCATGGTTATTGAAATTGATAATAGTATTATTTACATCTTCGCCAATTAGTGTAATGTTTGATTTACTAGCATCCACTATTACCACCTCATTATACACGCCTGCTTTCACAAAAATTTTAACCGGCTTTGTGTTGCCCGATGGGATGGCATTTAATACATCCTGTATCCTTTGGTATTTTGAAGAATTATCTTTTGAAACCGTGTATTGAAAAGATTGTGCAGATAAATGAATTGAAAAGCATGAAGCCAATAAACACAGTAAAATTCTCATAAACATTTTTTGTAACACACCCAAAGTACAAAAAAGTTTACAATCACTTTAATTCAAATTGAGAATTGTTTATTCGACTTTAATTGATTGAGAACCCCTAAATAAACTTCTTCTATTGATAATTCACGTTCATAAAGATGAGAGATGTCTTCCTCTTCTAAGTTTTCTAATCCAAACTTTGGCATTAGTATTTCAGTGTTATCTCCAATTTTTTGTGGCTCAACAACGGCTACAAGTTTATTTTGATTTTTTAGATACGGTTTTCGCATATCGTTTAGTTTGGAATAAAATTATGTAGGTATTGTTAACTTATTGTAAACTTATTATTTCGTAATTGTTAATTTACAATTCTATCTGCACAGCAACTGCTGGCAAAAGCTTCAGGTTTTACTTTAATATTGAATCCCATTCCAAGTATATATCCCATACTGTCTTTTAGGGCTTCATTACTCTTAAACTGTGGATTTGTATTGATATCGGCATGAATTTCCATTTCTACATGGTGTTCAATAAAAAGATCGCAAAGCTCGTAAGCAATTTCTACGCTTTTTGAAACTTCTAAAAGCATTCGTTCTTTGATATGATACTTTTTCACTGTTTTATCATTATGAATGTACATGAAACCTCCATTGTGTTCTCTCAAAAAAACAATCACGGTAGCAAATTCTGTGAAGTCGCCTTTCACTTGACTATCCGTCCCAATACACACTTTCAATTTTTTGTTATTTGCGGTTTCAATTTCAAGTACTTTTTTAACCGCTTCTTTGATGGGAAGCTCTATTTTTTCTCCATTTAGTTTACGCCAGCTCATGATTAAATTTTGTATAAAAGTTACTACATTCTCATTTTTTTTATTGAAATGTCTATTAAGATTTTGTTAACAAACTCATATATTAAATCAGTTAATACAATTGCCGGCTTTTTGTTACCTTGTCATTAAATTCAACATTTTGTGAATATTAAATTACTTAAAAATAGGTCTGATATTGGAGCAGGAACTAGGGGATCAGATTTGGGTATCGATGCACTTGAAATAGCTGCCATCAATCAAAACAACGATTTTTTTCATAGACATTTATTTCAAGACATTGTTACACATAACGAAACAATCTATCAAAAAAACACCAACAGTTTTGCCAAAAGAATTGAACATGTAGCAGAGCAGTGTAACCGTGTTTGTGATGCAGTATCAACAGCGATTTTACAAAATTATTTCCCCATCGTTTTATCAGGCGATCACTCCTCTGCACTTGGTACTATTAGTGGCATCAAAAAAGCGCATCCAAATAAAAAATTGGGCGTTGTTTGGATCGATGCACACGCCGATATGCACTCCCCTTATACTTCGCCTTCTGGTAATATACATGGTATGCCACTCGCGGCAGCACTGGGTTTAGACCATGCGCATATTCAGGTAAATAAAATTTCTGATGACACAATAAGGTATTGGAATATTTTAAAAAACATTGGCACCAATGAACCTAAATTAACAGCTAATAATTTAGTTTATTTTGGGTTGCGCGATTTTGAACTCGCAGAAAAACAAGTGATCGAAGAAGCCTCGATTTCAAATTTTACAGTAGAACAGCTTCGTGAAAATGGTTTGCAAAATTCTCTTGCGGCGATTATTAAAAAGTTCGAAGATGTAGATGAAATATACATTTCATTTGATGTAGACTCTATGGATTGTGATCAAATATCTTATGGCACTGGCACACCCGTAAAATCTGGTTTTTTACCAGATGAAATAAACCATATTCTTGAACAATTGGTTTCTACCCAAAAAGTGGTTTGTTTAGAAATTACTGAAATCAATCCTTTATTAGATAATAAAGGCAATAAAATGGCTGAAACCGCTTTTCAAATTCTTTCTAATTTTGAACAACAATTAACTGTTTTATAATGACCACACAGGACCTTAATAACACCTCTTATTATATTGCATTAGAAGAAAAGTATGGTGCCCATAACTACCATCCTCTCCCCGTTGTTATAGAAAAGGGACAAGGGGTATACTTATACGATGTAGAACAAAAGCAGTACTTCGACTTTTTGAGTGGTTATTCGGCAGTTAATCAAGGGCATTGTCATCCGGCAATTATTGCCGCAATGACCGAACAGGCCTCAAAACTTACACTGACGTCTAGGGCTTTTTATAACAATCAATTAGGGGAATACGAACAGTTTATCACCCAGTATTTTGGTTATGAAAAAGTATTACCTATGAATACGGGTGTTGAAGCCGGAGAAACAGCTGTGAAGCTTGCTAGGCGCTGGGCTTATGAGAAAAAAGGGGTTGCACCCAACCAAGCAGTAATATTATTTCCAGCAGGTAATTTTTGGGGTAGAACGATTGCCGCGATTTCTAGTTCATCGGATCCAAGTAGTTATCAAAATTTTGGTCCCTTTGTTCCGGGGTTTCAGCAAATCCCCTATAATAATATAGATGCGTTAGCGGAAGCACTTCAAAATAAAAATATTGCGGCATTTATGGTAGAGCCTATTCAGGGAGAAGCGGGTGTTATTGTGCCAGACGAAGGTTATTTAAAAGCTGCTTATGATTTGTGTAAAAGGCACAATGTACTTTTCATAGCAGATGAAATCCAAACAGGCCTTTGTAGAACGGGCAAATTATTGGCTTCCGATTATGATAATGTTCGACCAGATATATTAATGTTAGGAAAAGCATTAAGTGGAGGTGTTATGCCAATCAGCGCTGTTTTATGTGATAACAGTATTATGGAAACCATAAAACCCGGCGAACATGGCAGTACTTTTGGTGGTAATCCACTTGCTTGTGTGGTTGCAGTAGCAGCACTTAGCGTGTTACGTGATCAAAATTTAGCAGCTAATGCACATGCAATGGGTGTTATATTTAGATCGGAATTAGAAAAAATAAATTCACCATTTATAAGCATTGTAAGAGGCAAGGGCCTATTAAATGCGATAGAAGTTACACATCAAAATCCAAATGCAGCCTGGGATTTTTGTATGGTGTTAAAAGAAAATGGATTACTAGCCAAACCTACACACGGCAATAAAATAAGATTTGCGCCACCACTTATAATTACGCGTGATCAAATTTTAGAAAGCATTGCCATCATCCAAAAATCATTGGACGAGTTTTTAGCTGCATAGGCTTATCTTTTCTTTGTATAAACATCAATCACCCTTGTATTAGGTGTAGGCCTGTCGGAATAGTACAAAAACTTTACCCTTCCACTATTTTGGTTTATGGTAAGAGGGATAAAGTGGTTGGTAAGTGTATTGTCGATTTCCCAACTCGGGTTTGTAAAAGTATTATCGCCATTATTTATCCAAACTCTAGAGTTTAAATTTTGTCCAATATTGACAAAGAAAAACACATCTTGAAAGCCGTCGAAATTTAAATCAGCAATTATATAATCTCTTGTACCACCTGTATTAAATGTTGGTTGAAGTGTTGAAATTTCATCAATTATATTTGAATTATCAGTTCTGGATCTGAATATTTTTTGTTGACCGGGTCCTGCTTCAACGAAATAAAATAAATGTGTTTTATTAACATCTTTTGGATTTTTTAAGCCCATTATTTTATAGCAACCAAAAGTTTGTCCAAAAGGAGAAACAATTGAAAGATTACTTGGAATAAATCCACTCGTATTTGTGTTAACTTTTTTAATGAATGTATTGGGCGTGTTACCTCTGTCAATATAGGGCGCAGAAATGATTTCGGCCTGTTTGTCACCATCCATATCTACGATCAACACGCTGCCCGTTTGATTGTTAATTGTAACATTTGATTTTTTTGTAAGACCACTGTTGCCATTCAAGTATAGCATCATTTCTTCACTTCCAAAATTTTGTACCACTAAATCATTTTTTCCATCTCCATCAAAATCTCCAACTGCCGAATTGTGATAAAATCTGTTTGTTGAAGTAACATCAGCAATATCCCCTTTGGCAAAGCTACCATCTGCTTTTCCTACAAAATACCGACATACATAACCTGGATATTGGCCATTTACCAACATGGATTGCATTTCTTTTCCGTGGTCTGCAATAAATAAATCTTTTATGCCATCGTTATTTAGATCTTCATACCAAAATGGTGATTTTGGAAAACCTGCTTCAATATACCCCCCTAAAAACGAACTCGTGTTTTCGGTTAAACCACCTGATATAGTATCTATCGAAAATGACCTAAAAAAATCATATGGGGCTGTTTGGTTATTTGCAAAGCAAGTAATTAAATGATACTTCCCACTTTTTTCAATTATCTTGAGTGTTTCAGGATGAACGTCCGGTAAATTAAGTGTTTTAGATAGTACTACATTAATTGATGCGCCATATTTTGTCGTATAATCAATAGTAGGGACTGTTGGTGTAGTTGGTGTTGTTGGATTTGGTGCTGGTGGGGTGCTGGGTCCCCCTTTTTCGCAAGCGATGAGCACCAAAAAAGAAACGTATAGTAAAGGGGATAATTTCATTTTTTTCGTAAATATAAATAAATCCTAATATTACCGCATCATCTCATACACAAAATTAAGCCGGTCAGGTTCGTTGTAATAGGCAACCATTTCTTCGCCTACTTTTTTTGCACCTAATTTTTCAATGGCTATTTGCGATCTAATATTTAGTGCACCAATATGAAAAATAACTTTTTCAATGTAAATAAAAGCATAGTTTAACATGAGTGTTTTTACTTGCTGATTAATACCCTTTCCCCAGCAGTCTCTACTAAAAAAAGTGTATCCAATTTTTATTTCATCTTTTATACGACTGTAATCGTAAAAACGAGATGAACCCAACGCTTTACCGGTATCGGCATTTCTAATAATAAACGCCCCACCACTATCTATTGCACCTTCAAAAAACGTTTGAAATACTTCTTTTTGATACCTATTGGGGTTAGGATGTTGTTCCCATATAAGCGGATCCGATGCAACACCGTACAATTCCTCAAAGTGATCTACTAGCAGCGGCTCAAGCAAGACACTATTGTTGTTTAAATGATTCGGCTGCAGGTTCATGTATTTTAAATGTAGCTCTAATTTAATATAAAAATACCATCGGATATTGTAAAACAATACATGACATTAGGTAGCATTTGTGTTCTATTTAATGCATATTAAAAAAAACTTGCTCTGCTTTACCATTCCGGTGTTTTGAGATAATATTTTAAGTATATTGTTTATCAGATTACTGCGTTTAAAAGTAGTATAATAAACAACTATGGCATTACCGGCAACACCTTCAAATAACAACCCCATTAGTAGTAACCAAACCAATAACTGGCTCTACCCATTTATTCTTGTAACAAGTTTATTTTTCTTTTGGGGTTTTGTACATAACCTTGACCCTATTTTAATCCCGCATTTGCGTAAATCTTTCAGATTAAATGATTTACAATCATCACTGATTGATTCATCGGTATTCATTGCCTACTTTGCAATGGCGCTTCCTGCCGGATATGTGATGCGTAAGTATGGCTACAAATCCGGAATTGTTGGGGGCCTATTATTGTTTGCCCTAGGTTGTTTTTTATTTTTACCCGCAGCAGATACCCATCAATACATTTATTTTTTAGGCGCACTTTTTATCATTGCAAGTGGGTTAACTTTTTTAGAAACAGCAGCCAATCCTTATGCAACCATTATTGGTCCTCCCGAAACAGCAACACGTCGATTGAATTTTGCGCAATCATTTAATGGACTTGCTGCCATGGTAGCTCCTATCATTGGTGGGCAATTTATTTTGTCTGGCACAGAAATGTCTGATGAAGCATATGCACAATTATCGCCCGAAGCGCTTAATAATTATTTGACCACCGAAGCACAAAGTGTAAAAATGCCCTACCTTATTTTAGGTATTCTTGTTTTACTCGTAGCAATATTATTTATGGTCTCAAAACTTCCTGACGTAAAAGAGGGAGATGACAATACGGCTGGTAACAATCCGCTAAAAGCCTTTCGCCACAGGCATTTGACATGGGCCGTAGTAGCACAATTTTTTTATGTAGGTGCACAGGTTTGTGTGGGAAGTTTTTTTATTAAAATGGCGAGAACGGGCGCAGGCATGGATGAAAAAACGGCTGCACAATATTTAGGATGGGGTTATGGTGCTGCATTTATGCTGGGAAGATTTGTAGGTACTTTTTTAATGGGCAAGTTTGCATCTGAAAAATTATTAAGCACCTATGCGCTTATCAATATTGTTTTATCTGCGGTAGCTATTTTTGGCTCAGGTATTGTTGTTGTCTATGCACTTATTGCTATTGCATTTTTTATGTCTATTATGTTTCCTACCATATTTTCACTCGGCATTAAAGAAGTTGGCGCCGATACAAAAATGGCCTCTAGTTTAATTGTGATGTCAATTGTTGGCGGCGCGCTATTGCCTCCTGTGCTCGGTGTTATTTCTGATGCAACCGGTAGTATTCAAAATGGATATATTGTACCACTTCTTTGTTTTGTGGTGGTCTTTTTATTTGCAACCAAAGGACATAAAGTAAAATCTGTATAGTACCCATGACTACTGTGCCACCAAAAAGATTAGTGATAGAGATGCACCCCAAAGACAATGTGTTGGTGGCGCTCACTCAATTAGCCCAAGGGCAGGTTGTGGAATACCGCGAAGAACAGTATACTATTTTGGAGACCATCCAAAGCAAGCATAAATTTTATACCACAGATTTAGCGAAAGGCGCCTCGGTGTTCATGTACGGCGTACTTGTTGGCACCACGCAACAAGATGTTGTTAGGGGAAGCCTTGTTACAACGGCTAATTTAAAGCATGCAGCAGAGCCTTATGCATACCGCGAATCAAAATTTTCATGGGCGAAGCCAGACGTATCGCAATTTGCCAATAAAACTTTCAATGGTTTTGTAAGACCCAACGGTCAAGTGGGTACAGCCAATTATTGGTTATTTATTCCTACCGTTTTTTGTGAGAATAGAAATTTAGACGTCATTAAAGAGGCGCTGCATCATAAACTTGGTTATGCAGTGAGTGATAAATATAGTAAGTATACTCAGTCGCTTTTGGAAGCGTATGAAAAAGGAGAATCTATAACTAATGTCAATTTTACTCCAAGTAATACGCCTCAAAAAAACCGGGTATTTAAAAATGTAGACGGTATTAAATTTTTAAACCACAATGGTGGTTGTGGTGGAACAAGATCCGATGCAGCTACACTAAGTGCATTACTCGCTTCTTATGCCAATCATCCAAACGTAGGTGGGATAACGGTTTTAAGCCTTGGATGCCAACATTTACAAGTAGAAGATTTTAAAAATGACATTCAAAAACTAGCCCCTAATTTTGATAAGCCGCTTTATATTTTTGAACAACAACAATCAGAAAGCGAAGAAGAGCTCATCGCTTCTGCAATTAAAAAAACATTTGAAGGCCTCATTATCATCAATCAATTTGAAAGACAACCTGCTCCATTAAGTGCGCTCACACTTGGTGTTAAATGCGGTGGTAGCGATGGGTTTAGCGGTGTATCTGCAAACCCAGCTGTTGGCTATGCTTCAGATTTATTAGTGGCGCTTGGTGGCAAAGTATTGTTGGCAGAATTTCCAGAATTATGTGGTGCAGAACAAGACTTAATTGACAGGTGTGAGAGCGCATCTTCTGCTACTAAATTTATAGAACTCATGAGAAGTTATGATGCACTAGCACATAAAGTAGGTTCTGGATTTCATATGAACCCCTCACCAGGAAATATTAAAGATGGACTTATTACCGACGCTATCAAAAGTGCAGGTGCGGCAAAAAAAGGGGGCACTTCTCCCGTTGTAGATGTATTAGATTATACAGAGCCTGCCACCAAGGCCGGACTTAGCCTTGTATGTACGCCTGGTAATGACGTAGAAGCTACCACAGGTAAGGCAGCCGCAGGCGCCACGCTTATTTTATTTACTACCGGTCTTGGCACACCAACGGGTAATCCTGTTTGTCCAGTCATTAAAGTGGCTACCAATTCATCTCTTGCAAAAAGAATGAAAGACATTATTGATATTGATTGTGGACCTATCATTAGTGGTGAAAAAACCATTGAACAAATGGGTATAGAAATTTTAGAATATTGCATTAAAGCTGCTAGTGGAGAAGTGACTCCCAAAGCAGTGCTTTTAAATCAAGATGATTTTATACCGTGGAAGCGCGGTGTTTCTTTATAATTATTTTTTATGTTTTCATTAGTTAATAAAAAAGCAGTTATCACCGGTGGTGGTAGTGGCATTGGAAAAGCAATAGCCGTAACATTTGCAGCACAGGGTGCATCGGTGCATGTATTAGAACTAACTACGGAGGCTGGCGCAGATACAGCTGCTACTATTCAAGCAGCGGGTGGACAGGTAACGGT
Source organism: Bacteroidota bacterium (assembly GCA_947461125.1). Taxonomy (GTDB): domain Bacteria; phylum Bacteroidota; class Bacteroidia; order Chitinophagales; family Chitinophagaceae; genus Sediminibacterium. The sequence goes on along the minus strand of CANHHX010000002.1, from coordinate 56,435 downwards.
ACACGCTTGTAATGTTGCCAATAAAGAAGAAGTGACCGCTGTTTTTGCAAGCATTGGTCAACTAGATATTTTAGTCAATAATGCTGGTGTTGCACACATTGGTAAAGCAGACACAACACCAGAAGCAGATTTTGACAGGGTCATGTCTATCAATGTGAAAGGGGTGTATCAGTGCATAGCAGCTGCTATACCAGGCTTTCGTACCAACGGGCGTGGTGTTATCATTAACATGGCTTCCATTGCTGCATGGGTAGGACTAGCGGATCGTTTTGTGTATTCTACTGCAAAAGGCGCTGTTATGGCCATGACACTTTCCGTTGCCAAAGATTATATGCACGAAAATATTAGGTGTAATTCTATTTCACCAGCGCGTGTGCACACACCGTTTGTGGATGGATTTATTGCAAAAAATTATCCGGGAAAAGAAAAAGAAATGTTGGAAAAATTATCTGCCTCACAACCTATTGGTAGAATGGCAGCACCTGAAGAAGTAGCTGCACTCGCTCTTTATTTAGCCAGCGATGAAGCTTCATTTATTACGGGTTGTGATTATCCAATAGATGGCGGGTTTATAAAACTTAATAATTAGCATCAAAAATCGGAAGTAATGAAATTAATTAGATTTGGAAATGAAGGATATGAAAAACCGGGCATCATTGTAAATGATATTTGGTATGATGTATCTAGTATGGTCGTCGATTATAACGAAACATTTTTTGCTAACAATGATATCAAAAAATTACAAGATGCGGTGGCTGCGGGTACATTGTTTCCTGTTGTAGAACCCAATACCAGACTGGGTTCTGCGGTAGCGAGACCTTCAAAAATTATTTGTATAGGTCTTAACTATGTAGACCACTGCCTCGAAACCAATGCACCTATTCCAACAGAGCCCGTTTTATTTTTTAAATCTACTACCGCACTTTGTGGTCCTAATGATGATGTGGTGATTCCAAAAAATAGTGTAAAAACCGATTGGGAAGTAGAGTTAGCTTTTGTAATAAGTAAAAAAGCTTCTTATGTAGAAGAATCAGAAGCACTCGATTATGTAGCAGGCTATTGCCTTCACAATGATTATAGTGAAAGAGAATTTCAATTAGAAAGGGGTGGACAGTGGGCTAAAGGAAAGGGTTGCGATACGTTTGCACCACTTGGACCTTTTTTAGCAACACCCGATGAAATTACAGATGTCAACAATTTAAAAATGTGGTTAACTGTAAATGGTAAAACCTATCAAAATAGTAATACCTTAAACCTTGTTTTTAAAATACCTTTTTTAGTGCACTACTTAAGCCAGTTTATGACGCTTTTACCAGGCGATGTGATTAGCACAGGCACCCCTCCTGGTGTAGGTTTGGGGATTAAACCAGAGCCAGTTTATGTAAAGCCTGGTGATGTTATTGAACTTGGCATTGAAGGACTAGGAACCAGTAAACAAACAGCGGTTGCGTATACAAAAAAATAAAAACATGGCAGCACAACAATATTTTTTAGCACTCGATTTAAAAGAGGATCCTGCATTAATTGCGGAGTACAAAGCGTATCATCAAAATGTGTGGCCAGAAATTATTGAAAGTATTAAAAATTCGGGCATTACTTGTTTGGATATTTACTGTGTGTCTAACCGTTTATTTATGGTGTTAGAAGCGAATGAAAATTTTTCTTTTGAAGCCAAATCGGCGGCTGATGCTGCAAATGAAGTGGTTCAAAAATGGGAAACATTGATGTGGACCTACCAGCAGGCTATGCCAGGATCAAAGCCGGGAGAAAAATGGGTGTTACTAGAAAAAATATTTACACTTCCTCAATAAAATGATATGGAACTAGGACTTTCAAATAAAGTAATTGTTGTGTCGGGTGGGGCTAAAGGCATCGGCTATGGCATTGCTAAAGTATTAGCAAAGGAAGGCGCAACGGTTTGTATTATTGGTCGGAGCGCTGCTGATAATCAAGCAGCCGTTGATGCCCTAATAGCAGGTGGGGGCAAAGCGTTTGGTGTAGTAGCTGAATTAACCGATCCAAACGCCTGTAAACAGGCGATAGATAACGTGCTTGCAACTTATGGTACCATTGATGGGCTTGTTAATAATGCCGGTGTTAACGATGGCGTGGGTTTAGAAAATGGAAGCTATGAAGGTTTTATCGCGTCGCTTCATAAAAATTTGGTGCACTATTATTTATTAGCGCATCATGCATTACCTGCACTAAAAAAATCTAAAGGAGCGATTGTAAATATTGGCTCTAAAACCGCGGAAACAGGTCAGGGTAATACGTCTGCGTATGCAGCATCTAATGGCGGCAGAAACGCGTTAACAAGAGAGTGGGCAGTAGAGCTATTAAAATACGGCATTCGTGTAAATGCTGTTATTGTTGCCGAATGTTTTACGCCACTCTATGAAACTTGGATAAAAACTTTTGATAACCCTTCCGAAAAATTAGCAAGCATCACCGCAAAAATTCCATTAGAAAATCGCATGACCACTGATATTGAAATTGCAAATATGGTTGCGGTATTACTTTCTGAAGTATCAAGCCATACCACAGGACAACTGATACATGTAGATGGTGGATATACGCATTTAGACAGAGCACTTTTATAGACATTTTATTTTGGATACCTAAATTACTCCGAATGAATTTTAAAAAAATTGTTTTTGTTAGTTGCCTTGTTATATTGCAGCTAACTGTATTTGTGCGTGCACAAGATTGGTTAATTGACGCTTCGCCTTATAACGCAGCCATCACGCAAAAAGCCACTGCCATTGAACTTAACAATGGTTTGGTGCGACGAAAATTTACCATTGGTGCTAATTTTGCTTGTACCGATTACACCAACCTAATCAATCAACAACAACTATTACGTGCCATTAAACCAGAAGCGCGTGTTGTATTAGATGGTGTGTTGTACAATGTGGGTGGACTCGTGGGTCAAAAAGAAAATGGATATATTTTACCAGGACTTGCTGATACACTAAAAGCCGGCGTAAACGATTTTAAATATGTTTCGCACAAAATTGCGCCACTCAAACTATTTTTAAATTGGAAAAATAAAAGTTGGGCTCACCATACGGCTGCACCAACTGGTCAAGAACTAATTGTTACTTACACGCACCCATCTCAAAAACTAAATGGCATTACCGTAGAAGTGCATTATGAACTCTACAATCATTTACCACTCATTGTAAAATGGGTTTCTATTCTAAATTCATCCAATACGCCACACGCACTTGACAGGGTGGTTAATGAAGTGCTAGGGCTTGTAGAAGAAGAAAGTGCAGTAGTTGGATCCCCCGAAGAAATGAAAAAGCAGCATGGTATTTATGTAGAAACCAATTATGCGTTTAACAATGCGATGCGTTACGATATCAGTGATCAAACCACGCACTGGAAAACAGATTCGGTATATACTTCTCAAGTAAATTATAATTACCAAACCCCATGCCTTTTAGAAATATATCCTGAAAAGGCTCCTGGCATTGACTTGCAGCCAGGTGAACTATTTAAATCTGTGCGTACACACGAACTACTTATGGATAGTTATGATAGACAGCGCAGAGGACTCATGATTCGAAAAATGTATACAGCTGTTGCACCATGGACCGCGCAAAATCCAATATTTATGCATCTCGTTAGTAAAAATGACGAGGAAGTAAAAACAGCCATTGATCAGTGTGTGGCTACTGGTTACGAAGCTGTGATTTTAAGTTTTGGTAGTCACTTAAATATGGAAGACACCACACAAAAAAACATTGCGCGCTGGAAAGGACTAACAGATTATGCGCATACACGTGGCATACTATTAGGTGGGTATTCACTATTTAGTAGTAGAAGAATTTCTGATGAAGACGATGTTATAGATATTAAAACCGGAAAACCAGGAGGCGCATTTTTTGGGAATGCTCCTTGCTTTGGAAGCAAGTGGGGCCTCGCGTACAGAGAAAAAATAAAAAACTTTTTTACTAAAACCGGGTTTGATATTTGGGAAAATGATGGTCCTTATCCAGGAGACGTTTGTGCTTCAACATCACACCCAGGCCACAAAGGATACAATGATTCGCAGTGGCGTCAAATGGAAATTCAAAAAGAATTGTACCACTGGTTAAATGAAAGAGGCGTATACATTAACGCACCCGATTGGTATTTTTTAGATGGCACCCATAAAATTGCGATTGGCTATCGAGAAGTAAATTTTTCATTACCACGCGAGCAACAACGCATTTTAAATAGACAAAATATTCATGACGGCACCATCGAAAAAACGGCTTCGATGAGTTGGGGGTTTGTGCCATTAACCAATTACCAAGGAACCGATCCAAGAGCAGTGCTGGAGCCACTTTCGGAGCATTTAACGGATTACGAGCAACTCATGATTCAGTATTATGGCGCCGGTGTACAGGCCTGTTATAGAGGTCCAAGATTATACGACACAGAAACCACCAGACAAATGGTTGCTCGTACCATTAACTGGTATAAAAAGTACCGCTCTATTTTAAATGCCGATATGATTCAGCTCCGAAGAGCAGACGGAAGAGATTGGGATGGACTCATCCACGTAGATCCTAGTTCAAAACAAAAAGCGCTGGGTATGCTGTATAATCCTACCAAAGAAAAAATCACCAGAACTATTCCGGTGCCCCTTTATTATACCGGTTTAACCACAACTGCAACACTTGCACTTAAAGATGATAAAACAACCGCAAAAAAATACACATTAAACAGAAATTATGAGCTAATGCTTACTGTAACAATCGAACCAGAAAGTTATACCTGGTTTACAGTAGAATAGTTTAGCCAGTTAAATTAGCCATTCAACGAAGTTTTTTGGAAATTGATTAATTATTTAGGAAATTACCCGTCACAAAATCACCATTTATGAAAAAGCTCCTTTCTGCATTTACATTTTTAGTAATTGCTCTTTGTACAAGCGCGCAAAATATTGACATTGCGACTCATTTTAAAAGTTTAAAACCTAGAAGTATTGGCCCTGCTGGTATGAGTGGACGTGTTACTGCCATTGATGCGGTATGGTCAAACCCTAATATTATTTATTTAGGAACGGCTAGCGGCGGTGTTTGGAAATCTGAAAATGGTGGTGCTAGTTGGAATTCAATTTTTGATGAACAGCCTATTTTAAATATTGGTTCTGTCGCTATTACACAAAGCAATCCAAGTATTGTTTGGGCCGGAACCGGAGAAGGTAATCCCAGAAACTCAGTGAGTTTAGGAGAAGGTATTTATAAAAGTATCGATGGTGGTAAAACATGGAAGTGTATGGGTCTAGAAAAAACTAGAAACATCCACCGCATCATTATTGATCCAACAAATCCAGATGTTGTATATGCTGGTGTAATGGGTAATCCATTTGTTCCACATCCAGAAAGAGGTTTGTATAAAACAACAGACGGTGGTCAAAATTGGAAACTAATTTTACATACCAACGATACAAGTGGTGTTGGTGATATGGTAATGGATCCTGTAAATCCAAACAAGTTATTTGTAAATATGTATCAACACCAAAGAACACCATGGAGTTTACAAGGTGGTGGAAAAGGAAGTGGATTTTTTGTTACATACGATGGTGGTAAATCATTTAAAAAACTAGGTAAAGAAGATGGGTTACCAGACGGAAACCTAGGCCGAATAGGCATTACAGTAGGTCGTAACGATCCAAACAGAGTATATGCACTTGTAGAAGCAACGAAAAATGGTTTGTATAAATCGGAAGATGGTGGTTTAAAATGGGAGCTTGTAAATAGTGATCCTACCGTGGTTACCAATCGTGCATTTTATTTCCAAGACATTGCTATTGATCCTACCAATGAAAACAGATTGTACAATATCAATCAAATGATTACCGTAAGTGAAGACGCTGGAAAAACATTTAAATCTGTAATTCCTTACAGTGGTATTCACCCAGATCACCACGCTTGGTGGATTCATCCACAAAATGGAAATTTTATTATTGATGGGAATGATGGTGGTATTGGAATTTCAAGAGACCGTGGTAAAACATGGCAGTTTGATGAGAAATTACCACTTGGACAGTTTTATCATATCAACGTAGACAATAAAATCCCATACAATGTAATGGGTGGTTTACAAGACAACGGAAGCTGGCATGGTCCTGCATACGTGTGGGTAAACAGCGGTATCAGAAATGCATACTGGCAAGGTGTTGGTGGTGGTGATGGTTTTGATGTAGTTCCAGATGCAGAAGATGCAAACTGGGTATACAGTATGAGTCAGGGCGGTGCAGTGGGCCGTTATAATATTGCAACTGGTGAAGAGTGGAGCATTCGTCCTCCAAGTCCAGCACCTGGTGTTCGTCAACGATTTAATTGGAACGCAGCGATTGCACAAGATCCTTTTGATAAAAAAACAATTTATTATGGTTCTCAATTTGTAAATAAGAGCACTGATAAAGGTGCTTCTTGGACACAAATTTCTGATGATCTAACAACGCGCGATAGTGCAAAAATGGATCAGTCAAATAATGGAGGATTAAACGTAGATATTACTGGAGCTGAAAATTATTGTACCATTATTTGTATCGAACCTTCTGCAAAACAGCAAGGAGTTATTTGGGCAGGCACCGATGATGGTAATGTTCAACTAACGCAAGATGGTGGTAAAACATGGACCAATTTTAGAGGCAAAATTCCTGGAATGCCACTGGGTGCATGGGTTCCACAAATTCGCGCTTCACGTTTTAATGCAGGAGAAGCATTTGTAGTGGCTAACGATTACAGAAGAGGTAATATGAAACCAACTGTTTTTAGAACCACCGATTTTGGAAAAACATGGACGAACATTTTAGAAGATAAAAAAGTAATTGGATATGCGCTTTGTGTTTTACAAGATCCAACGCAACCAAATTTAATTTTTGTAGGAACAGAGCAAGGTTTATGGATTAGCCTTGATAACGCTGCCACATTCCAACAATTTAAAAATGATTATCCTTCTGTTTCTACCTATGATTTAGCGATTCAAGAAAGAGAAAACGATTTAGTGATTGCCACTTTTGGTAGGGCCATTTATATTTTAGATGATATAGGCGGTTTAAGAAAAGCAGCAGCAAATATGGGTAAAGTATTTACTGGTAAAGTAACTGTATTTAATGCGCCAGCTGGTTATCAAGCACACCGTAAAAACGCAATGGGTATTGAATATAGCGTTTGGGGAACTTATGAGGGTGAAAATAAAAAATCAGGATTACCTATCAGTTTCTTTGTTCAAAAATCAGCATCTGATACTGGTAAAAATGCTATTGGAGATACCGCTACACTTCGTTTTTATGACGCAACCAATACACTTGTAAGAACCATTCGTACAAAAACAGACGCTGGCTTTAATAGATATTTCTGGGGTATGGAAGGCCGTGGACTTCGTGCAAGTGGCGGCGGTGGAAGAGGCAGAATGGGCGGCGGCGCTGGATTTGGTGGTGGTGCACCTCAAGAAGCACCAGGTTTACCAGTAGATCCAGGAACCTATAAAGTAGTGGTAAGCATTGGTCGTAATTTATCAGATAGCACCATGCTTGTTGTAAATGATGATCCATTTGCACCAACTTCTAAAGATGTACGTGATGCGATAAGAAAAGCAAATGCAAGACTTGATAAAACCACCGAAAAACTAAATACGCTAAATGAGCGTATGACAGAAGCGGATGGCATCATTGCTAAAATTGAAGCTAATTTAAGAGACATGGATAAAAAAGCAGCTGACACGATTCGCAAAACAGCAAACGCTGCTAAAGATGAATTAAAAGCGATTAGAGAAATGCTTAATGGTAAACCACAAACCAAACAAGGTTATGGAAATATTCCGCAAGTAACCGTAAGTAGTGTTTTTGGTGAGGCTCGAATGACAGTAATGGGTAAGCCGGTAGCGCCTGGTGCACAAGAAGACAGGCTAATTACATTTGCTGAGCAAAAAGTTGGCGAAGTAATTACACGTGCCAATAAATTTTTTGATGGCACTTGGAAAACATTCCGATCACTTGCAGAAGCGGCACCTGTAAAAATCTTTAAAGACTACACAACAATCGAATAGATAAATTTTAATACCCCAATATTTTTACAATCATAACTAGCAACCAATTATGAGTTCATTAGCATTATCCGATAAAATTGTTTTTGTTCTTTATTTTTTAATGGTTGCTAGTTATGGTTATTGGGTATACCGCAAAAAAAAGGATTCCGTATCGGCATCGCAAGACTTCTTTTTAGCCGAAGGATCCCTTACCTGGTGGGCGATAGGAGCTTCGTTAATTGCCTCCAATATTTCTGCTGAGCAGTTTATTGGCATGAGCGGCGAAGGCTTTTTTGTAGGCGTTGCCATTGCAGCCTACGAATGGATTGCGGCGCTGGGGTTAATTATTATTGCCGTTTGGTTTATTCCTATTTATTTAAAGAATAAGATTTACACTATGCCTCAGTTTTTAAAAACGAGGTATAACGAATCGGTGGCACTTGTAATGGCTATATTTTGGTTGCTACTCTATGTGTTTGTAAACTTTACATCCATACTATATTTAGGTGCTGTTGCGATCAATGGTTTATTGGGTGGCGATTATTTACACCTCGTGATGATTGGACTTATGCTCATGGCACTTATCATTACGCTTGGTGGCATGAAAGTAATTGGATATACCGATGTTATTCAGGTGGCTGTATTAATTATTGGCGGTTTTGCAACCGTATATATGGCATTACAAATTGTGGATCAACGAATCAACAATGTAATAGATGGTAGCGCACTTGCAGGATTTAATACTTTGTTATCGCAAGCGCCAGAACACTTCCATTTAATTTTACCAAAACCCAACAATACCGATATGAGTGCTGCTGGGCAGTTGGCAAGAGATAAGTATATTATCTTACCAGGTATTGCTATGTATTTTGCAGGCCAATGGATTTTGAATTTAAATTATTGGGGTTGTAATCAGTACATCACACAACGTGCACTTGGTGCGCAATTAGAAACAGCAAGAAAAGGAATTTTATTTGCTGGCTTCATGAAATTATTTATGCCTGTTATTGTAATGCTCCCGGGTATTGCAGCTTTTGTGTTGTATAAAAATGGCCAGTTAGCAGGTTTTGAAGGCGGAAAAGACGGTGCATACTCTGCGATACTTGCCTTTTTACCAGCTGGTTTAAAAGGATTGGCAATTGCAGCACTCACCGCAGCAATTGTTGCATCACTTGCTGGTAAGGCAAATAGTATTTCAACCATTTTTACTTTGGATATTTACAAAAAATACATCAACCAACAGGCCGACGAAAAAAAGTTGGTGTGGACAGGACGCTTAACTGTATTTATTTCAATGGTTATTGCCGTAATATTTACTTGGAAAGATTTATTGGGAATTAGTGGCGAAGGTGGATTTACTTTTATTCAAAAATATACTGGCTTTATTAGTCCGGGAGTATTTGCGATGTTCATGCTTGGATTTTTCTGGAAGCGCACCACTGGTGCAGCAGCTATGACAGGATTGATTACCGGCTTTTTGTTAGCTATATTTTTTAATAGCTATGCCATACCGCTTTTTGGTACTGACAATATCATGTATACCGCTTACCTCAATAAAAGCGGTGCTTATGAAATTCCATTTTTAATAAACATGGGATGGTCATTTGTACTTACCGTTATTATCATGGTGATTGTAAGTATGGCAGGTCCAAAAGTAAACCCGAAGGCATTTGAAATTGATGCAAGTATGTTTAAGGTAAGTAAATCAACACTTGTATTGATCGTAATCATACTCATGTTATTAAGTGCCTTGTACGTTAAATTCTGGTAGATTTATCTAACATCTTTTGCGCAGCCGCAGCCACCTTTACGCTTATAGCCAGGCTTGAATACGCTGCATGCAGAAGCTGTAACAGCCATCACAAGCATGATGATAATAATTTTAAGTAGGCTATCTTTCATAATTGAATACTAAATTACGTAAAAATTTAGCCATTTACCATCAAAACAGCCGCGTCCATACAACGAATTTTAATAGCCCCACTCGATTGGGGACTTGGACATGCGTCTAGGTGTGTGCCTATTATACAGGATTTGATAGAAAAAGGGCACACCGTTACCATCGCTGCAAATGGTGCACAAAAAAAATTATTACAATATTATTTTCCTAATAATAGCTATGTAATCATACCTAATTATAATATCAGGTACAGCAAAAAAGCTTGGTGGCTTCCGATTGCTTTATTTTTTCAGTTACCTAAAATGGCATTGGCTATTTATAAAGAACACAGGTGGTTGCAAGCACATGCAACAGCCTATGATCATGTCATTTCAGATAATAGGTATGGCCTTTTTCATGCTAGGCTAAAAACTACTTTTATCACCCACCAATTAATTGTTAAAGCGCCCTTAGCATGGGTCGAAAAAATTATTCAAAAAGTCCAGTATTATTTTATAAATCAATTTTCAGAGTGCTGGATTCCGGATATTAAGTCTTACCCTGGCTTTGCAGCTGATTTGTCTCACCCAGCTGTCATGCCAAAAATACCTATTACTTATATTGGTGCACTTTCCCAGTTTAGTGTTTTACAAAACGCATCTACCGGTGCACTCCCCATAAAATATAAGTACTGTTTTTTATTATCTGGTCCCGAGCCTCAAAGAAGTATGTTGCAAGATATCATTGAATCCGGCGCGCACCAATTACAAACCAGTTCAATACTAGTAGAAGGAAGACCTTCTGATTTACCCAATCATTTTCAAATAAAAAATTCCTTAACCAAGCTCCTGTATGCAAGTGGCCAAGATTTACTAGACATTATTTTGCAATCTGAGTATGTGGTGTGCCGAAGTGGTTATTCTACACTGATGGAGTTATTACCGCTGCATAAAAAAATGATATTGGTGCCAACGCCTGGTCAAACAGAACAGGAATATTTGGCCAGCTCGTTAGCCAATAGGCAAATGGCACTAATGATTGATCAAGCTTCATTTGACCTTGCCTCACTAAATGAAAAAGCAGACAAGCATTGCTTTATATTTGCTACATGAATTCAAAAACAAAGGCACATGTTGCGGTATTAATTGCAAATTTAATTTTTGGTGCAGGTTACGCAGTTGTTAAAACAATTACGCCTGAATATTTAGCTCCCTATTCATTAAATGTGGTTCGCGTTGTGGTGAGTCTTATATTATTTTGGTCTTTGTTAATATTCAAGCCATCAAAAGCATCTATCGATAAAAAAGATATTCCACTTTTTATTTTATGTGGTATAACGGGTGTGGCCATCAATCAAATTATGTTTATCAAAGGACTGGCTTTAACATCGGCGATTCATAGTTCACTCCTTTCATTAGCTACACCTATATTTATTACCATCATTGCTGTTTGGTTGCTCCATGAAAAATTTAACATCAATAAATTTTTTGGATTAGCGCTTGGAATTGGCGGGGCTGGTTTACTCGTACTTGTAAAAGACGTACAATCTAGTAATAGCAGTAGTTTGCTTGGAGATTTGTATATACTTGTAAATGCCATTTCCTATGCATTTTATATGGTGCTTGTAAAACCCCTCATGGAAAAATACAATGCACTCCATGTATTACGCTGGGTATTTACATTTGGTACTATTTTTATTTTACCCGTTGCGCTACCTGATTTTATAGCTACCGATTGGTCTTTGTTTGGAACCTCAGAGTGGTTAGCACTTGCTTTTGTAGTACTCTTTGTTACTTTTTTATCCTATTTATTTACAGTGTATGGTTTACAGGAACTAGGTCCATCCGTAACGGGTGCTTACATTTACACACAACCCGTTTTTGCAACCATTATCGCGATGGTTTTTGCCGGAGAACATTTTACAATCATTAAAGGAGCAGCGGCACTATTAATTTTTTCGGGTGTTTATTTAGTGAATAGAAAAAAAACAATCTAACAGCGTTTCTTTATATTTGTAAGGATGGCTGTAAAACGTATATCTATAACAGAGTTTGTTTCCATGATGGAACAGTACCCCATCTTGGATGTTCGAAGCCCATTGGAGTATGCGCATGCCCACATGAAAAACGCATATTCTTTACCCTTGTTTTCTGATGAAGAACGAAAGGTGGTAGGCACCGCTTACAAACAACAAGGTAAACAACCTGCCATCAAATTAGGCCTCAACTATTTTGGCGTTAAAATGACTGCGATGGTAAGTGAAGTAGAGGCGCTACTCGCTGCAAGCCCTGACCCAAACAATAAAGTGGTGCTTGTGCACTGTTGGCGCGGGGGTATGCGCAGCGCAGGTGTAGCATGGCTTTTAGATTTATACGGCTATACCGTATATACGCTTGCTGGTGGATATAAAGCTTATCGTAACTGGGTACTAGCGCAATTTATAATACCGTATCAATGTAAAGTATTGGGTGGATTTACGGGGTCTGGTAAAACAGAAACCCTACAGTCCCTAAAAGCACTCGGTCAGCCCACTATTGACTTAGAAGGGCTCGCGCACCACAAGGGTTCTACTTTTGGAAATTTGGGACAGCCGGTACAACCCTCCCAAGAACAGTTTGAAAATGTATTGGCACAAGCACTATATAAAATTAGTGCAAGCCATTCATACATTTGGTTAGAAGATGAAAGTAGACGTATAGGTCTTGTCAATATTCCTACTCAACTATTTGAGCAAATGCGAAAGAGCAAGCTTTACTTTTTAGATATTCCATTTGCAAGTCGTCTTCAATTTATTGTTAGTGGATATGGCAAATTTGAAAAAGATCAATTAATGAGTGCGATACTTCGTATCAAAAAAAGACTCGGTGGATTAGAAACAAAAACGGCTATCAATTTTTTAATTGAAGACGATATTGAAAGTAGCTTTAATGTACTTCTAACCTATTACGATAAGTTGTATTTAAAGGGTGCTTATAACAGAGAAAACCCGGAATCGTTGATTCAAAAAATAGAACTGCCAAGCGTTAATCCATCTGTAAATGCGTCAACTTTATTAGCGAGTACCGGTTTATAATTGGCTTACAATAATCCTGTAATCCAATCTTTAATGGTGAGTATACTTAATGCAGTCATAACGGCTACAACTAGCCACCCTGCTATATCTAGCCACAAAGGCTGCTTATAATTTCCTACAATTTTTTTATAGTGTGCGGCGATTAAAATAACGGCCAAAGCAACTGGCAAAATAAGTCCATTAAGTGCGCCAACCGTAACAAGTATTTTTACTGGGTTGCCTAAATATGTAAATATAAGTGTACTGATAATAATAAAAATGCTAATTGCTATTTGATGATGCTTATCGACCCAGCTACTAAAATTTCGTAAAAAAGAAATAGAAGTATAGGCGGCTCCTACAACCGATGTGATGGCTGCACACCAAAGCACCAAACCAAAAAAAGTATAACCAAGATTTCCAGCTGCTATTTTAAAAACACTAGCCGCAGGATTAGAAGCATCTAAAATTCCTCCACCCGACACAACACCTAATGCTGCTAAAAATAAAACGATGCGCATGATAGCGGTAATTAATATACCTGAAACGGCACTTTTATTCGTATCTTGTAAAGATGCTGTTCCCGCATAACCAGCATCCAACAAACGGTGACCACCCGCAAAACAAATATACCCACCTACTGTTCCGCCAACGAGTGTTACAATAGCTTTTGCACTAAATAGGGTTGGCATAAAACTATGGGCTATGGCTTCATATACAGGGGGATTGGAGTTGAGCGCGATAAATAAGGTAAGCCCCATCATAACCAGCCCTAGAATTTTGGTAAAACGGTCTAGTAACGCTCCTGCTTCCTTCATCCAAAAAATAAAAAGTGCTAAAAAGCAACTAATAATAGCCCCTACTACTGGATTTAGTCCGGTTAATACGTGTAGGCCAAGCCCACAACCACCAATATTGCCAATATTAAAAGCGATTCCCCCAAGTACAATGAGCCCCGTTATAAAATACCCCAGGCCAGGCAGTAGTTCATTGGCAATAATCGGAGCACGTTTACTACTTACAACTAAAATTCTCCAAATATTTAATTGCGCGCCAATGTCTAATAGTATTGATAGTAAAATTACAAAACCAAAACTTGCAAGTAGCTGTTGCGTAAAAACAGTGGTTTGCGTTAAAAATCCAGGGCCTATCGCAGAAGTAGCCATTAAAAAAGCCGCACCTAATATTGCATTTTGTTTTTTTGCTGAATTCAATGCTATTTATTTTTTACAAGTCTAAAAATTACTTTTGCAAATGCAAGTGCGTTGGGAGTATCGGCATGAATACAAATGGTATCAGCTGCCACATCTATGATTGTTGCATCCATGGCTTTTATTTTTTTCTCTTGCATTAAAAGCGATACCTGTTCTGCCACGTTTTTTTCATTTGTAAATACAGCGCCATCTATATTTCTCGGACATAAACTACCATCTTTTAAATAAGCCCTATCTGCAAAAACTTCATGAGCAGTAGCAAGCCCGATATTATTTGCTGCATCTAACATGACACTACCACTTAAACCAAAATAAACAGTAGCAGGTAACTGGTAAAACACAGCACTGGCAATGGTTGTAGCTAATTCAATATTTTTAGCAGCTTGATTGTATAAAGCCCCGTGCGGTTTTACATGCGTTACAATTTGCCCCATTTCTTTGGCAATATTCGAAAATAGAACTAGCTGTTCCGACACTAAATCATACACCGCTGTATTTGACAAATGCATTTCTTTTCTCCCAAAATTTTCTTTGTCTAGATAAGAAAAGTGCGCACCTATTTGTACTTTATTTTTTTGCGCTAAGGCAATTGTTTTTTTGATGGTATCCGTATCTCCTGCATGGTAACCGCAGGCAATGTTGGCGGCGTCTATATAGGGCATGAGGGCTTCGTCATTGTCTAACCCTTCCCCCATGTCGCAATTGATTAGTAGCATTTTATTTTTCTGAAAAGTATTCTTGTAGCCTGAATTTACAGGCATTTTCTAATTGCTGCAAATTTGTTTCCTGCTGTAATAAAAGTCTTTCTGCTTCCTGAATGTCAATCCATTTTATCCCAAACGAACTTCCAATGGGCATTTGTGCCAGTGAAGCCATATCTGCACCAATCACCGTCCCAATTCGGGGATAGCCACCAGTAGTTTGATGATCGGCCATTAAAACAATGAGTTGTCCGGCTGGCGTTAATTGTAAAGTACCCCGAGTTACTGCTGTGGATAGAAGTTCTGGGGTTATAGTATGACAAATGGGATCACTTTTTAAGCGAAAGCCCATTCTGTTACTTTGTAGGTCAATTTCAAATCGTTTATTTTCAAGCTGTTCTATTTCCTTTTTTGATAACACATTAAAGTTGGGTCCTTGTATGCAGCGAATGATATTGCACCGGTAAAATTCTACGGTCTGTGCAGTCCATCCGGTTGTTAATGCATGTAATTGCCCTACTCCTTCAAAGTGATAATTAAAACTTTGTACCGTTAACAAGACATCGTTTTTTTGAAGCCTTCCTTTTGTAAATACAAAACCACCCTGTACAGCTAGATAAATTCTAGCTCCATTTGTGCCTGTGTTAAACGTTAGTTTTGATCCAGCATTTACAATGATGGGTTGATTACTATTTACCGTTTCATTGTCAAGGGTTGCTGATGTTACAGCTCCTGTAAATGTGAATAGCGTTTCTTTGTTAAATACAATTACTGCAGCGGGTATATGCATTTCTAAAACAATCGCTTCTCTTTTATTGCCAACAAGTGCGTTGGCAACCGAATGGGCTACGACATCCATCGATCCACCCGGACTAAATCCCTGGTGTTGTTTACCTGTAACCGGCAAACCTTGTAAGCTATCTAAAATCCCTGCTTTTAAAATTTGAATACTCATTGTTTATGTAGTTTTTCAAATTCTAAAATAGAAATCGCATTAAATTTTACAAAGCTTCCAGGCGTTAATAATATGTTTTCATTTTCATCAATTAATGCAAGCGGTGTTTTACCAATAATTTGCCATCCACCCGGCGAGTTGCAAGGGTAAATACCCGTTTGAACGCCAGCAATACCAACGCTTCCAGCTTGTACAAGCGGTCTTGGATTTTTGTGTCTTGGTGTTTGAATAGCTGGATCTACAATACCCATATAAGCAAATCCAGGTAAAAAACCATTCATAAAAACACGGTATGTTTTTGCAGTATGGAGTTCTATTACTTTCTGGGTGCTCATTTGATGTTGATCTGCCACTGATTCAATATCGGGTGCTACACTTTTGTCATAACAAACTGGAATAATAATTTCATTTTTAGAAAAGTCAATAGCACTGACATCTTGATTTACATTATTTTCAATCCAATTTTTTATAAATGAATAAGCGGGTATAGTATTTTCGTTTTTCAATTGACGCTGATATACCGTCATGTAATTGTAAACAACAGTTACCGAATTATAAGCAGGAATAATATCTGTAACACCTTCTAATTTATTTTTTATAAGCGCATCCATTAACATATACACCCTATCGTTTGTTTCTAAACTTATAGGCCCTCCAAAATCAAGCGTGACAGCCTGATCTGATATAGGATATATTTGGTAAGAAGATGTAGCAGACATACCCTCAATTTACACCAACTATTTCAAATCTATCTCTTACATTTTTTTGTTAAATATCTCACTGCTCCAATAGGCGGAGGACCCTGCGCTTATCTTTGAATTCTAAAATTCTACCAATGAATGAATTTGTTTTATATGCTTTACTTGCCGTTACTAGCGTATCGCTTTTTCTAGTAGTCCTATTGCTTTCAAAATCCAATATTGGAACAGGTTTGCAAAAAGAAATGGCCGTACTACAATCTAAAATTGCACAATTGGAACACTCTATAAAAACAGATTTTAGTATGAATAGAACGGAAATCAACAACAGGTTACAATCTGGACTTGATGGCCTTATTCAAAAAACGGACACGAATCATAAACACAATAGAGATGATTTACGAAATGGCTTAATTGATTTAACCCAAGCGCTAAAAAATAAGTTTACCGATTTAACAGACGGCCAATCTAAACTAATCGAGCAAACCGAAAAAAAGCTAGAGCAAATGCGCGAAACGGTGGATGAAAAACTTCAAAAAACTTTGAATGAAAGGCTTGGTCAGTCTTTTGAGGCAGTTGGAAAGCAGTTAGAAGCCGTGCAACTGGGACTTGGAGAAATGAAAACACTAGCTAATGATGTAGGGGGTTTGAAAAAAGTACTTAGTAATGTAAAAATGCGTGGAGGTATTGGCGAAGTACAGCTCGCTATGTTACTTGAACAAATACTAGCGCCAGAACAGTATGCAGCTAATGTAAAAACCAAGCAAAACAGTGCAGACATTGTAGAATTTGCCATTAAACTACCAGGCCGTGATGATAATAATAAGCAGGTCTGGCTTCCTATCGATGCAAAATTTCCAAAAGATGTGTACGAGCAGTTACAAACCGCTTATGATACTTCTGATATTGCACAGATAGAAGTAGCGCAAAAAAATTTAGAGCAAACCATTAAAAAAATGGCCAAAGATATTTCTGACAAATACCTTGATCCACCTAATACCACCGATTTTGGAATTTTATTTTTACCATTCGAGGGCATTTATGCCGAAGTGGTAAGAAAAGCAAGCTTACTCGAAGATTTACAACGCAATTATAAAATAGTGGTGACGGGTCCGAGTACCCTTGCCGCAATTTTAAATAGTTTGCAAATGGGCTTTAAAACACTTGCGATTCAAAAACGTAGTGGCGAAGTGTGGAAAGTGTTGGGCAATGTAAAAACAGAGTTTGAAAAATTTGGTGGCCTCATCGAAAAGGCACAGGGTAATATTCAAAATGGTCTTAAACAACTCGATGAAGTAGTAGGTGTGCGTACCCGTGCTATTCAGCGTCAATTAAGGGATGTAGAGGTATTAAATGATGCACCAGATGCTTTAAATGCGCTAGAAAACCCTGAACTGCCCGTTGATTAATCCTGTTTAATGTAGGTTTAAAAACGTAGCTATTTCCGCAGCTACTTGTGTAGGTGTTTCTTCCATGGGCGCATGTCCTACATTTTTTAATACAATCAGTTTACTTCCTTTAATGTCTTTATGAAATAAGTAAGCATTGGAAACGTTGATGAGTTGATCCTGATCTCCCCAAATAATAAGGGTTGGTTTACTTATTGTTTTTATGGGTGCTGGATTTGGCTTAAAACCTGTTTTAAAAATAGAGAGTGCTGCTTTTCTATTTCCTTCTCTTAATAGTAAATCGTGGTAACGATTAATGGATTCATCATTAATTTTATTTTTATCTACAAATACGCCTTCCAAACTTTTTTTAACTAAAAATTTTGGGGTTACCCATAATAGAAGATTATTAATGATAGGCATACTTGCAATTTTAAAACCAAGCGAACCTTTTTCATTTTTTTTCGGGTATCCACTTGCGTCAAGTAATATTAACTGTTGTACCCTCGATGGATTATAGAGCGCGTAATGCCATGCAATGCTTCCGCCTAGTGAGTTTCCGGCTATGATACAAGATTTGACGTTTAATTTTTCAAGGACCGAATCAACAAAAATATTATAGACATCTGCGTTATATGTGTTTGCTGGATTGGGGCCGGTAAGTCCAAAAGCAGGCAAGTCAAAGCGAATAATTTTTTTCTTTCCACTTAAAAGGAGTGTTAAACTATCCCAGGTATGTAATGATGCGGATGTGCCGTGTATCAGCACCAGTGGAACAGAATCTGATGTATTACCTTCTATTCGGTAATGCACATTCATACCTAGAACCGGCATAAATTTTGATGCTGTGTTTGTATATATAGGTAGTAATGTTTCTAGTTTTTTATCATTTTCTGCCAAAACAATAATAGCAAACAAAACAAAAACGAGGATTGCTACTATTCCAATGCCAGTGTATTGTATGAATTTTTTCATGTTGCTTATTGTTTGTTTGCTTCGATCGTTGTTTGGATACCTGATATTAATTCAGAACTCTTTAAAGGCTTTTTATAATTCCAAGTTTTTAACACTTTCCCATCAGCATCTGTAATGACGGTAAACGGTGTAATTGCGGCACTGTTGTAGCGTTCACGAATAATTGCATTGTGATAAAATTGTTTTTCGGAACTCGTTTGTTCTATGCCTAAATCAATTTTCAATAACACTAAATGGTTATTTGCATATGCTGCAAATTCGCTGGTTTCAAATACTTCTTTTTCTAGCTTACCTTTATTAGCGTCTCCACTTTTATGTACAAAATGAATGAGTATAACTTTACTTTCTTTTATTGAACGTTGTTTTGCTACATCAAAATTTGACTCCCAAGTTGAAGCTATTTGAAAAAGCGGAAAAAGAAATATCAATAATAGGCGGAGCATATGAATTATTTTTTATTGTTGCGCAACACCAATAACTGTGGAAAATGCTCAATTCCTTTCATAAGGAGTTGCGTCATTTCACTAAAGGTATAAATAAATGAACCAAGTACGATGTCTGTGTCACCATCTTTATCTATATCGGCTATTTCCATGGTAAGCCACTTTCCGTTGGCAGCTTCTGTTGTGGAAGTAGGGGCAAACTGCATATTTCCCGTGTTTTCATAGTAAATAAACCCTTGTTCGGGTTTAGCAAGGTCGTCATAAAATGAAATGGCAGCAATGTCTAGATCTCCATCTCCATCAAAGTCTCTTGCAACAGCTTTACTAGCGCCATACATGGGGAAGAAAAAGCTTTCTTTGAAATGATTGAGTTTGTCATTGAGTAAAATGCGAACGCCATGAAATCTTTTTTTAACCCTAGATAAATCCCAGTTGTCGCCATTGCTCATAACAATGTCTAAAAAACCGTCTTTATTCATATCCACCATTTCAAAATAACTTACACCATACACGGGTGGAAATTTAACAAGTGGCGTTTCTTTAAAAGTGCCGTCTCCTTTATTTTCTAAAAGGTAGATTCCTTCGTACGCTTGTGCCATCATAACAACGATGTCTAATTTTCCATCTTTGTTCAAATCAACAATTTCAGCTTTTCTAGCACCTGGGCGGTACACTAAAATATTTTCTTTTCGAATATCACCCCCATCTAACCAACTTATTTTACCAGTATGATTTCCAAATTGGCAAATAATGATATCTTCTTTTCCGTCTTGATTTATATCTGCTTTTTCAATATGTACAGGCCTTGCCAATCCACCAAAAGATGCTTTCTGTTCAGTAGAATCCAGTGATAGTAAAAAACCTTCTTTTTTTTCTGAAGGAGCAATGCTCCCTATACACAAGGCTCTTGGCTCTTTATTTTTTTCAAATAATAAATCTACCACCGCCGATGGTGTATTCCAGGTTTCTGTGAGTTTTAAATTTTTATCTAAAGCATACAACTCATTAATGGCGTCACTTACATACAATGTGCCAGTTGCGTCATTGAATTTTATCATGCTAGTTTTAGGCGCTTGTTTGTTGTCTATAAAAACAGGCTCACTAAAAAACTGTCTGGTAGAAGTTTTTACAACAGTAGTTGTTTTTGCAGGAATTACAGATGCCGGTGCTTTTGTGATATAAAAGTCTACAATTTTTTGCCAATCCAATTTTGAAATGATAGGTGAATTTGGATAGACCCTTAATTTTTCGACAATAGCTGCTTCATCTGGTTCCATAGAGGCGTATGGGCTATCATTAACGCCTCTAATTCCTAAACGCCATCCCATATTAGGTAGTACACTTTCTTTCCAAGTTTTTTTATCTAGTAAGTCTGGTGCTGTATATATATGACAACTACCACAATATTGTTTGGCAAGCGCTTCTCCGGATAAGCTCGAATTTTTAACAGTGGGCGTAAATGAAAATAGGCTTATTATAAATAAGCACATTAGCCCTAGTATGAAAATGATTTTAATCTTCATTTTTCTTAATTTTACAATCATTTGTAATTGTTGATTACAAATATATTAACCCGCTAACTATGAATAAGAATTATTCTCATTACATCTTAGTTGCTATTTTAGTTGCAGCACCTTTTGTATACCTATCAACTTTTTACGCTAGTTTACCAGCAACCATACCAACTCATTTTAATATAAAAGGAGAGGCCGATGGATTTGGATCTAAAAGCATGGCTTTTTTTGGACCTGTATTTATAGGAATCATTAGTTTGTTTACCTATTTATTAATGATCAATATCAAAAAAATTGATCCCAAAAGGTATGAAAACAACAATGACGCTTATTTTAAGGTATTTGGACTCATCACTGTCGCATTTTTGTCTGGGGTAAACATGGTGATATTAGCAAAAACCAAACAACCCGACCTACCCATCGATAAATTGATCCTTCCACTTCTCGGTCTGTTTTTTGCCGTGATGGGATCTTTTTTCCCAAAGCTTACTCAAAACTATTTTGCAGGGTTTAAACTTCCTTGGACATTAAGTAGTGAAGAGAATTGGAATGCCACACATAACTATGCTGGAAAATTTTGGTTGTATGGCGGTATACTTCAAATGATATTTGGTTTTGTACTACCAGGCATGTGGGCATTTATTAGTTTTTTTGTAATTATGATACCCATGGTTGTGGCCCCCATTATTTTTTCTTATCGTTTTTTCAAAGAAGGGAAATAAATTATTTTTTATGCAGTAAAGTATAGATGTCTTCATCGGTATCTATATTACTCATTTGCCTTAAAATTTGAGGATAGCGCCAGCTTACGCGCTTACTCATGGGACTCGCTGTAAACTTTTTAGGATTTGGAAAACCGGCTACAATCATGGCGGCTTGTGCAGGTGTCAATGATTTTGCTGATTTATTAAAATAGTGCCTGGCGGCAGCTTCCATTCCAAAACAGCCGGGTCCTGTTTCAATTACATTTAAGTATACTTCTAAAATTCTTTTTTTACCCCATATTAATTCAATCAAAAACGTAAAATAGATTTCTGGAATTTTTCGGATGTATTTATCATAAGACCCGCCTTGCCATAAAAAAACATTTTTTGCAACCTGTTGTGTGATGGTACTTGCACCACCGCCAAGGGGTATTTTACTTTTTTTCTTTTTCTTTTTAGGGCGTAAACTTTTTTCAATGGCATCAAAATCAAAACCAATATGTTCTGCAAATAGTTGGTCTTCGCTTGCAATAGCCGCTAGTTTACTTTGGTAGCCAAGTTCTTCCCAACTTACATAATCTCTTTTTAATCCAAGTCCAAAGGCGTTTGTCAGTTGCGTAATAGTAATGGGAGGGTCTACAAATTTTGTGATAAGCACATATAAAAATGAACTAACAAATAAATACAATAAAATCCGCTTAATTTTCCCAATCACGATTAAAGTTTTTCTAAATTACAAATCTTTTGAACGCAAACTTATTTTATTTGAAAAAGCCCCTTCTCTTTTTGTTACTCTTTACGCAAGTATGTATGTCGGCAGCACAACAAAATAGATATGCATATAGCATGCAAAAAATGGGCTCTCCTTTTAATATTGTGCTCTATGCAGATACAAAACAAATGGCAGACAGCGTAGCACAAGAAAGTTTTAAGCTTGTTGATTCTATTAATTTAGTGTGTAGTGATTATGATAGCAGCGCCGAATTGTATAAACTGCAATTTGCAGCAGTTGGGAAATCCATTAAGATTTCACCCATTTTAATGGAACTGTTTTGTACTGCACACAAAGCCTATAAAGACGCTGATGGTAGTTTTGATATTACAGTAGGCCCACTTTCTCGTCTATGGCGAAGCGCGCGTAAGGCTCAACAATTTCCAACAAATGCAGCAATTAATGACGCGCGCAACCGTGTAGGATTTAATAAGCTTCAAATAGATAGTAATGCGCAAACAATAACTTTTTTACAATCCAAGATGCAACTTGATATGGGCGCCATCGCTAAAGGCTATGCTGCAGATAAGGTTTTGGCTTTATTACAATCACATGGTATCACAACGGCCTTAGTAGATGCAGGAGGTGATATGGTTGCTTTTGGTATACCCCCTCAAAAAAAAGGATGGACCATTGGAATTAATGTACCTGGACAGCAAGAAAAATTATTGGAACGTAAACTTGTTTTATCCAATAAAGCAGTTGCAACATCGGGTGATGCCTTTCAATTCATGGTGCATGAGGGGAAAAGGTATGGTCATATTATTGATCCAAGAACCGGCTATGGTGTTACATTTCAGCGTAATGTTACAGTGGTAGCACCAACTGCTACCACCGCCGATTGGTTGGCAACAGCATGTAGTATCTTAACACTTGAACAGGTTAAAATATTGGCAAAAAAGTACAAATCTGAAGTACTCATTACCACTTTACAAAATGGAAGGATCCAGAAACTTAGTTTTGGAAAATTTGATAGTTACCTAGAACAATAATTGTTGTAGCTATTCTAAAAAATTCATAACTTCCTTATTCTAAAATTTAATTGTGTTCAAAACTATTTTTACTTCTGTATTTTGTTTCATTGTTATTGATGCAATTACCCAACAACCGAGTGTCATTTTTGAAAAATATGAGCAAAAATTACCAATAAGTAATTTGCGTTTTGCAATGGTGCCCATTCCCGCAGGACAATTTAAAATGGGTACACCAATGGCATCTCTAAAAATTAACACCGACGAAACACCTCAAAAAGAAATTGCATTAGATGCATTTTGGATGAGTGCCACAGAAGTAACCCGCGATGTTTTTGATGTTTTTTTAAAAGACGAAAACACCTCTCAAAATTCTGATGTGGACGCTATTACAAGACCAAGTCCTCAATATGTAGATCTAACCTGGGGCATGGGCAAAGAGGGTGGATACCCTGCTAATAGTATGTCTCAATATGCGGCATTTATGTTTTGCAAATGGCTCTATAAACAAACAGGTATTTTTTATAGACTTCCCACCGAGGCCGAGTGGGAATACGCTAGCAGAGCAGGAGCAACCACGCCTTATTATTATGGCACAGATCCTAACCTGCTTTCTAAATATGCATGGTTTCAAAAAAATAGTAATAATAAATACCAGAAAGTAGCTCAAAAATTACCCAATGCTTGGGGACTTTACGATATGCTTGGTAACTTAATGGAGTGGACCACCGATCATTATGTTCCCAACAGATACGCTAGCATCGAATCAAAAAACCCAATGGTTGCGCCTACGCAAGGGGTGTATCCAAAGGTATTACGTGGTGGATCTTTTTTATCTGATGCAAGTATTTGTAGAAATGGAAAACGAATAAAATCGGATCCCATTTGGAATAGGCGTGATCCACAAATTCCAAAAAGTAAATGGTGGCTTACAGAGGCTAAAGATGTTGGTATCAGACTCGTGAGGCCATTACAACAGCCAACACCTGAACAAGTAGAACAATTTTATTCATCTTATTTAATAAAATAAAAACAACAGCCATATGTCAAATTCATCTTTTCATGACAAACGCAGAGACTTTGTAAAACAAGGTTCCATGCTTGCAGGTGCCATTGCAGCTGCGCCTCTAATTTCTAGAGCAAACTTTTTTTCGGGTTCTGATGACGTTATCAAAGTAGCCGTGATTGGTTGCGGTGGACGTGGAACAGGTGCTGCCGTTCAGGCATTAATGAGCAAGCAAAATGTAAAAATTGTTGCGATGGCAGATGCTTTTAAAGACCGCCTGGATGAATGTTATAAAAACGTAGCTGGCGAACTAGCTAATGCAGGTGCTGGTACAAAGGGAACACTTGATGTTCCTGAAGAAAGAAAATTTGTAGGCTTTGACGGTTATTTAAAAGCCATACCACTTGCAGATGTAGTGATACTTGCAACCCCTCCTGGGTTTAGACCTATTCATTTTGAAGAAGCGGTAAAACAAGGCAAACATATATTTATGGAAAAGCCGGTAGCTACAGATCCAGCAGGTGTACAAAGGGTTTTAGCTGCTGCTAAAATTGCAAAGCAAAAAAAATTAAACGTAGTAGTAGGGCTTCAGAGACATTACCAAGATTCATACCGCGCACTCTTTGCAAAAAAAGATATGATTGGAGATATTACATCGATGCAGGCTTGGTGGAACAATGATGGTGTTTGGACAAGACCACGCAAAGCAGGTCAAACCGAAATGGAATACCAAATGCGTAACTGGTATTATTTTGTATGGCTTTGTGGCGATCATATTACGGAACAGCACATTCACAATTTAGATGTGATTAACTGGTTTAAAAATGGATATCCTGTAAAAGCACAAGGCTTTGGTGGAAGACAAGTAAGAAAATCAAAAGAGCACGGTGAAATATTTGATCACCACTATGTAGAGTTTCATTACGCCGATGGATCTATTTTAAATTCGCAGTGTAGGCACATGCCGGGCACTTCTAGTAAAGTAGATGAACTACTAGTGGGTACCAAGGGAAAAATTTATTGTGATGCAGCACGTATTACTGATTTACGCGGTAAAACTATTTTTCAATTTGATAAATCGAAAGAGCGTAATCCATATCAAACCGAGCATGACGAATTATTTGCAGCGATTGCAAAAGGTGAGTATAAATATGCCGATGCCGAAAACGGCGCATACTCTACTATGACATCTATTTTAGGTCGAATGGCTACCTACAGTGGACAGGTTATTGATTGGGATAAAGCCATTAATTCGGGGCTTAATTTACATCCATCGGTGTATGCATTTGATGCAGCAGCGCCGGTTAATCCAGGTCCTGACGGATTCTATCCAGTTCCGGTTCCAGGTGTTACAAAATATTAAACCGTAACGATTATAAAGCGGCTCCCTATTCTAGTAATAAGTAGCCGCTTTTTTATTCTACAATAATTTCATCGATAAATTGAAAGCCGCTTTGCAGTTTTGAAACAAACTTGATATAGCGAGCAGCGGTAGGTTTCATTTGTATTTTAAAATCTTTAAATAGTAAACTACTCTCTAAGGAAGATACCGTATTGTTATCTCTACCCTGATTGGTATAGTTTACGCCGTCCACCGATGTTTGTACTTCTATGTATTTGGGCATATAAACCCCTGGCCCAATGATTTGCATAAAATTTGCTTGTACTAAATGTATGGTGTCTACTTTTTGTAAATCAATAACAACATCTATGTTGCTGGTGAATCCCTGCCACTGTCCATCTTGGTAAGT
Organism: Bacteroidota bacterium; assembly: GCA_947461125.1. GTDB lineage: Bacteria > Bacteroidota > Bacteroidia > Chitinophagales > Chitinophagaceae > Sediminibacterium. The sequence continues at coordinate 30,381 of CANHHX010000002.1, read as the reverse complement.
TAAAGTTCCACGGTATCCATTTACAAGCGTGCGTGTACCATCAGCCGGATAACCTTTGCTATACGGTATATTGTAGGTTACGGGCTTATTAAATGCTTTATGAAAATTAATGAGTATTGAATCAGGTGCCGATTTTTTTGCATTTATAATGGCTGCTTTAATTGTTGCTTTTGCATCTATTAAAAATGGCGTTGAATAAATATTAGAAGCAGTGGTGGGGTCCGTTCCATTAGTGGTATAATAGATAGTAGGTTTAAACTGCTCGCTATTAAAACGAATAGTAGCAGCACGCGTTACGGTATCAATACTTGTTGAAATATCAACTCTATTGGAAGGCCTACAATAATTGACATTAAATGCTTGTAATAAGTTATAATGAGCCGTTAATTTTTCTTGAAACTGCGCCCAATTTTTAGCAGCCGGGTTACTCCATACCACTTCACTTAATGCAATGATGCGCGGAAAAATCATATAGGCCGCATGCTCCTGCGTAGGCACGTATTCGGTCCATAAATTGGCTTGTGCGCCTTTTACATATTGTTGTTTGTCTTTTTCTAATGCAGCGGGAAGCGGTTCGTATTCATACACTTTTTGAAGCGGTAAAAATCCACCAATGGCTTCTGGTTCCCCAGCAGGGTTTTGTTGGTATTTATCAAAATAACAAGTGCCGCCCGGGGTCATAATTACATCGTGGTTTTGCCTAGCCGCATCAATACCACCTTGCTCTCCTCTCCAGCTCATTACGCGCGCACCAGGGGCAAGGCCACCTTCTAATATTTCATCCCATCCTAGTAAATAACGTCCTTTGCCTGAGATAAACTTTTCCATTCTTTTGATGGCATAGCTTTGTAGTTCATCTTCATCTTTTAGGTTATTATCCTTGATGCGCTTTTGGCATTTTGTACATTTTTTCCAGTGTCCTTTTGCGGCTTCATCGCCTCCAATATGAATATATTTTGAAGGAAACAACCCCATCACTTCTGTAAGTACATCCTGCATAAAAGTGAAGGTCGAATCGTTTCCAATACAAAACTCTCCACTTCTACCTTTCACACTATCACAGGCTAGATTTGGATAGGCTGCTAGCACTTCATCGGAGTGCCCTGGCATTTCAATTTCTGGAATCACATTGATGGCTTTTGCCCTTGCATAGGCAACAATATCTTTTGCATCATTTTGTGTGTAATATCCTCCGTATGCCAGCGGATCACCTTCTTGTAAATAACCCATTCCATTTTTCCACCACTCTTTCCATGTTTTATGTGTTCTAAAGGCAGCCTGTTTTGTTAGAAGCGGGTATTTTTTTATTTCAAGTCGCCAACCTGCACCATCTGTTAAGTGTAAATGGAGGTTGTTGATTTTATAAATACTGAATACATCAATTAAGCTTTTAATAAATGATACCGGATAAAAATTTCTAGAAACGTCTAGCATGAGACCCCTGTATTCGAACCTGGGCTTGTCTTTTAACGTTACACATGCAATACGGCTAGGCGTATGGGTAGTATACCAAAGCTGAACAATGGTTTGAGCTCCATAGAGTGCGCCGGCATAATCTTTTGCAGCAATCGTAATAGTGTTAGTAGTAATTTCTAAACTGTATTCACTATGCGCTAAATTTTTATTCTCTTTAAATATAATGCGCGTATTTCCTTTTGGAAGTGTACTAATGGAGGTACTTATAATTTGCTGTACATATTTTGCAATTGGTTTCCAACTAGCAGGTGCTATAAACTGTGTGTTTTTATAAAAAGTAAAATTTCCCCTATGTACCTTCAAAAATTGTGGCTCTGGAATAATTTTTATTTGCTTTTGCGCTACTGCAATATACCCTAAGAGTACCAGCGAAATAGCAACGAATATTTTTTTCATCTTTCTTTACTTTTTAATGTAAAAATCCTTGCCTAAACTCCAGTCATTGTTAAAATAACCCACAGCTTTAATGCCGTCTTCACCCTTAATAAGCATATCTAGAGAAAAAACCATGAAGTCTGGGAAACCGCTACCACCGCTAAAATATTGATTGGCATCAGCAGCTTGCATACCTTGTACACCCGTACCCCCAATGAGTGCAACGCTCGTAATGCCATTGTTTTGTGCTGGGTACATAAAGTAAGCGCCTAAATCTTGACCTTCAAATACGGTGCTCCCCATTACAATTTTTCCGGTAGTAACTTTAATAGGACAGTTGGTAAGAAGTGCCGCTGCTGCGGAATTGGTGGATTCATTGCCATATAAAATAACGCCTTGATTTTGATATGCGGCAGTATTAAAATCCTTATCTGCAATTAAACTTACAGATCCGTTTCCTCTGTAATACCAAGTTTCGGCGTCATATTTTGCTTTTTGTAAGGCCCAGTTATTTTCTGCTTCTGTACCATGAGTTGCATAAACAAAAACCATATTATGGTTGAATGCTTCTTTTAAACCACCGTTTCTTTGGATGCCCTTGTTGGTAAGTGATGGCGACATTCCTTTGGTCCAATTTGCATTTTTTTCCAACACGAGAGCGCTACTATTTACAATATGAGTTATAGAACTACCGTCTAAAACAATACTAACCGTATCACCTACTGCAAAATCTTTGGTATCAATCGCAACAGCATTAATGTTGGTAGTGGTACCTGAAATATTTTTTGTTTTCATATTGCGCGTTAATTGCGCGCGGCTATATTCGAAACTTTTTGTTTGTTGTAACACTTGCAACCAGTGATAGGTATTGGTAATAGCCGTAGATGGAAGTGTGTAATCAATCACATTTACTTTATTGCTAACAGGAATGGTATGTCTTTTGAAATAATCAAAAATGGGTGCCCAGTCTACACTCTCATCACTAAACCAATGCGAGCCACCTGGATATTCGTAGTAACTAAAATCGGGATGAAATTCGGCGAGTACTTTTTTCATTTGTCTTGCATAGTTTACCGAAACGGTTTCATCTGCATCACCATGAAAAATATAAACTCCACTCGCTTTGTAGTTATTGGCCATGCCCAGTACATTGCTTGGTGTACTTGCTCTCGTCAATATTTTTTTAACAGGCGTGCTGGTATCATTTGGAACCAGACCATCATGAGAGCCATATGCAGCAAGGGTTGGATATCCTGCCGAAGGTGCAATAGCGGCCCATTTTCCTGGATAGGTAGCACCTAAATACCAAGTACCGTGACCACCCATGGAGTGGCCTGTTAAATAAATATTTTGTGGGTTGGGTTGGTATGTTTTTTTAGCGATCTCAAAAACTTCTAGAGCATCAAGTCTACCCCAATCTTCCCAGTTAAATCCTCTTGGTCTTCTATTGGTTGGTGCTACAATGGGTCCTTCTTGTTTTGGTTTGTAGGCCCTTGCTTGAGAAATAGCTTCTACTTCTGCACCATGTACCGATAAAAATAAACTTGGGTTATTTTTATTGTCGTTGGCCTGAGGTGCCACCGCATAATACTGAACAGAGCCATCTATAGTACTGATAAAAGTATGAGAAGCGTGTTCATTATTTTTTACAGCGGTTACTACAACAGATGTAGTATCAATAATTTGATTGTTAGACATTAGCGTTAGCGCTACTCTGTAATTTCCTTTGCTTACATTTTTAGGTACCGGTATTTCTACGGCAACTTTTCTTGCAATTTGTGGAGCGATGCTAGTAATATTGGTTTGAATTTTTTGATTTTCCACAGTGGCCGTGATACTCATGCCAGCCGTATTATTTTTTGAACTATTGACTACCACAAGTCCGGCCCATTTTTTCGCTACTGTTTCTCCTTCAATAAAAAATGGGAGTGTAGCATCTTTGGCACTTAATTGTAGTGGCTTAAATGAAAAATCAAGCATTGCTTTTACCGAAGCAAACCTACCAGCGCCTGCGGCGCGGATATAAAATTCATTGATTCCTTTTTTTAACTGAACAGGAATGTACATCCAACCATAACGGTACATATCACCTGCATGTGGTGCTCCATTGATAAACACCATGGAGTGCCCTGTGCCAATAAACACAGCTGTAACAGCCTTTGGAGCATTATACGTTAGGTATAAATATCCATTGGCAAGCGCCTGACTTCTAAAATTATGCGCACTGTCGGCGTTAATACTTGTCCAGTTTGTATTTGCGCTATTCGAAACAGGTAATCCTTCCTGTGGTTTACTTCCTCCCTTGTACAAGCTATAAGCGAGGGCATCGGAGTACATCGCTTCTCTACCATATTGGTGTGTTTTTCCCGAAGCCAGTCCGCTAGTAAAGTAAAATACATCTTGTGCAAGTAAACTACTTGAACATAGTACCGCAAATACGAACAATATTTTTTTCATGAATTTTTATTTGCAGTTAATTTACGCCACTATTAAATGAGTGCATTAATTATTTTTTAACCGGTTCAAATAGGCTTAAAAAAGGTTAGAATTCAGTTATTGAAATAAATTAAATTTAGGGTACTAAAATACGTTGTATGAATTTTTTATTCCGCCCTACAATTTCTTATTTAGTTGTGCTTTTTTATTGCATGACTATTACTTGTGTAAACGCCCAAAAAGTAACAGCACCTTTTTTTAACATGGTGCAAAATGGACGTTCGAGTGCTGTCATTGTAACCGCAGTAAATGCAGGTAAAGAGGAGCTTTTAGCGGCGCGCGAACTCAGTGAGTATATATTTAAAATAAGTGGTGCACGTATTCCTATTTCAACTCACAACAACACGAAAAGTTCAGTTATATATATTGGCAGTGCTTGTCCAAATTATGCAGCGCTTACAAAAAATGAATATGCGATTGCGAGTCGTAAAAATGAACTTCAAATCACAGGCGCTACACCGTATCAAACACTTGAAGCGGTATACGTTTTATTGGAAGAATTTTTAGGCTGTCAATTTTTATCGCCAAGTGTAGAAAAAATTCCAACAACAAAAAATATTAGTATTGCAGCGTCTTATGCATATACGCCAGCTGTATTAACAAGAACAGTTCACTCTAAATTATTTTATGACAACCCGTCTTTTGCCGCCAAACGAAGAGTAACCACCGAAGGATTTCCAAAATTTGTTCCGGAGGCGCGCGTGCATACCTTTAATAAGTTTTTACCAGAAAAAAACTTTTTTGAACATCATCCAACATTTTACGCGCTTGTAAAAAATAAAAGACAGCCTACCCAACTTTGTTTATCCAACGATACGGTGTATCAAATTATTAAAGATTCAGTGGCTGCATTTTTTAATCGCAGACCAACAGCTTCTGTTTTATCGGTGAGTCAGGATGACAATACACAGTATTGTACTTGCGATAAATGTGCAACCATCGATGCTTATGAAGGCTCCCCTTCTGGAACCATGATAACCCTTGTAAACCGCATTGCCAAAGACTTTCCGAATAAAACGATTGCAACGCTTGCATATCAGTATACCAGAAAAGCACCCCTACATATTAAGCCCGAAAAAAATGTTTTAGTGACGCTTTGTTCGATAGAGTGTGATCGAAGTGGTCCTATTGCCGAAAAATGTAAAGATTTTGAATCGGACTTAAAAGCATGGGGCGCAATCGGTGCCACTATTCAAATTTGGGATTACACTACACAGTTCACTAATTTTTTAGCACCCTTTCCAAACTTAGAAACACTCCAACCTAATATTAATTTATTTGTAGACAACAACGCCAATTGGATTTTTGAACAGCATAGTCATAACCCCTCTGAATTTTTTGAACTCCGCAGTTGGTTGCTTTCAAAATTTTTATGGAATCCAAATTTACAATACAATGCGTTACTTAATGAATTTGCAAAAAATTATTACGGTGTAGCATCGCCCTATATTGTTAAGTATTTAAATGATTTGCATGCTGCAATAAAAGAAACTCCTAAATTTTATTTGTTCTTATATGGTGATCCTGCTCAGGGGTTTGAAACATGGCTTAGTGAGCAAAAGTTAAAGCAGTACAATGCGCTATTTGATAGTGCTTCACAAGTTTCAGCGGGTAATATAAAATTGCGCGCGCGCGTCAATGAAGCGCGGATTGGTCTTGATTTTGCAACCCTCGAATTTTACCGTTTAAACAAGTCAGGATTTCCACTTTCTGATGTGCAAAATATCAACAAACGTATTGCTAGATTTACAAACGCCACAACTGCGCAGGGTATCAAAATCATCAATGAAATGGGCTTACCCTTAACCGATTATTTGCAAGGGTATCAAAAATTAGTTGCTAATTCCAAAGAGGTTAATTTGGCCAAAAATGCCAAGGTAAACCTTGCCATCAAACCCGTTAAATATGCCAAAGAAGATCCACAAGCCCTTACCGATGGTGCTTTTGGTGGTTGGAGCTTTTATGCCAACTGGCTAGGGTTTTTGGATGACATGAAAGCCACCATCGACCTAGGGGCGGTTACCAATTTCTCGCAGGTATCAGTCTCTTTTTTACAGGTGACCAATCATGTGGTGTTTTTTCCAACAGCCGTTACATTTGAGGCCTCCGAAGATGGTATCAACTATACGCCTATACAAACAGTCGATAACATATTTCCACTGGCAAAAACCAGTAAGGTCAATGACATACAAGTTTTTGCCACTGCTTCAAAAAGCCAAAAAGCAAGATTTATTAGGGTTACTGGAAAAAACATGAAGTCACCACCTTATTGGCATCACGCGGCGGGTACGGGTGCTTGGATTTTTGCCGACGAGATTGTGGTGAAGTAGCCATTATTGTGCCAGAATATTTATAACTTGAAGGCCTAAATTTATCGCTATGAAAAAATTTGGCCTCCTTATTTTTCTATTCGCATTTGTAGGCAATCTACAAGCGCAAAAAATATTTGCGGTAGACTATGCATCGCAAGCACAAGTAAAAGTTTTTGTTGTTAAATACGAAAGTCAAGCCGATTTGAAAGTATTTAAAGTTAAATATGAAAGTCAGGCGGGTGATAACAACGGCAAATGGTTTTTTACTTCCTATGTCTCTCAAGCAAAAAAGAAAATCTTTTTTGTAGATTACGAAAGTCAAGCAGACGTAAAAATCTTTTTTGTAGATTATGAAAGTCAAGCCGGCTGGCGTAATAGCGCCAAACGTTATTTATTTTATTAATTCCTCATCAAATATCTCCTATGTTTTCAAAGTATTTAATGGGTGCATTTGCATCTATCATTGCGTTTGCACCTCAAATGCATGCACAAAAAAAAGCAGTTTCAAAAGTGCCTGTTGTTACAACTGTCGAAGAAAATCTAGTGTCTTCACACTTTAATAATTTATTGTGGCGAAATATTGGTCCACTCCGTGGAGGTAGATCTGTAACCGCAACGGGTGTAGTACAAAATCAGTTAACCTATTATATGGGTACGACAGGTGGCGGTGTTTGGAAAACAGAAGATGCTGGACAAACATGGAATAATATATCTGATGGATATTTTAAAACAGGAAGTGTAGGTGCGGTGGCTGTTGCAGAATCTGATCCCAATGTGGTATACGTTGGTATGGGAGAACATGCACCAAGAGGTGTGATGAGTTCTTATGGTGATGGTGTTTATAAATCTACAGATGCTGGAAAAACCTGGAAGCATATGGGGCTTGAATTAACACGCCAAATATCTTGGATTCGTATTGATCCTAACAATCCCGATATCGTTTATGTAGCGGCACAAGGTGCAACACACGGCCCATCTGCCGATCGTGGCGTTTATAAATCTGTGGATGGCGGTGCGCACTGGAATAAAGTTTTATTTGTTGATAATAATACTGGTTGTGCAGATTTAGCGATGGACATGACTAATCCGCGTATTTTATATGCTGCCATGTGGGAATACCAAAGATTACCATGGGAAATTAAAAGTGGTGGTCCGGGTAGTGGTTTGTATAAATCAACAGATGCAGGAGTTACCTGGAATAAAATTGAAAATGGACTTCCAAGTGAACTGGGTAAAATGAGTGTATCAGTTTCGAGAGCGAATCCTGAAAAAGTGTACGCACTTGTTGAAAGTGATACCGAAAAAGAATTGGGTGGACTTTTTGTTTCTAATGATGCAGGAAAAAACTGGAGTAGAATTAGTAAAGACCACCGCTTAACACAGCGCGCTTGGTATTACATCGAAGTGTTTGCGGACCCTATCAATGAAAATGTTGTATATGTATTAAATTCTCCTGGCTTACGGTCTAGCGATGGTGGAAAAACATGGAGCAATATGGGCGGCACGCATGGTGATTATCACCAACTATGGATTCATCCAAAAAACAGTAGCAATATGATTGTTGCCAATGATGGTGGTGCTGCTGTAACCTTTAATACTGGTAAAGTTTGGTCTACACAGGCCAACCAACCTACTTCACAAATTTATCGCGTTAATGCCGATCATTTATTCCCGTATAATTTATATGGTGGTCAACAAGACAATAGTTCTATCAAAATGGCAAGCCGTGTAACCAATGGTTACCGCATTTCGGATAAAGATTGGACAAGCACCGCGGGTGGCGAATCTGCATTTGTTGCATTTGATCCTAACAATCCAGTCATTACCATGGGTGGGTCGTATCAGGGTACTATCGAAGCCTATAATAATGTTACCAAAGAAGGTGTGAATATTATGGAACACCCGGTGCAATACCAAGCACTTCAGCCAAAGGATATGAAGTACCGTTTTAATTGGAACGCACCCATTGTATATGATCCATTAGAACCTGGGGCTTATTACCATGCCGCCAATATTTTATTTAAAACTACAGACTTAGGTAAAACCTGGAAAGCGGTTTCACCAGATCTAACAAAACACGATACCACTAAAATGGGAATAAGTGGTGTGCCTTATACCAATGAAGGTGCGGGGGGCGAAAACTACTGCACCATTAGTTATGTGGCATTATCTGAAACCGAAAAAGGGGTAATTTATACAGGTAGTGATGATGGACTGGTATACTTAACAAAAGATGGTGGCAATAATTGGACAAATATTACCCCTAAAAATTTAGAGGAGTCTTTAATCAATGCGATTGAAGTATCTAGCGTTAACAAGGGTACTGCATATATCGCAGTTAATAAATATAAGGTGAATGATTTCACACCCATTATTTATAAAACAAATGATTATGGTGTTAGCTGGAAGCAAATTTCAAATGGCATACCGTATGGTGCTTTTATACGAGTTGTAAGAGAAGATCCTTCCAATCCTAAAATTTTATATGCAGGCACAGAAACTGGATTTTACATTTCTTATAACGGCGGCGAAAACTGGAAACAACTACAATTAAATTTACCAGTGGTTCCAATTACGGATTTAAAAGTGCATGAAAATCATTTGCTGGCTTCTACACAAGGGAGGGCTTTTTGGATTTTAGACGATTTAGAACCAATTAGACAATACAATAAAGACACGACAGTTAGCAGTTTATTTTGGGTTAGTAATGTACACCGCATTTCTGGTGGGAGTGTTTTAGATTATAGCAACTTAATGGATAAAAATGGTAAACCTATAAACACACTAGGAGCCAATCAAGCAAGTGGGGCTGTTATATATTACACGGTACATGCAGGCGATAATGCAACCAAAAAAGCTAAACTTGTTTTTTCAGATGCTAGCGGAAAAGTGATTAGAACTTTTTACGCAAATGCACCAAGCAACAAAACGAGTAACAATAAAAACGAAAACGATCCGGAAATGTCGGTAAGCGCTGGCTTAAACCGTTTTGTTTGGGATTTACGCCAAGAGTCTATTGCATCTATTCCTGGTGTTTATATAGAAGGAAGTTATGATGGCGCGCGCGTGGTTCCGGGCACTTATAAAGTCGCATTTCATTTAGACACCCTTGTTTCTGAAAAAACATTTCAAGTGATTGCAGATCCTCGAATTACAGCCACGGCCGCAGATTATGAGAAGCAAGCAAACCTCCTTCAAGATATTGCTACAGATGTTAATGATATTCATGTAGCGGTTGTTCGTATGCGTAGTGTTCAAAAGCAGTTGAATGCAATTATAGACAGAGCCGAAAATAAAGAAGTCTACGCAAGTATTGTTGCGCTTGCGGATTCAATCAACACTAAAATAGACGAATGGGAAGAAAAGCTGATTCAAACAAAATCTGAATCAAATGATGATGTCATCAATTTTGTAAATAAACTAAGCGCCAATTATATCTTTTTAAGAGGCGAATTAGATACCAATACACCTCATGTTACAACGGGTCATGTGCAAAGGTTTATGGAACTACGTGATGAGTGGTCTATCTATAAAGCACAATTCAATAGCCTGATTGAAAAAGAGATTAAAAACTTTAATGAAAAGTGCAAAGCATTGCAATTACCGCATGCTTCCCTTATTGATTAATGGTACCACTAGCCCATTTAAGTCCGTAATAAGATTTTACAATTTTGAACTGCAGAGAAATAAGTTTCTCTGCAGTTTCAATCACTTTATTTTCTCTCGCGTTTACGACAAACAAGTTACTATCTCCATTGTAAAACTTTAAGAGTTCACCCCTCAGTAAAGAATTCGTATTATTATTGATGACGAAAAGTGTTTCCAATTGATTTTTTAGGAAAAAATTTTCGTTGCTGTAGGTTTTAACCTTGTTTTGAACCTCTATTTTTTTAGCAGCAAATGCTAAATTTGTTTCGTCAATTTTTAGTTTTGCTTTTCTGTATTCTCCACGACCTTCTCTTAAAAATAAAGGCATTTTAAAATCTACACCAAACTTATAGTTGTTCTGGTATAGCTGTGCACTCGCATTTTTAAATACGTTATAATTTTGATTTAATACGTTGGTTTTTACATCTAATACTGGAAGTAGCGATTGAAACTTTAATTTCTTGTCAATGAGTAGATTATTGATCTTATACTCATAAGCACGCACTTCTGGGTTTTGGAGTATGGATAAACTTATTAAGTCGCCAATGGTGTTTTCGATGGAGATTTGTTTGCTATCTAATGTGTCAGGAATCATAGTTGGACTTAGCTGTAAAGCACTATCTTGATTGTCCCATAAAAAATAGGATAGTTCTATACCTGCATTGGTAAAAAGCAAATTAGCATCGTTTTCTAAAATTTTTAGTTGCTGTAATTGTGTAAGTGCTTCTAAGGTATCTAGCGAAGCTCTTTCCCCATTATTGAAGGCAATTTTGGTGATATTAAATCTATTACTAGAAGTGACTACATATTGATTGTATAGTTTAACCAACTGGTATTGGGCAGCCCATTTCCAGTACTGTAGACTAGCATCAAATAAGAGGTTGTTGACAATTGATTGTTTTTCTTGTTCGCTGGCAAGTATTAAATTTTTAGCTTGCAATACTGCTGCTCTGCGTTTGTCAATCACTAAATTCTTAATGACTGGCACACTAATCCCGAGGAAGCTACTTTGTCCTTTCGAAACTTCACTATTTAAAAATTGTCCTCTATTGCTTTCAATACCGGTACTAATATCAATACCAGCCCATGTTGGAATTCTTAATTCTGAGTTTTGGTAATTGAAATAATTTTTGCCATCAAAGGTTTTCATGTCAGATTGAAAACCAATAGTGGGGTCAAAGTTTGACCGAGCAATCATAGCATCGGCGTTCGCCTTATCAACAACAATCTTTGCTTGCTTGCTAAGGGGATGATTTTTTTTAACCTGATCTATGAATTCATTATACGTGAGCTGTTGACCAAATCCCTTTGTGCATATTAACAGGAGCAGTAATGTTTGCTTTAGATAACTCATTTTTTCGTCGTTTCAACTTTTGCTTGATAATATTCTGGTGGAAATCCGTTTATGTTTCTCCATAGTTCATACCCAATACTTACATCATTTAAGAGTGCTATACCATTGGCACCCCCACCAAATTTTAATTGTTTAGGCCATGGTCCATCGGAATAATCTTCGGAAACCAATACCCTAAATTTTCCATTTTCGCTAATCCCATTTTCGATTACAGTAATAACACCGCCAAAAGTACCATAAGAACTGTTGGGCCATCCGCTAAATACAATTGCTGGGAAACCGTCAAAAATAAACCTTACTTTTTGGCCCTTACTAATAAGAGGTAGATCCATCGGTTCTACAAACAGTTCTACGGCGTATTTAATATCTCTTGGAACAATTTCTACAATCATTTCACCTTCTTTAACATACTCACCAATACCTGCTTTTTTTGCTTTGGTAATTTGTCCGGTTTGAGGGGCAATAATGTAGTAGAGTTTATTTCTCACATCATAGTTAGCATAATTATTTTCAAGTTTTGCTAAATCTCCCATACCAACAGCTTGGTCTGCACTTGCTGTGTATTTATCACCATTAACTTTTGCAATTTTGTCATTGTAGTCTTGTAAAATGCTGCTTTGTTCAAATAATAAAGCAAGTGTTTCTTGTTTGGATTGTGCATATTTGTTTTCGGCAGCTGTTTTCTTAGCAAACGCATTTTGATAATTTACTTTTCTTCTCTCAAAGTCCACTAATGAAATCACACCACTATCCAACATATTTTTTGCTGCATCAATTTGTCTTTTTGTTACTTGTAATTCGTTGATTTGAGCAACCAATTCCATACTATCTGAAATTAGTTTTAATTGCAATTGTTGTTGTTTAATTTTAAGCTGATCTAATTTGATGAGCTGAAGTTCTCCTAATGCCCGTTCTTGTTTGCCGGCCATCTCTCCTTTTCTCGTGTAACCCTCAATGGCAGCAGACTTAGCTTGAATTTGAGCCCTCATTTTATCCAATAACTGAGGATCTAAATATTCCACTTTTACCTCACTTAGTTGCATGATCGTATCACCTGCTTTAATAGCGTCTCCCTCTTTCACCCACCACTTTACTACTTTGCCCGCAATAATGGTATTCACTTCTTGTCTTCTTTGCTCCTGCTGTAATGTAGTGATACTTCCTTTTGCCCTGATATTTTGTGTCCATGGTAAAAACAAAATAACCACCATGACAATTAGTAGAATAACAAATACTCTGGTAATTCTATTCTCTTTCTCGATTTGATATATATTGTTATACGCTTTCATTCTTATTTATTTTTTGCTTTGAAACGACACAATCGAACCATTTTCTAGATAAATTATTTTATCAAAAATTTCTTGATGTTCATTATTGGCTGCTGTAACAAGCATTGTAACGTTTTCTAATTTTGCGATCATTTCTTTTACAGATTCAATGGTACTTGCTTCTAACCCATCAAATGGATTTTCCAATAGTAGTAATGTTTTTCTACAAAATAGCGCGCGCGCTAGGAGTACCCCTTGTTTGATTTTTTCTGGAAGTTTCTTGCCTGCTGGATCTATTTCAGTATCAAATCCAATTTCTAGCTCACCTATAAATGATTCCAGCCCAGTTGATTTTGTAAGTTGAAATAACTCATCATTGGTTATTGTTTTATCGCCCATGGTAATATTATCTCTAATCGTACCTTGGAAAATATCTTGTTGGCTGATTAAGACACCCGTATTCGATCTAAGCGAATCAATGGAATAGCTTCCTAGTGCTATATTATTAATTCTTATCGCCCCTTTGAAATTGACATAAGTGCCAGTTAGTAAGCGTAGCAAAGTTGATTTTCCGGAACCGGAATTACCAACAATTAAAAGTTTTTCACCAGGTTGTACTTCTATATTAATATCACTTAAAACGTTTTTGCCGTTCGGATAATTGAATGATACATTTTTGAAGTCAATTTTTATACCACTTGTTCCAGTTATAATTTCATTGCCTGCACTTTCTAGTTCGGCACTTTTTATTTTATCTAGTTTTTCAATTGCTGTTAAAGTGTCATAGGCTTTGTCTAGTGTTACAATCAATTTTTCTACAGAATTAATAACTGCTAGAATTACGATATCTGCTGCAATGAATTGTCCAATGTTGATTTGCTGATTAAGTAACAAGTAAACACCCACAATTAGCATGGATGCCGTAATAATAATTTTAAATGCTACAAGACTCCAAAACTGTGATAATAAAATTTTGAAATAACTTGTGCGTGCTATTAAATAGTTGCTAACTAAGTCATCTGTTTTCTCGATATGTAACGATGTTCTTTTTGCATATTTAAAGGTTTTAACAACCCTTGCTAATTCTTGAAGCCAGGCAGCAGTTTTGTATTTATAATCACTTGCCAATAAGTTTTTGGTGAAACCTTTTGGAAGGGTTGTTGCTAGTATAACATATAAAAGCACGACTAGTACAATTCCAAAAGCAATGAATATTGGGTGGTAGAGTGATAATAAAATAATACCAAAAAGAATTTGGATAAACGCTGCTGGTATTTCTAACAATATTTTTTCAATACCTTTTTGTAATGTTATCGTATCAAAAAATCGGTTCACAAGTTCCGGTAAATAGTAATTATCAAGCTTTTCAATATTCAAATGCGGAATTTTGTGCGCAAAGCTTAAAGCATCCCTTGTATAAATTTTTTGTTTGATTTTTTCAATGATTTGCAGTTGTCTTATTTGAAAAAGGCCATTCAAAAAAACACCTAGTACGACAACTGCAATAAGTACGACAATGGATGTAGATAGCGCACCCGCCATTACAAATCCAATAATACTTTGTATACCCAATGGTGTAACTAGCTGTACCAGTCCAGCTAGTATAGCATAAATGTAAATGGCTGACACTTCTTTTTTGTCAAGCTGTAAAACAGCCACTAATTTTCTAGAAGCTGCAATGGGTGAAATTTTCTTATAACTCATCATATTTATATAAAGGGTCTAGTTCTGAACATGCCATTTGTGTTGATTTCCAATTTCAACTAAATTCGATGCAGAAAGATTTTCATCTAGGTGCGTATATAATTTTTTCATTTGTTGTATTTGATAAAACCTAAATTGATCTAGTTGAACTAGTAGATATGTTTATGCAAATAATTTGTTGGGAGGTGGGACGAGTACATCACTTGTGTGGTGAACAGGTATGATCGTTTGAAATGCTATATAGGAAGAAATTAAACCAATGTGCGCGTTGGGGTTGTATTGAACCATATGTTCTTGATTGTCAACATATGAATCGTTGCATTTGCTCAATTCTTTGATGCTCGCGCCTGAACAATTAATTTCCTCATTTAGCTGATTGTCAAATAGCATTTCACCAATTTCACGAACGGGCAAGACCTGTATCAGGAGTACCCCTATTAAAATGATATTGATTAAATTTCGTTTCATGATGATGTGCAAATATAGTACCCGGGTAATACAACAATTAGGGTGTTAAATAGTTTAACATGTTTATAGGGTTTGTTTGACAACATATTGATAATCAATATTTTATTTATATGTTTAAACCGCCGCAGGCGCTTATTACCTGACCAGTTACATAGGAGCTCATATCACTTGCTAAAAAGAGCGTGGTATTGGCAATTTCTTCTGCCTTTCCAAACCTGCCTAATGGTATTTTGCTTAAAAAAGCAGTAGCAGCTTCTCCTTCTTTTAAATAATGGGTCATATCTGTTTCAACAAAACCTGGGGCAATGGCATTACACCTAATATTTCTACTTCCAAGTTCTAGCGCCACAGATTTTGTAAATCCAATAATACCCGCTTTACTTGCTGCATAGCTACTTTGGCCTGCATTGCCTCTAATGCCAATAATCGAACTCATGTTGATAATGCTACCAGATTTGGCTTTCATCATGGGCCTGATTACCTGCTTGGTCATGTTAAAGACACTCTTTAAGTTCGTGTCCATCACTTCATTCCACTGCGCTTCGTTCATGCGGAGCAGCAAATTATCTTTTGAAATGCCTGCATTGTTCACGCAAATATCTACCGTCCCAAATGTTGCAACTACATCATTTACAAAGGTTTCGCACTCTTCAAAAACGCCCGCATTGCTCTGGTAGGCCTTTGCTTTAACGCCAAGTGCTTCAATTTGGCTTACTAACGCATTTGCTTTTTCGGCACTACCGCTGCTAACATAGGTGAATGCGATATGGCTTCCTTGTTCTGCTAATTTTAATGCGATTGCGGCACCTATTCCACGTGCTGCTCCTGTTACAATAGAGACTTTGCCTGCAAGTAATTTCATATCCAGTGATTATAGATATGTAGAACGAATTTTAGCTATGTATATTGTTGCAAAAGCAACAATAATTCATCGATATACCTGCGGTCATTACTGAGTCTTGGCACTTTATGTTGCCCCCCCAGTTTCCCTTTGTTTTTGAGCCATGTATGAAACAATCCCTCCGGAAGGGCGGTCACTTTTGGAAGCCCAAGTGCGATGTCTTTGTAGCGTTTAGCTTCGTAGTCGCTATTCACTAATTTTAAGTTCTGATCTAGAGCGGTTGTAAAGGCGCTTAGGTTTTCAGGCTTCTTTTCAAATTCGATCAGCCATTCATGTGCGCCTTGATTTTTATCTCCAAAATAGATGGGCGCCGCGGTATAATCTTTAACAACGAGTCCCGTGCTGGCCGCTGCTGCTGCAATGGCTTTGTCGGTATTATCGACCATCACTTCTTCTCCAAAAGCATTGATAAATTGTTTGAGCCTGCCGGTTACGACAATACGGAAGGGAGCAAGACTTGTAAATTTAACCGTGTCGCCTACCAAATAGCGCCATAGTCCTCCATTGGTACTAATTACCAACGCATAATTTTTATCTAGTTCTACTTTGTCTAGTCCAATGGTGCGTGGGTTTTCTTTACCATATTCTTCGGTTGGCATGAACTCATAAAAAATACCATGGTCTAAAAATAAAAGCATGCCTTCTGCACTTGGGTCATCTTGTGCCGCAAAAAAACCTTCGGAGGCGTTGTACATTTCTAAATAGATACAACCAGGTCCAATTAATTTTTGAAACTGCTCTTTGTAAGGCGTAAATGAAACACCTCCATGAATATATAATTCCAAACTAGGCCACACTTCTTTTAAAGTTTGCTTGCCTGTAATTTCTAAAATTCTTTTGATGAGTATAAGTGTCCAAGTAGGAACGCCAGAAATAGAGGTTACATTTTCTTCAATGGTAGATTGTGCTAGTTGTTCAATTTTTGTTTCCCACTCATCCATGAGTGCAATGGATAATTCTGGTGTACGTATCCAGTTGGCCCACACGGGTGTATTTTGAAGTAGTACGGCACTTAAATCGCCTACACTTATGTCATCGTTGAATTTACTAATTTGGTGACTCCCCCCAATCACCAGTCCTTTTCCAGTTAGTAAATCACTATCATTATTAAATTTATAATAAAGGGCTAGTACATCTTTTGCTGCTTGGTAATGACAATCTTCTAAACTTTCTTCGGTGATAGGAATGAATTTACTTTTGTCAGAAGTAGTGCCACTACTTTTTGCAAACCACTTTACAGGCGTGTTCCAAAGTACTTGCTCTTCTCCCTCAAAAAGCCTATCAATAAAGGGTTTCAGGTCTTCATATTCACTAATAGGAACGGCTTCTTTAAATTTTCGAACAGTAAATATTTCGTTGAAACCATATTTTCTACCAAAGGCAGTATACTGTCCATGCGTAATTAAATCTTGCAACACTTCTCTTTGCGTTTCAACAGGATTTGAAATCCATCTTTCAATATGCGCAATTCTTAAAAGGGCAAGTCGTGATATGGCAGGACTTAAAAATTTCATGTGAATTAAAGCTTTGCTTCTTTTCCCATATCAATAATCCAATCTTTTCTACGAAGCGTAAAATTGGTTCCTAAATACAAACGTCTAACGTCTTCATCGTCTGCTAATTCTTCGGCAGTGCCGTGCTTAAAAATTTTTCCTTCAATTAAAAGGTAGGCTCTGTCGCAAATGGATAAGGTTTCATTTACATTGTGATCTGTAATTAAAATCCCAATATTTTTTGTTTTTAATTTTGCAACTACGGTTTGAATATCTTCTACTGCGATTGGGTCAACACCCGCAAACGGTTCATCTAATAAAATAAATTTTGGATCTACCGCAAGTGCTCTCGCTATTTCTGTTCTTCTTCTTTCACCACCACTTAAACTATCGCCATTATTTTTACGAACGAGTTGCAAATTAAATTCATCTAGTAAAGATTCTAATTTTAACAATCTTTCTTCTTTGGAAAGCGAAGTCATTTCTAGTACCGCCAAAATATTATCTTCTACACTAAGGCTTCTAAAAACACTGGCTTCTTGTGGTAAATAACCAATACCCATTTGTGCTCTCTTGTACATGGGTAATTTAGTAATGTCTTCTTCATTCAAAAATACCGTGCCTTCGTCTGGCTTAATAAGACCCACCACCATGTAAAAAGTAGTTGTTTTACCAGCACCATTGGGTCCGAGTAAACCCACAATCTCACCTTGTTTAACCGTAACGCTTACATTGTTTACAACGGTTCTACCCTTGTAACTTTTTTGGAGTGCGCTTGTATGTATGATTCCGTTCAAAATAGATGGTTTCTACAAAAATAGGACATCTAGACCTTTTGTGTATCAGGTATTGGCGCATCTTAACCTTTTATAATACCTTTGCCCCTGTTTACTACACAATTTTTATATTTGCCCCCCACAAAGCAAGCAATCATGAAAGTAACGGATCATTTACAGCAGGCAAAAGACACCCTTATATCTTTTGAAGTGTTACCTCCGCTAAAAGGTAAGACCATCAATACTTTATATGAACATTTAGACCCTTTAATGGAGTTTAAGCCTTCTTGGATTAATGTGACCTACCACCGTAGTGAAACCATGTTCAAGAAAAAAATAGATGGCACTTTTGAAAAAGTAGAAGTGCGCAAGCGCCCAGGTACCGTAGGTATTTGTGCGGCTATTATGAACCATTACCAAGTAGATGCTATTCCACACATTATTTGTGGTGGATTTACAAAAAGAGAAACCGAAGATGCACTGATTGATTTAGACTTTTTAGGTATAGACAATGCACTTGTATTAAGAGGAGATGCTGCAAAAAATGAATCATCGTTTGAGCCAGAAAAAGATGGCAATCATTTTGCTATTGATTTGATCAAGCAGGTAAATAACATGAATAATGGTGTTTATTTAGATGAAGATATTAAAAACGGCGGCCAAACAAAGTTTTGTGTGGGTGTTGCCGGCTATCCAGAAAAACATTTTGAAGCACCCAATTTAGAAATTGATTTAAAGCACTTAAAAAACAAAGTGGATGAGGGCGCAAGCTATATCATGACGCAAATGTTTTTTGACAATCAAAAATTTTATGATTTCGTGAAAGCGTGTAGGGATATGGGTATCAGCGTTCCTATCATACCTGGACTTAAACCTATTACCAATAAAAAGCAACTTTCTGTTTTACCAAGAATATTCCATGTAGACATTCCAACAGAACTATCTAATGCGATTAATAAATGTAAAACAGATGCCGATTGCGAACAAGTTGGAACCGAATGGTTGATACAACAAAGCAAGGAGCTTAAAGCATTTGGCGTACCTGTACTTCACTATTACACACTCGGAAAACCAAAAGTTATCTTTAACGCCGTTAAAGAATTGGTGTAATTATTTAGTAGGTATTTTTTTACTTTTTACCTGAATAATATCGTCAAACTGTTCGATCGTTAATTGTTTGGCAATGATGCGTTTGTCTTTGTCTAACAAATAAACGGTGGGTGTTTTATAGATATCGTAAAGCTGTCTGTAATTGGCTCTGCCTGCTTTTTCATCTGCCTCTTTTGCGGCTTTTGTTTGGTAGGCGTGAATCCAATTTTTTAGGTTCTTTTCTGTTACAAATTTTTTCCAAGCTGCTTGTTCGGCATCGTAAATATTTACGCCTAGCATGGTCATACCAAGGCCTTTCCACTTGGCTCTATAAAAAGAATCGAGTCTTGGAAGTTCTTCTTTGCAATGTCCACAATTGGGATCGTAAAATACGACCATGGTAAAATTTGAAGGAATCTTATAGAGTGAAACAGCTTTGCCGAGCGAATCTACCAAATCGAGTGTTGGTGCAGGTAAGCCGAGTTGATTGGCCATTAAACTATACGCTCTTTCGGTAACTGTTTTTCGCGACGCAGGATTTAAAATAACCGTGTCTCCTTTGGCGTAAAAATTTTCAAATAAATACACAAACACTTTGTCTTGACCCATAAATTCGGGAGCCATGTATTTATTGGTGAACTTGGTAAGCAGGTACGGATATATTTCTTTTCCTGTTTTAGCCATCAGTAACATGTACTTCACTTCTTCAATAAGAGAGTCTGGCTCAGCAGAAACATAGTACTTAAAATACTCGTCTAATTTGGCTTCAAAAAAAGGCGTTCGTAAAAGTCTGTCATCATTAAAAAGTACGTCATCCCAAAAATGATTTTTTACAAAACGGTACGGTGCCAACGAATCGGGTTTTCCGTTAACGATAGGCACAGCAGGCGCTATAGGACGTTTCATCGCACTAAAAAGCATGGCGAGTAAAGAGCCCGGATACTTTTTTACGATGTCGTTTCGATAGCCTTCTACAAGCTTATCTACTTTACCGTATTCATCTGCTAAGCGGGTAGAATCGGCTTTGGTTTTTGCAGCATTAAATTCGTTTCGTATGTTTTGTAATTGTTGTCCTTTTTCTGAAGAAAAACCAATATAGGCTTTAAATAAATCGTTGTCGCGCGAACCGGTAATAGTTGCTTTTTCTTTAATGGCGGTATCACCTTCAATATTAAAATGTTGGACATCGTCCATTAAAAACTCAAACTGCTTGGTAACTTGCGGCGTCACCACAAAGTAAACCCCACTCGTTAATTTAGTATCTCCTTTAAATACGCCTTGTCCACTGGCGTCTAACATTGTCGAGTCTACGAGTACTAAACTCTTACCATAATAACTTCCTATATAAACTTTGCAATTGGTTAGCGGCTTTAACTTGATAGAAATGCGTCTTCCAGCGGGTTTGGTTTGTGCGTCAATGGTGCTGCTCAAACAAAGTATTGTAATTAGGGCTAAACAAGATTTTGCTAAAAAATTCTTCATACTATTAAATTCTATGCAAATTTAGGTATTTAGACCATGCAGCCTCTCAAAGCGTCTTATATTTGCATGCAGTGAGAAAACAAAAGAAACAACCCATTTTAGAACAGGTATTGGTAGAAAATTATGCTGCCGAGGGTAAGGCGTTGGCCCGTGTAGATGGCAAAGTGGTATTTATTGAAGGCGCTGTGCCTGGCGATGTTGTAGACGTACAACTTAAAAAAAATAAAACCGACTGGGCCGAGGGATTTGTGGTAGCTTATAGGTCCTATTCTGAAGACCGGGTGCAACCCTTTTGTGCGCATTTTGGCGTATGCGGTGGATGCCAGTGGCAAATGCTTCCTTATGCAAAACAACTCGTGTACAAGCAACAACAAGTAACCGATAATTTAACCAGAATTGGACGCATACAGCTCCCAGACATCCAGCCGATTATAGGCGCGCGCCAAACAGAACTGTACCGCAACAAAATGGAATACACGTTTGCTACAAAAAAATATATTCCTTCCGAAGAATTTAGAGCCTTAAAAGCAGCAGGTGCCGATTTTTCCAATCAGCCTGGCGCCGCTGGATTTCATGTGCGTGGATTTTTTGATAAAGTAGTTGAGGTAGATACTTGCCATTTACAAGAAGAGCCCACCAATCTCATTCGTAAAATGGTAGCACAGTACGCAATCGATCACGATCTACCCTTTTACGATGTAAAACAGCATACGGGTTGGTTGCGCAATATGTTTGTGCGCAATACCACAACCGGGGAACTCATGATTAATGTTGTGTTTGGTTATGAAGATGAGCCGCACCGCCTTGCTTTACTCGATCAATTATTAGCAGCGTTTCCGGCTATTACTACATTACTGTATACCATCAATCCAAAACGAAATGACAGTTTGTATGACCTGGATCCAAAAACATATTTTGGAAATGGAAGCATCACCGAAAAGCTAGAAAAGTTTTCGTTTAAAATTAGCCCTAAATCATTTTTTCAAACCAATACCAAGCAGGCCGAAAAGCTCTATCAAGTTACGCGTGAATTTGCAGAACTAGATGGGTCGCAAGTGGTGTATGACCTTTATTGTGGCACTGGGAGTATTGGAATTTTTTTAAGTGAAGGCGCTAAAAAAGTGGTGGGCGTAGAAGTAGTTGCTGACGCTATAGAAGATGCAAAAATAAATGCAGCACTCAATCATTTAGATCACACTGCATTTTTTGCGGGTGATGTTATTGATATTGTAGATGACGCTTTTTTTGCTACGCATGGTAAGCCAGATGTGATAATTACAGATCCACCCAGAGCCGGCATGCACGATAAACTCGTAAAAAAATTATTAGAAATTGCAGCACCCACCATTGTATACGTAAGTTGTAACCCTGCTACACAGGCCAGAGATTTAGCCCTCCTTGATGAAAAATATGAGGTCACTAAAATTCAACCGGTAGACATGTTTCCGCATACCTTACACATCGAAAATGTGGTCCAGTTAAAATTAAAATAATAGTATGACAGAATTTAGACCCAGCCGATTTGAAATCTTGCCTGTAATCATTAAAAATCTTTTAATTATTAATGGGTTATTTTTTTTGGCACAAATTACGTTTCCAGAATCCCCCACTGCCAATTTTAGTTTAGAAGATTTGTTTGCTCTTCATGCATGGCAAAGCGATTTGTTTAAGCCATGGCAACTTGTAACGCATTTATTCATGCACGGCGACTTCTATCATATTTTGGGTAATATGTTTGCACTATGGATGTTTGGATCCGTGCTAGAAAATTTATGGGGCTCTGCTAGGTTCTTAACTTTTTATTTGGTTTGTGGACTCGGCGCAGCCCTCATTCACTTGTTGTTTTTAAGTTACGAGTTAACACCACTTATTCAGGAATTCCAAGCAAGGGAAAAACTAGGATTTCTCAACGAAGCAGTGGCTTTCAAATACAATCAAATTATAAATACAGCTACCCTTGGTGCGAGCGGTGCAGTATTTGGCATACTCGCAGCCTTTGTTTATTTATTCCCTAACACCTATATCTACTTGTACTTTTTTGTACCCGTAAAAGCGAAGTGGGTAGGTCTTATTTATTTTGGGTTTGAAATTTATAGTGCCGTTCAAAATGCAGCTGGCGATAATGTTGCTAGATGGGCCCACGTGGGTGGCGCAATAGTAGGACTTATAATTGTGATTACTTGGAACAAAACCAACAAAAAAACGTTTTACTAGTATAAAGCCAATTCATGCCTCAACATCGTTTTATGTCAAATAGAAAAATGCTTTTAGGAGAAGACAGCAATGCGCTCGTTTTTTTATTTGCAGTAAACATGCTCATTTTTGTGCTCATTAGTTTTTTAAAAACAGTGTATTTTTTAACCGATACACCTTTGGAACTTTTTGAGCGTCAAATTGTAGACTGGTTTAGAATGCCAAGCAGTTTTGGAGCTGTCATGTATAAGCCATGGACTTTTTTGATTCATTTTTTTAGTCAGTATCATTTTTGGCAGTTGGTGAGTAGCATGTTATGGCTTTGGAGTTTTGGCTATATTTTTCAAGATTTATCTGGTAATAAACACATCATTCCTGTATATATATATGCGGGCGCTACTGGTGCAATTGGATTTTTAACTGCCAACGCCCTGCTGCCTAGTTTGGGAAATGGAGGGCAACCAATTATCGGTGCAGGGGCGAGTGTAGTGGGTATTGCTGTGGCTACTACGGTATTAGCACCTAAATACAAGCTGTTTCCTTTGGTTTACGGCGGCATTCCAATTTGGGTATTGACCCTTATTTTTCTAGTATTAGATTTTTCAACTTCGATGGTTATTCCTTCCATCCTTATATCACATATCATAGCTGCGTTGGTGGGTTTTGGTTATATGAAGCTGTTACAAAATGGCACCAACACAGGCGATTGGATGATACGATTTTATCAGTGGGGTAATGCGATGTTTGAACCTGCTGAACTTCGTGAAAAGAAATCTTCTGGTGTCAATAATCCTAGTAAAGAAAACGAGTTAAACGCAATCTTAGATAAAATGAATATGGTAGGGTATGACAATTTAACCGAAAATGAAAAAGCGTTTTTGAAATCTGCAAGTCAGGAATAATTTTTTGTTCCCGCCATTAATTCTTATTTTTAATACATGGCGGGAAGTTTTATTAGGAGGGCAACTAAAACAGTTATTCTTTTCATCAATTTATTGGTTGCTGTTATTTTTTTGCTGGCTTGTTTAACGCCTTTTGCACCTACACGTACTTGGTGGATTTTAGGATTTACAGGGTTAGTAGCACCCTATGCTATCATTATTTTATTTTTCTTCGCTATTTTTTGGCTCATCGTAAAACCCAAGCTATCACTCATTTCTATTGTAGTGCTCTGTATTGGATGGCAACAAATTGGGGTTATTGCAGCAGTAAAGCCGGGCCCCATGTTGTCCGACCGAAAAAGAGAAAATCATATTCGAATTATCGATTGGAATATTCAAAGTTTTAATGGGTTGTCAAAAAAGCCACTCGTTAAAAAGCAAATACGTAAAGATATTGCTGCTAGCATTTTACTGCTAGAACCTGATGTAGTTTGCTTGCAAGAATTTAATAGTTCTGAACTTGGCGGCGCACAAACCAATAATATTGCGCTATTTAAAAAGCGGTATAAATACTTTTATTTTTCAAAAGATTATACTAGAAATGATGGTGCGTATCAATCGGGTTGTATCATTTTTTCTAAATATCAAATTATTGATTCGGGAAAAATTAAATTTCCAGTAGCAGAGAGTCTTATTTATGTTGATATTTTAAAAGGTGAGGATACCATTCGAATTTTTAACACGCACCTTCAATCTTTTAAATTCAAACAAAACGATTATTCAGATATCGAAAAAATTAAGGAGCAAGACGCTCATACCTTCGATGCTTCTATGAATTTATTTAATAAAATGGGTCAGGCCTTTAAAAGAAGGGGTACGCAAGCCGAACTCGTTCAAAAAGCCCTTGAATCCTCGCCGCATCCATCTATCATTTGCGGTGATTTTAATGACGTGCCCAATTCCTACACTTATTTTACCATCCGAAACAACTGGAAGGATGCATTTTTGCAAAAAGGTTTTGGCATTGGGAGTAGTTTTACAACCCTCGCTCCAACACTTCGTATCGACTATATTTTAGCAAGCCCTCAATTTGATATTGCTACTTTCGATATGGTCGATGAAGGGCTTAGTGACCATGTGATGTTGGTTTCTGATGTACAATTAAAAAAATAAAATACCTTCGTGACCACATGGCACCTTTAAAAGTATACAACTCCCTTACGCGTCAAAAAGAAGTATTTACACCTATCAATGCGCCTTATGTGGGCATGTATGTGTGTGGTCCAACTGTTTCTGGCGAAAGCCATTTAGGACATGCCAGGCCCTTTATCACGTTTGATGTGGTATTTCGTTATTTGCAGCACCTTGGTTATAAAGTGCGTTATGTAAGAAATATTACCGACGCTGGACACTTTGAAGAAGAAGGTAGAGAAGCAGAAGATAAAATTGCAACAAAAGCAGTTCTCGAAAAACTGGAACCCATGGAGTTGGTGCAGAAATACACCAATATGTTTCATTGGGCGATGCAGCAGTTTAATAATTTACCACCAAGCATTGAGCCTACTGCAACCGGCCATATTGTGGAGCAAATAGAAATGATCAAGTCTATTATTGCAGATGGTTATGCCTATGAAGCCAATGGTTCGGTATATTTTGATGTAGAAAAATACAATAATGACTTTTCTAAAAAAGGGCAACCCTATGGCATTTTAAGTGGCCGTAATTTAGAAGATCAACTTGATACCACAAGGGAGCTTGATAACCAAGACGAAAAGCAAAACAAATCTGATTTTGCATTATGGAAAAAAGCACCTCCCGAACATATCATGCGCTGGCAAAGCCCATGGGGAGAGGGTTTCCCGGGTTGGCATATTGAGTGTTCTGCGATGAGTTCAAAATATTTAGGTAAAAAATTTGATATACACGGCGGTGGAATGGACTTACAATTTCCACACCACGAATGTGAAATTGCACAGAGCACTGTATGTAATCAAGTGGCACCTGCCAATTATTGGTTGCACAATAATATGATTACCATCAACGGAAAAAAGATGGGAAAGAGTTATAATAACGTAATTAAACTCTCTGAACTTTTTGCGGGTACACATCCAATATTAGAGCAAGCTTACGCGCCCAATACCGTTCGCTTTTTTATTTTACAAAGTCATTATAGGGGTACCCTTGATTTTAGCAACGAAGCGCTTATTGCTGCTGATAAAGCGGCGAAGCGTTTATGGGAAGCTTATGAGTGGTTGTCTAAACTAGAAGTTTCAGCGGTCGCATCTACCCCTAGCGATATGGAATTGGATAAAAAAGTGAATACACTTGTTGATGATTTTGCAGTGTTTATGAGTGATGATTTTAGTACGCCCAAAGTACTTGCAAATATGTTTGAATTGGTTCCAATCATCAATGGTATCAAAGATAAACACACGCCAGTAGCAGCCTTATCTAATAGCACCCTCCTACATTTGCAGCAGTCATTAAAAACATACCTCGAAGATATTTTTGGACTCGTTGCACCTTCTGCCGCAAACACTGCTGTACTTGATGGGGTATTGCAATTGCTTATTGAAGTGCGCAGTCAGGCCAAGGCAAGTAAAGATTTTGTCACTTCCGATAAAATCAGAAATCAGCTCATGGCGCTAGGCATTCAATTGAAAGACGAGAAAGACGGAAGTGTTAGTTATTCAGTTTCAAACTAATGATTGCAATCGTCGGCATGTGCATGGTTATGTACCCTACACAATTTATAATTTAAATAATGTGCGATCACAACCAGTGACACCGCAGGTAGCAGTAGCATGAGGCTATGCGAATGAAGTATCGATTTTATAAATAGGATACCAATACCCACTGCAAACAATAGCATGGGATAATAGCTGTGGTGATGTTTTTTACGCCCATGGTATAACGAATAAACACCCACAATAAAGGCTAGGGCAATCATTATAAATTCAAAGCCTTGATTCTCTATGATATTAATTCCAAATAGGGGTAAACTGCTCAAAAGAAGTGGAAGCACCGCACAATGTATAGCGCACGCAACCGATGCGGCAATACCAAAAGCGTCCCAATTGATTTTGAATTTCATGGATACAAAGGTACACTATTGCAACTATGTTGCAAAATGTTAAAATGCCCTTGTGGAGCGGCAATAACCGTAACTTTGAAGCCAATTCGAATCGTATGAGCAAGAAACTGGCAATTTATCTAGTGTTTTTTACCCTCCTTTTAGCAGGGTTCTATTACTTCTTGTTTCGTGGCACCGATAACTGGAAGCCCAAACTAACCACCCTTGGTTATGTGAAGCCATTTATGTTTACCACACAAAATGGCAAATCATTTACCAATCAAGACATGAGCGGAAAGGTAACCGTGGTGCAATATTTTTTTACAACCTGTAAAGGTATTTGCCCGCGCATGCACGAAAGTATGCGTACCATTTACGAGGCCAACAAATCAAATCCCGAATTTTTAATTGTGGCGCACACTTGTAATCCCGAAACGGATTCGGCGGCACGTCTTAAAAAATATGCCGACTCTTTACAAATTGATACCAAAAAATGGGTGCTTCTTACCGGAAGAAAAGATAGTTTGTACCAAATGGCCCGAAGCTCTTATTTACTAGATGATCCTAAAAACAATGTAGAAAAAATTGAAGATCAATTTATACATACTCAGTTTTTTGCACTCGTGGACCGTAATGGAAAAGTGCGCGGACAAGTATACGATGCCCTCAAGCAAACAGATTTACAGCAACTTCAAATAGACATTAAAAAATTATTAGCAGAAAGTATTTCAGGCACTTTTGTAAATGGAGTGTTTACCAACAACCCCCAATAAAAAATAGGTGGAACAAAAAATAATTGATTTATTAAAAAGAAGTAGTTTAAGTATTACGGATAGCCGAAAAAAAATTTTAGAAAGTTTTTTTCAGAAAAATTCGGCACTCGCACATGCAGATATTGAAAATTATGTGGGAGAAGATTTTGACCGCGTTACCATTTATAGAACCCTCCAAACCTTTGTAGACAAAGGAATTATTCATACCATACCCACACCAGACAATGCTGTTTTATATGCGCTGTGCAAAGACAGTTGCAGTGCCGGACATCACCACGACAATCATGTTCATTTTATTTGTGACAATTGTAATAAAACGTTTTGTTTAGAACATGTAGTTGTTCCTGCCGTTCATATGCCAAGTGGTTTTGCTGCTTCGCAAATTGATATGGTGGTAAGTGGTATTTGTAATTATTGTAATGCTATAACTTAAATTTTGCTATGATATTTATTACTGGCGCTAGTGGTTTACTCGGATCCTCATTAATAGAAACATTGTTTGAAAAACATTCGGGTGCCACGCCACTTCACATTCGTGCACTATACCGAAAGCAAATCCCTGCTATAAAATATGCAGAAAAAATTGAGTGGATCGAAGGGGATGTACTCGATGTTGTGGTGTTGGAAGAGGCCATGAAAGGTGTGGAGCAGGTATACCATTGCGCGGCAATTGTATCATTTCATCCGAAGCTAAAACAGAAGATGCATGCCACTAATATCGACGGTACTGCTAATGTTGTAAATGCTTGTATTGATGCCGGTATTAAAAAGTTGTTATTTGTAAGCTCTGTTGCTGCACTAGGTAGAATAAGAGAAGATGGTCCGATCAATGAAACCATGAACTGGTCCGAAAAAACGAGTAATAGTGAATACGGTAAAACAAAATATTTAGCCGAAATGGAAGTGTGGAGGGGGATTGGAGAAGGCCTAGATGCGGTGATAGTCAATCCGGTTATTATTTTAGGAAGTAGCAGCTGGGATACTGGGTCTACGAGTATATTTAAATCGGTGTATAACCGTTTTCCTTGGTATACAAATGGAGTGAGTGGTTTTGTGGATGTAAAAGACGTTTCCAATGCCATGACTCAGCTTATGAATAGTGATATTAAGTCGCAGCGCTTTATTATTAGCGGTCATAATACCCCTTACCGAACCATCTTTAATTTAATTGCCGACGCATTTAATGTACCCCGACCATCTAAAAAAGTAACGCCCTTATTAGCTGCTATTGTGTGGAGACTAGAAGCAGTAAAAACCTTTTTTACAGGAGGTTCACCACTTTTAACCAAAGAAACAACCTTAACCGCACAGGCCGCAGTTTACTTTGACAATAGTAAACTGCTAAAAGCCTTACCTGATTTTTCGTATACGCCACTAGAAGAAACGATTCATAGAGTGGCAGCAGCGTTAAAGGTAAAATATAATTTAAAGGGATAGTTGTACAGGTTCACAAGTAGGAGCTAGTCCATTACTTTTTTCCAGAGTTCAGGGATTCTTTTAATCCATACCAGTTCGCGTCTTTTGGCGGATGCTTCTGTAGCAGGAAAGCCCATATAGGTTTTGCCGCCCTCTAAATTATTGGTTACGCCAGCTTGTCCTAACACCACAGCGCCGGCTCCTATTCGAATGGTTTTATTCACACCAACCTGTCCCCATAGGGTTACGCCGTCCTCAATAATAGTCCCACCTGCAATACCAACCTGTGCGGCAAGCAAACAGTTTTTTCCAATAATGGTATCGTGTCCAATGTGAACCTGGTTGTCAATTTTTGTGCCTGCTCCAATTTTTGTGATGGAAGTAACGCCTCTATCAATGGTACAGTTGGCGCCAATTTCTACACCCTCTTCAAGTACCACAGATCCACAACTTTCCATTTTTTTAAACCACTGATCTCTGTTTTTTTTGGTGTTATAATAGAATGCATCGCTACCGATAATACTACCGGCCTGTACAATAACATTGTCTCCAATAACAGTGTTATCTAATATGCAAACACCCGGATAGATCCTACAATTTTTCCCAATGCGTACATGATTACCAATAAAAACCTGTGGCATAATATAGGTACCTTCTCCAATGAAAGCATTGTCAGCTATGGGTTCTGTCGCTTTTAGTACCGGATTAAAATGATTCACGATGGTCAGGTAAGATTCAAAAGGGTCTTTGGTAACGAGTATTGTTTTTCCTTCAGGAACCGTAACATCTGAAGTATTGATGATGATAAAACTTGCAGCACTATTAAGGCAGGTATCATAATATTTTGGATGGTCTACAAATACCAAATCTCCTGGTTCCACCACATGAATTTCATTGATGCCATACACGTTTGCATCTGCATTCCCTACAATATCCGCACCAATTAATTCCGCAATACGACTCACTAAAACAGGATTTGGAAACTTCATACTTAACCGTTTGATTGATGTAAAGGTAAGACTCCATGCGCATAAGCATGAAGTGCTCAACTCCATTTCACACGCAGTGATATGATGCAGTATACCCATTTGATTCTAAAATGTTAATAAAATTGTTTACAAATAATATTGAATCATCTAAAAGTATTTTTAATATTGTGGTAGGGAAATTTATTTCCCTGTACTTACTAACCCATCCATATAT
>CANHHX010000001.1 GCA_947461125.1 Bacteroidota bacterium | reverse complement strand
GTTTCAAAACCTGCACCCGTAATTACGCCGGCGCTTTCAATCATGCTTTTGGTAAAGCCTTCGTTTGAAATAGGCATGAACCTAATATTTTTTTCGATAGTTTCTGTTTTCACTTCCTTGGTAAAAACTTCAAACCTAATGCCCGGTGCTTTATGTAGTTGGTTGGTAATTACTTTTTTAGAGTAATGCGATAAATAAACCGTTACATGTCCGTTGTTAACTGGTTTGGCAGCTATGATATCCGCTTTAATTACGGGGTTGAAAATGCCGGTATCATAGGCTTTAAAATGAAGTCCAAAATAAGCAGTTGCAGTGCCATAATTTTGTAAAATCCATTCACCAATAAATTCTCTTTTTTTAGGCCTAGGTGATAAGGGACTTCTAAAACTTGCTTGGTGTCCAAACTGTATACTCGGTTTATTTTTTAGTTTACACGCTAGTGAAGTGATGCATTCAAAATCATTGATCACAATATCGTAATCCTCTACCGGTAATGCCTTGGCTTCTTTCCAAATTCTTTTGATTGAAAATTTTTGCCACATTTTAAAATAGTTGAGGCCGCCTCTATTTCCATAAAATAACGAAACACCTCTGCTTTTGTATTTTACCGGCAAGCTAGTAGGTAAATGACTGTTTTCGCCACTTAAAAAAACGTCTACTTGTCCATATTGTTGCAAATAGGGTAGTAGTTCTACCGCCCTGCTAATATGGCCATTGCCGGTGGCTTGTACTGCGTAAAATATTTTCATCTACTGGGCTATTAAGCTGTTAAAAAACAAAGCAACGTCTTTGGTAAGTACGTTTAGTTCTGGTAATTTATTTTCTGCACTTAAAATAGGCACCACTTTTGCAGCTTGCTCTTTTTCGTTGTATTGGTGAATATTCCATTCGCCATTTACATATTCTAGTGCCGTTAAATTTTCTATCCAGTCACCACTGTTTAAATACATAACTGATCCGTGCTCATTGGTTACCATTCTTTTTTGGGGCTGATGGATATGACCACATATTACATAGTCGTAACCCTGCTGTATAGCCAGTTCTGCGGCTGTTTGCTCAAAATTACCAATCCAAGAAACCGCTTTTTTAACGCTATTTTTTACCTTTTTACTGAAGCTCATTTTTTCTTTACCCATTAATTTCAGGGCCCAGTTAATAGCGCTATTAAGCATAATTAAAAGGTCGTAGCCATGGCCACCAAGTTTAGCAATTATTTTGGCGCTGCCTTTGGTGGTGGCATCAAAAATATCACCATGAAAAATCCAAGTTTTTTTACCATCTAATTCAAGTACCACTTTATCGGTTAAGGTAAAGCCACCCATTTCAAGGTCTGTGTAGCGGCGAAGGGCTTCGTCATGGTTACCTGTTATGTAGTAAACTTTAGTTCCCTTGCTTAATAAACTAAAAATTTGCTTGATTACCTGCATGTGTGCAGCCGGAAAATAATGCTTCTTAAACTGCCAGATATCAATGATATCGCCGTTTAAGACTAATACTTTGGGTGCTACACTTTTTAAATAGGTTACAATTTCTTGGGCATGGCAACCAAATGTGCCGAGGTGTAAATCACTTAGAACGAGAACATCAATGTCTCTTTTTTCCATTGTGTAAGTTTGTCAAAGTAATAACTCTAATATGAACAAATCTTTACCGCTATGTTAACAAATTGTAACTTTAAACTCGGTCACAATGCTTTGCATGTTTAGTTTAGTAATATCGCATACCACTAATTGTAATGATTTATGCCTAAGTATTCCTACATACCTCGCGATTTAAGTTGGTTAAGTTTTAATGGAAGGGTGTTGCAAGAAGCCAACGACCCATCGGTGCCTTTAAAAGAGCGTATCCGTTTTTTAGGCATATTTTCTAATAACCTCGATGAGTTTTTTAGGGTGCGTGTTGCTACTTTAAAGCGCATGATTGAATTTAAAGGAAAGGGCAAGAAGCTTGACATGCATTTAGAGCAGCACTCGCAAAGTATTTTAGATGAAATACAAACCATTGTACTCGAACAACAAAATGAGTTTAACCGTATTTGGAAAAATATAGTCAGAGACTTAAAGAAAGAAAATATAACGCTGGTAGATGAAAAGCATTTAACCAAAGAGCAGCAGGTTTTTGTAACTAAGTTTTTTGATGAGCAGGTACGTGGTAATGTAATACCCCTAATGGTTGAGTCTATTGATCAAATGCCTTATTTGAGGGATAAGAGTATCTATTTAGGCATTGTGATGCGTAAAAAAAATAGCGCTTACAAAAGTAAGTATGCTTTAATTGAAGTGCCTGTTTCTGCAATTGGTAGGTTTGTGGAACTTCCTACAAAAACGGGTGGGCATCAAATTATTTTACTAGAAGATATCATTCGATTTAGTTTGCCTGTGATTTTTTCTTATTTCGACTCTGATTATTTCGAGTCTGCTATTTTTAAAATCACCAAAGATGCAGAAATAGATATTGATAATGACCTTGCGAGTAGCCTCATAGAAAAAATAGAAAAAGGGTTAAAGAACAGGCGTAAGGGAAAGCCCGTTCGTTTTGTATATGACAGAGAAATGGACGCCGGTTTACTCGATTATTTGATTAGACGGTTACAGCTCACTCAAAAAAGTAATATAATACCCGGAGGGCGTATTCATAACTTTAGACACTTTATGGATTTTCCAGACCTAGTTATGGAAAAAAGTATCCGTAAAGCTTCATTAACCCACCCTGATTTGGTTAAAAGTATACGCGTAACGGATGTGGTGTTACAAAAAGATGTGATGTTACATTTCCCTTACCATAGTTTTAATTCGGTGATTGATTTACTGAGGGAAACTGCGATGGATCCAGATGTGCTCTCTATTAAAATTACTGCGTACCGTTTAGCGCCTGCTTCAAAAGTCATTAATGCGCTTATCAATGCGGCACGAAATGGTAAGGCCGTAACGGTGATGCTTGAAGTAAAAGCTAGATTTGATGAGGAGGCCAATTTAGAATGGAAAGACGTATTGGAAGAGGAGGGTATTACCGTTTTATATGGCATACAAAATATGAAAGTGCACGCCAAAGTTTGTGTCATTAAAAAGCGTGAAAAAAACAAAACGGTACAGTACGGCTTTGTAAGTACCGGTAATTTGCATGAAAAAACAGCTCGCGTATATGGTGATCATTGCTTACTTACCAGTAACCGCAATATCATGGCCGATATTAATAAAATATTTCAATTTTTAGAGCATCCCGAAAAAGGGTACGGTCCACTTTTAAGCTGTAAAACACTTGTGGTGTCACCTATTTCTATGCGACCAACCATTGTAAGTTTAATCAACCACGAAATTAAAAATGCAAAAGCGGGAAAACCTGCTGCGATTACCATTAAATTAAATTCACTCAGTGACGTGGATTTAATTAAAAAACTAAACGATGCAGCAGTTGCAGGGGTTACTATCAATATGATTGTGCGTGGTATTTTTTGCGCCTCTGTCGACCATAAAAAATTTAATGCAAAGCCCCGTGCCATCAGTATTGTTGATGAGTATTTAGAGCATGCACGTGTAATGATATTTAGTAATGGTGGTAAAGAAAAAGTATTTATTTCTAGTGCTGATTGGATGGTGCGTAATATTGACCACCGGGTTGAAGCGGCGGTTCCCATACTTGATCCTGCCATCAAACAGGAATTACAAGATATTATCCACATTCAGTTGCAGGACAATGTAAAGGCGAGGGTGCTGGACAGTGCTTTATTAAATAACTATGTACCTTTGGGGTCTAGAAAAAAAATACGCTCTCAGATTGAGACTTATTTATACCTCCAACAGAAAACGAACCGTAAATAGTGAAGTTAGCCGCCATTGATATTGGAAGTAATGCCGCCCGACTATTAATTAGTGAAGTGACCAAACAACCAAAACAGGATCCTGTATTTAATAAAGTTAATTTAGTGCGCGTGCCACTAAGGCTTGGCTTTGATGTTTTTGAAACGGGCGAAATATCTAAGCCAAAAGTTAAAATGTTGATGCAAACTTTAAAAGCCTATCAGCATTTATTAGAGGCCTACCAAATAAAGCATGTATATGCTTGTGCAACCAGTGCTATGCGTGATGCAAAAAATAGCAAAGACATTATTAGAAAAGTGAAGCTCGAAACGGGGATAGAAATTAAAGTGATATCTGGTCAGGAAGAAGCATCTTTTATTTATGAGAACCATGTGGCCGAAAATTTAGATACCGATCACTCTTATTTATACATTGATGTGGGTGGCGGTAGCACCGAGCTTACTTTTTTTGCAAACGGGGCACTTGTAGCAAAGGAGTCCTTTAATATTGGTACCATTCGAATCTTAAAAGACCAAATACAAGATGAGACTTGGGAATCCCTCAAGGATTACGTTAAAAAGAACATTAAAAGTGCGCTTCCTTCTATTGCCATTGGAAGTGGTGGAAATATTACAAAAATATTATCTATGAGTAAAACCAAAGAGGGTAAGCCCCTTGCTTTGGACCTGCTCAAAGACTATTATAAAGAGCTTTCTAGTGTTGATTTAGAGGACCGTATGCATTTGTATGGCCTCAAAGAAGACCGCGCCGATGTGATTGTGCCTGCCTTACTTATATATATACAGGTAATGAAATGGGCCAATATTGACGCTATTTATGTGCCTAAAATAGGCCTGGTGGATGGCCTCATCCACCACTTGTATGATCAGGTTGGTAACATTCCGGTAACATAGAGGTAACACTCTGTTAACATTGGCGTAACAATGCCGTAACACGCCAAAAGTAGTTTTGCTTCATAAAAGAATTATCCAGTGAAGCAACTATTATCTATCCTTTTTTTACTTGTTTTTAGCGCAACAATATCTGCTCAAAAATCTAAAATTGTTGGTCAAGTAACCAACAGTAAAAATGAGGCTTTAGCAAGTGTAACCGTTAAACTTTCAGGTGCAGCAACTGCCATGACAAGAACAGATGTTGAGGGTCGATTTAGCTTTGTAGTTGATGCACAAAAAAAGTACACACTTACTTTAAGTTATGTTGGTTACCAAGAAAAAACGATCAACGAAGTTGTTGTAGAAAAAGCAGGGGATGAAGAAACAGTGAATATTATTTTAAATGAAGGCGGTAAAGTTTTAACTGATGTTTCGGTAAAATCTACTGCTAGAACATCTACTGCAAAAGGTGAAACAGTAAACGCACTTATTACTTTCCAAAAAAATACCAATACGGTGGCTTCTGTAATTTCTGCCGAAGCCATTAAGCGTTCTCCAGATAGAAATACAGGTGAAGTTATTAAGCGTACACCTGGTGCAAGTATCCAAGAGGGTAAATTCCTAGTTATTAGAGGACTTGCAGAGCGTTACAACCTCGCTACCTTAAATGGTATACAACTAGGTAGTACAGAGCCTGATAGAAAAGCCTTTTCTTTTGATTTGATTCCTGCTAATATGATTGATAACATTGTTATCAACAAGGCCTTTGTTCCAGAACTTCCGGGCGAGTGGGCTGGTGGTTTAATTCAGGTAAATACAAGAGATATTCCTACAAAAAACTTTTTTACTATTCAAGTAGGTTCTGGCTTTAACACCCAAGCTGTTAATGGAACTTTTTACGAAAATAAAGGCGGTAAAACAGATTTTTTAGGTATTGATGATGGTACACGTTCTTTACCTGCAACTTATACCACAAAATCAAAGTTTGATGCATTAGCACCTGCCGATAAAACCTATATCGGTTCAACCATGCAAAACAATTGGGCACCCTTAGTAGTTAACAAGTCTAACTTAATTAATGGTCAGTTCCAAACAAGTGGTGGTTTTGTAAAAGAATTTAAAAACA
Organism: Bacteroidota bacterium; assembly: GCA_947461125.1. Taxonomy (GTDB): domain Bacteria; phylum Bacteroidota; class Bacteroidia; order Chitinophagales; family Chitinophagaceae; genus Sediminibacterium. Next base: position 85,459 of record CANHHX010000001.1, on the reverse strand, counting down.
ATAGAAAATTAGGTGCCATTTTTGCACTTAACTACAATAGATCGGTACGTTTAACAAAGGGTACCAACAGTGGGTTCAACTTTATTGGTAATGGTTCATTTACGCCAGATTTTGATTTTAAAGATGACAGATATAGCACCGATTTGTTATGGGGCGGCCTAGCCAATGTATCTTACCAATTCGATAACAACAACAAGATTTCTGTTAAAACTTTATTTAACATTACTTCTTCAGATTTTACAACCTTAAGAACGGGTGTAGAAGGTAATGGTAACGTTTCTCTCGACAGTGCACGTGGTTATGAGTATGGGTTCAAACAAAATACATTTTGGAACTCTCAAATAAATGGTGAGCACAATATCAAGCCTAACGTTTTAAAATTAAAGTGGTACGGTTCATTTACGCTACTAGACGGTTATACACCTGATCAGCGCAGATTATACTATTTAAAAAATAATAGTGCTGTATCAAGCCCTTATGTTGCCGTAATTTCAAACACCTTGTCTCAAAAAAGTGGTAACCGATTTTATCAAAATTTAAGTGATTATGTTTACAATGCTGGTGCAGATGTAGCATATACATTTAATGCTTTTGGCAGCAAGCAAACACTTAAAGGTGGTTATTCTTTCCAAGTAAAAGACCGTTTATTTGATGCGAAACCTTTTTCAATTTATTTACCAAGAGATAATGCTGCGTTAAGAGTATTAGGCCCTGAGTCTATTTTTGCACCTAGCAATTTTGGTAGAGGTGAAGTGTATAGTACTCAATTTGCTTTTGATGCGATTAGAGGTAATTTATACCGCTATTTAGCCAACACTATTTTAAATGCTGGTTATGCACAGTTTGATAATCAATTTGGAAGTAAGTTTAGATTGGTTTGGGGTGTAAGGGTAGAAGATTATGACCAATTGGTGGGTAGTGTATACAAAAATGATCCACGTCATAATTATTCTAGAGTTACCGACTTCTTACCTGGTTTAAACGCAACGTATAAGCTCAATAATGTAACAAACCTTCGTTTATCCGCTTCTCAAACAGTGGTAAGACCAGAGTTTAGAGAGCTTGCTACTTTCCAGTATTATGATTTTGATTTAAATGCATCTGTTCAAGGTTTACCAACCATTGAGCGTACAAAAATTTCCAATTTAGATTTACGTTACGAAATATATCCAGCTTCAGGTGAAGTTATTACGGTAGGTGCCTTTTTCAAGCATTTTGACAAGCCTATCGAAATGATCTACAACTTTGGATCTGGTGGAGCGAGTACGTTTAACTTTGCGAACCCAGAAAGTGCAAGAGCATATGGTGTAGAATTTGAAATCAGAAAAAAATTAGATTTTTCTGAAGCGCTTAAAAACTTTACCATTCAAGCAAACGGTACTTACATCAATAGCCGCGTTAGAGATCAAAATTTAGCACTTGATAGACCACTACAAGGCCAGTCGCCATACCTTATTAATTTCAGCGCACTTTATGATTTACCTTCTAAAGGAATCACAGCTACCTTATTATACAACCAAATTGGTAGACGTGTAACTTTCGTGGGTAGCCTTGACCAGCCTGATATTTATGAATCTTCACGTCCTGTATTTGATTTTCAGTTGAGCAAGAAGTTCGCTAAAAATAAAGCGGAATTAAGATTAAACATTCAGGATATTTTAAACCAAACACTTTATTTCTACCAAAACCCAGATGGTAATACCAAGCTTAATAAAGCAACGGATCCATTTCGTTTAAGCCGTCAAACGGGTACTAATATTGGCGTAACATTCGCATACTCTTTATAATACTTTATAAAAATTTTTAAAAAACAATAAAATGAAAAAATCGGTTTTGTTAGCAGCAGCTTTCGTTGCATTAATCGCTACAAGTTGCAGAAAAATTGAAATGGACGGTGGAGGTTCAACAGTAATTGCCCCGCCTACTACACCAGGTGTTCAAACAATTGTATTGAAAGGACGTATCGATAAGGATACCGTTTTAAGAGAAGGTAACAACTACATATTAAGTGGTATCGTGTACATGGTTAACAACGCAACCATGACCGTTCAACCAGGTGTTACTGTTAAAGGCGACTACACAGGTGCTTCTGTTGCTACACTTGTTATTACCCGCGGTTCAAAAATCATCGCTGATGGTACACAAGAAAAACCAATTGTATTTACTTCTAACTCTCCTGTTCCTCGTTCTGGTGACTGGGGTGGTATTGTAATTTGCGGTAAAGCAGCGGTTAACACTGCCTTTACAGGAACTGGTGGTGGTGCCGGTGTTCTAGAAGTAGAAGGTGGTATCAACAACTCATTTGGTGATGGTTTAGCTGGTGGCGGTGCTACCCCTAACAATGCCGATAACTCCGGTATTTTACGTTATGTAAGAATTGAGTATGCAGGTTATGCATACCAACCAGATAAAGAAATTAATAGCTTAACGATGGCTGCTGTAGGTAGCGGAACTGTTATTGACTATGTACAAGTTACTTATGCAAAAGATGATGCATTTGAGTGGTTTGGTGGTACTGTAAACTGTAAGCACCTGATTGCTTACAAAACACAGGATGATGATTTTGATACGGATAATGGTTATAGTGGTAAAGTACAGTTTGGTATTGTATTAAGAGATTCTACCATTGCCGATATCTCTCGTTCAGAAGCTTTTGAATCTGATAACGATGCAGGTGGATCAATTAATAGCCCACAAACAAGAGCGGTATTTTCAAACCTTACTTTAATTGGCCCAAGAGCTACACTTGCCAACAATGGTAACAGTTTATACTTATCTGCTGCGCATATCAGAAGAAATACAGGTGTTTCAATTTATAACTCTGTAATTTTAGGCTGGCCGCAAGGTATTTTAGTTGACGCAAGAAATGGCCGTGCTGTTGAATTAAACATTATGGATAGCACCATCCGTTTCAAAAACAATACCATTGCTGGTTGTGGTCCTGCAACAGGCACGGATCTTTCTTCTTATAATTTTATCGCTTCATCTGCTAATGCTAGCTTATGGAATGCAGATTCTGTGAGAGCAAGATTTTCAAATGCTGCTTTCTCAAACACTGTATTAACAAACGTAACAGATGCTAGAATGATTGCTCCATTTAGTTATTCTGCTCCTGACTTTTTACCTTTTGGTGGATCTAATGGTAACCAACCTATTTTAACTGGTGCTAGATTTACGGATCCTGCTTTAACTTCTGGTTTTGACGTGGTAACTTTTAGAGGTGCTTGTGATGCTGCGGGTGTAAACGCGTTTTGGTGGAAAGGTTGGACAAGGTTTATTAATCAGTAATTTGTTTAGAAGGATTTTTATAAAGTTTGTTTACAAAAGAGGCCCCGAAATTTCGGGGCCTCTTTTGTTTTAATGATTAAAACGCTCAGGCATTTCTAGTGGGTTGTTTTTCCAATCCGGATCGTAGCTAACAAACATGCTAAGCCATAAAGAGCGGGACAGTCTCATGAGGAGGGGCTGCACGGCAAAGAGTAGTACAAAAGCCGTTCCCATCCAATAAAAAATGCGGTTGTCGTCTATATCAAATGTCATGCCTATTAAAACCTTCCAGGCTACAAAAGTAGATACAATAAATGCAACCGATAAAGCGTAGCTCACATAGCCCGTTCCATAATAAAAACCTACTTCTATTTCGGTGGGTTGACCACATACCGGACAGTGTTCGTGCATGTCTGTATTGGTTTTAAATTTATAGGCTTGTTGGCTTATAAAAATGTCTCCTTCACGGCAACGTGGGCATTTGTTAGTAACTACGGCTGGAATAAAATATTTAGTAATTGGCTTAGGCATTGTACTTGCTAATTGAAAGGGTGGTGCAAAGGTAACTTATTTGAGTGCTACTTAATTTCTGATAGAACAACTTCCGCCTCCGTAACCGCAGCCCGTTTTAGTTTTAGCTGAGTAGATACCAATAACAATCATGAGTATCCCAAAAATAGCGGGCACCCAGTCTTTAAACTGCCAGGCAATTACTAAAAACATGCCACCCATGATTAAACGTATCACGAGTACAAAGTCTATTTTTTGAAGTAAACGTATCATAAGTCTTATTTAAAGTACAAATATCAGGCCAATTATTTTCCTGAAACGTGACTTTTGTTACGCAGCTGAATAAAACTATATTTGTTACACTTAAAAGGTAGGCGCATGAGCATTTCAGCTATTTATGACATTTACGTGCAGTATCCGAGTGTTGTAACAGATACCCGCAAGCTAAAGGAGGGCGACTTTTTCTTTGCTTTAAAGGGTCCTAATTTTAATGCCAATACTTTTGCTTTTAAAGCGCTTGAAGCAGGTGCTGCTTACTGCGTGGTAGACGAACCGCTTACCACCATTGCAACTTATTACGAAGGAAACAACGAAGCACAAAAAGAAGCCGCGCTTTCAAAAATGATAGTGGTAGAGGATGTGCTTACCACTTTACAGGCACTCGCTGGTCACCACCGCAGCACTTTTGATATTCCTTTTATTGCTATTACAGGCAGTAACGGAAAAACCACTACCAAAGAACTGGTGTATGCCGTGCTTTCTAGTCATTTTAAAACCTATACGACACAAGGAAATTTAAACAACCATATTGGTGTGCCGTTAACGATACTGAGCATTAAAAAAGATGCGCAAATGGCGGTGATAGAAATGGGTGCCAATCATCAAAAAGAAATTGAAGGTTATTGCGTGTATACAAAACCTACGCATGGGATTATTAGCAATTGTGGTAAAGCGCACCTCGAAGGATTTGGTGGCGAAGAAGGCGTTAAAAAAGGCAAGGGAGAACTCTATACTTTTTTGCGAGGTCATTCTGGCACTGCGTTTGTTTACACCGGCTACGATTATTTAAAAGAGATGAGCGCTGGTATTCAAAACATTGTCCCTTATATAAACGGAACCATACAAAGTAGTGAACCGTTTTTAACAGTATCCGCTAATATCAACGATACAATCACCACCGTACATTCTCAGCTCGTAGGATCGTATAACCTTCCAAATATTTTATGTGCCCTTACTATTGGAAAACATTTTGGGGTGCCGGAACATAAAATGGTGGATGCTATTGCAAATTATGCACCATCCAATAGTAGATCGCAACTTATAACTAAAGATACCAACACTATTATTTTAGACGCCTACAATGCCAACCCGAGTAGCATGAAAGTGGCCATCGAAAATTTTGCAAAACTAGCAGGTACTCATAAAATTGTTTTACTGGGCGCCATGATGGAACTTGGCGAGCACTCACAAGCGGAGCATTTGGCGCTACTGCAATTAATTGCCGGTTATTCATTTGAATCGGTAGTATTAGTGGGAGATGATTTTTTAGCGCATCAAAACGAAGTACCTCAGTTTATATATTTTAAAACAACCGCAGAGGCTAAAGCTTGGCTAGCAAAAATAAATCCTACACATGCGCAGCTTTTAATTAAAGGATCGCGGAGCATGCAAATGGAAACGGTACTCGCGTAAACGCACCGCAACACCTGCGCATAAAAAAACCACCACTAAATTAATAGTGATGGCTCTTTTTTATTTTCCTTTCCTTTCCTTTTTAACGTTTGTTCTTTTTGGTAGGCATAAAGATACCTGTTTTTGCTTTTTTAGAAGTACCTTCTGCAGCACCGTAGTGGTTCATGGCACAACGGAAACCAATGGTACTGTTGCTTTGATCTTCTTCTAAAAATCTTCTAGCACCAGGGCTTAAATAATAAGCACGGTCGTTCCAGCTAGCACCTTTTACGACACGAGACTTGTCTGAAATAAGTGATGTTACACCGTAGTTGTAACCTGCATTACTTGCAGAGTCGCCATCTAGGTGGTTTACTGCGTAGCCTTTTTGGTAGTTACGACGGTTCATTAATGATGAATCAGATTCGGTCTTATAAATGATACGACCTTTGTCATCTCTTAAATTTCCTTCGCCTCTAGAAAAATCTATTTGCTTGAATTCGTTACCTCTAAAAATATTGTAATCGTCTCCATCAATGGCTGTCATTGGGCGGTACACATCGGCAACCCACTCACTAACGTTACCAGACATATTGTAAAGACCGTAACCATTTGGCATGTATGTATTTACTTCGGCAGGGATGGCAGCGTTATCGTTTAGTCCACCCGCTACACCCATGTTATCACCGGCGCCACGCTTAAAGTTCGCAAGCATAGAACCTTGGTAAGAACCTTTTTGTGTGGTACGAACGTTGTCGTAACCGTTGTTTTTCCAAGCATAAATTTGTTTGTTAGAAACTAATTCTTCACCACGTTTATTGCTTTTAGATTTACGTTGTGGATTGCTAGCGATATAACCATAAGCAGCATATTCCCACTCCGCTTCTGTTGGAAGGCGGTAGTCACCAAATAAAATACCATCTTCGAAACTTACTTTGGTACGCGGTCTACCTTGCGCATCTTTTAAAGGATTGCTTTTTTTAGTAGCGTCTCTACCAGGAGTTGCTTGGTATTCACCAAGTAAATAAGCTCTGGTATTAAAGTTATCTTGACCCGCTCCGTTTAATTCTTTTTTAATTTGATTTTTAGGATCTAGGTAACTGCTTTTCATGAGGGTTAATTCATTTACGCGGTCAGTTCTCCAGATACAATAATCGGTGGCTTGTTTCCAGCTCACCCCTACAACAGGAAAATTATTGTAAGAAGGGTGACGGAAATAATATTCAACCATTGGCTCGTTGTAAGCTAGTTCTGAACGCCATACTAGGGTGTCCGGTAAAGCTTCTCTTACAATAGAGTCCATCCCTGCGCCACCAAATACATTGGTAATCCAATATAAATATTCGCGGTAGTGAAGGTTGGTTACTTCTGTTTTATCAATAAAAAATGAGTTCACGGTAATTCTGCGTTGGATATTATTCCAATCGCCCATTACGTCTTCTTGTGCGGCGCCCATGGTAAACGTACCACCTTGTACAAATACAAGACCTGGAGCTGTTTTAATATCTTTTGGTTTTGGCACATTAAAATTGCCCATCGATTTGTCGTTGTAATTCCAACCAGTAGCCGTTGAAGTTTGCGGCTTTTTCTTAAATGGATTACATGAAACAACAGCACCGGTTAAGGTGGCGAGCAACACTAAATTGCGAACTGTTTTTGTGAACTGCATATGCTTATAAATTCAATAAAAAATTGATTCTAAAATACCTCTGCGAATATATAAGATTTCCGTTAAACTGAGGGGGAAGAAGGGCTTCATCTTGTTACAAAAAGCTTAATATTAGTGGCTTTGGGGTGGTTTTTACCCCTATTTTATGATTTTTTTAAGGTAAAGGAGCTGCTGTGGCTATGTATCAGTAGCTTTGGCATCAAACTTTGTTATACTTGTATCATGGTTAAACCCTGGCGCTATATTTGGTTGATTTTGTGCCTTTTTGGGGCTTTAAGCGGTCTCCAAACGGCTATGGCTCAGGGGAGTCTGTTTAGCAAAGGGGTTTGGGGCAAAGTTGGGGTAACGGCAAGAGGGGTTTACAAAATTGATATGGCTGCCCTAACTAGTATGGGACTTGTGCCTGCTGGTGGCGTGATTGCTTCAGATAAAATCAGACTTTTTGGAAGTGGAGGTGCGATGTTACCGGAAGCAGTGGGGGCTCCAAGACCTACTGTTTTTAACGAAAACGCATTACTCATTAGTGATGGGGGCGATGGTCTATTAAGTGGGCCAGATTTTATTGTTTTTTATGCGCCGGGCCCGCATAGGTGGCAGTATGACAGTAGTAATGCGCGGTTTAGTTATGTTCACAATTTATATTCCGATACTTCATTTTATTTTTTAAATGTAGATGGAAGTGTATCGAGTACTGTTGTTGGTGCGCCTAAACGCGTTGGTGTGGGCAATGCTGCGTACACGAGTGCCACGGCGGGTCCTCGCGTTACTAGTTTTACGGATAACTGGGTGTACGAAAAAGACAATACCAATGTATTAGCTTCCGGAAAATTGTGGTTGGGTGATGCGTTTAGCTTGGCGTCGGGCGGAACTACATCGCGTAATTATGTGGTGGAGTTGCCTGGTTTAATTGGTAGTGATAGTGTTACTTTAAAAATGTATACTGCTGCGCGCAGTATTGGAGTGCCTGCGCAATTTGCGGTACGGGTTAATAATAATTTAGTGCAAAATATTGTGCTTCCTGGGGTGAGTGGAGGCTTTTTAGATAACTATGCCAGTTATGTTACGTCTCAAACAAAATTTTTAGCTAGCGCTAGTGCAATGCAACTGAATTTATTATTTAGTGCAGGCGGTGGAGGAAGTGGCGTAGGTTTTGGTGCCGAAGGTTTTTTAGACAAAATAGAATGCACGGCTACCAAAGTGCTGAGTATGAGTAGTGCATCAAATGGGATAGGGGGCGGCATTGGTGGCGGTGCTGGCGGTGGACTTGGCGGCGCGCTTTTTTTTAGAAGTGCAGCTTCTAATACGGCTGCTCCAGCTTCATTTATATTAAACGCTGGTGGCGTTCAAAATTTTGCAAATACAACGGTGCTGGATATAACAGATTTTGCTAGGCCTACAAAAATGGAGGGAAGTTTTAGTGGTGGTACTTCGTCCGAATTTGTTTTTAATAACGATATACGTTTTGCGCGCGAGTATGTAGCGTTTACGCCATCACAAATTTTAGTGCCTGCAATATTTAGTGCAGCGCCCAATAATAATTTGCATGGGTTGGCGGTTGATTCGGGTGCTAATTATCTAATTATTACGCATCCTAGTTTAATTGCTGCGGCAAATAAATTAGCAGCTTTTCATGCTTCGCAAAAAGAAGGCATTAAACCACTGGTACTTACTACAACGCAGCTGTATCAGGCGTTTGGGAGTGGATCGCCGGATCCAACAGCTATACGAGATGGTATTGCTTTTTTTGCGCGCGCTTATGGCGCGGTGGTAAGTAGCGGTGGAGTTGCCGGTGGGGGAGCTACTGCGCAAAAAGAGTTTTATGTGTTACTTCTTGGTGCGTCTAGTTACGATTATAAAAACCGCATTAATGGCAATGTAAATTTAGTGCCGGGTTATCAGTCAAGTGCATCACTCGATCCATTAAGTAGTTATACGAGTGATGATTATTTTGCGCTGCTGGACAGCAGCGCAAACATTAACATAGAGCCACTGCTCACCAATGTTTCTGCCACAAACACACAAGTAAACATAGGTCGTATACCTGCACGAAATATAAGCGAGGCAAATACGGTTATTGATAAAATTATTTTGTACCATAGCGCTGCAAGCCAGGGCCCATGGCGGTTACAGCAGCGTTTTATAGCAGATGATAAAGATTTTAATTTGCATGTGCAAGACGCCGAAGCAGTGTCTAGTGCAGCTCAAAAAACAAACGCTTTATTTAATCAGCAAAAAATTTACTTAGATGCGTATCCGCTAGTGAGTGGGAGTGGAGGTGGCAGGTATCCAGCGGTAAATGAAGCGCTGGTAAATGCATTTAATAGTGGATCGCTTGTAATTAATTATAGTGGGCATGGTAATTATTTGCGCCTCGCAGATGAAGCTATTTTTAGTAGTACCGAAATTCCATTAATTAATAATGCGCGTAAATTACCGCTTGTTATTACTGCTAGTTGTGATTTTTATCCGTACGACGATCCTACCAAAAAATCTTTGGGGCAGCAGTTATTGTTTGGAACAAGCAGCGGAAGCGGTGGTGCTGGTGTTGGCGGCGCTAATGCTGGTGCTAGTGTTGGCGCTAGTGGTGCGATTGCACTACTTACGACGCCGCGTTTAGTGTTTGCGTATAGTAATAAAATTATCAACGAAAATTATTTTGTTGCAGCGCATAAGCCGGATGCAAATACCGGATTACTACCTACACTTGGCGAAGCCGTTAAAAACGCTAAAAACGTTACGGTGCAGCAGTCTCGCGATTTTATCAATACTAGAAAATTTGCGCTATTAGGAGATCCTGCTATGCGCCTCGCGTACCCCAATAGTAATATTGTTTTGGATAGCGTGAACGGAAAAAATATTGGCGTAAATGATACGCTCGTGTCTGGCAAGCTTTATACATTTAAGGGGAGCGTTATGGCGCCGCGCAGCGGCGCCATAACGGGGATAAATAGCAATTTCAACGGCACCCTCTATTTCACCCTCTACGACAAACAAATTACGCGCACCACACTCAAAAACGACCCGGCTACGGCGGCGGCAAACTACAATGCGCAAGAAAATATTTTGTACGCTGGGTTAGTGAGCGTAGCGAACGGGAAGTTTTCGGTTTCATTTGTGCTTCCATTAGATATAAGTTATGCGCCGGGCAAAGCAAAAATTAGCATGTATGCGCAGCAAACATTTAACGCTTCAACAGCCTCTCAAAACTTACCCGATGCAGCCGGCATAGACACTAGTTTTTATACCATGGGCAGTGGAGCTGTCATTACAGATAAAGTGGGTCCAAACATTGATCTCTTTTTAAATGATTATCATTTTAAAAATGGGGGTCTCACACACTCGGATCCGGTGTTACTTATAAACCTGCACGACGTTTCGGGGATTAATACTTCTAGCAGTGCGATAGGGCATGATATAATTGTTACGCTCGATAATAACCCGGCTACCACGCGCACCCTCAACGCATTTTATCAGGCAAATATTAATACTTACCAGTCGGGTACGGTTAGGTATCAGCTTCCTACTTTAACCCCAGGTCCACACAGTTTACAAGTGCGCGCCTGGGATAATGTCAATAATTCAAATACCCGAACACTTGGGTTTACGGTGGCCACAACGGCCGGTACACCCGTAAACGGCGGCGCACTACCACCACCATTAGGCACAAGCGACATGTCTCCACTGGTGATAGACAAGGTTATCAATTTTCCTAACCCCTTTACCAATCAAACTACTTTTTCGTTTGAGCATAATTTTCCGGGGCAGAACATAGCGGTAAACCTGAGTATTTTTACGCAAAATGGCAAGCTGGTCAAACAGATTAATAAAACCGTTAATACAAATGGCACCCGAAATGTGCAAATTACCTGGGATGGTACCGATGCGGCCGGTTCTAAAATTGCAAGAAATGTATATATTTACAAAATACAAATAAGTGCTGCGGGCACTCATTACCAAAGCTCCGGAAAACTTATTTGCATGTAACCTCTCTTATGTACTAAATGTTTTGAATGGTTTGAATTTTACTTTAAATTTTTTACTGGCTTCTCACAAAACATTTGACTATGTCTACATCTCACGCATCTAATAAAGCGCCATTATCTGCGGCATCAAAAAATGCATGCAAAATTTTTCGCGCAACAATCGCCGTAATCGCATCCATCACTATTAGCACAATCGCAACCGCTCAAACCGAATCTATCAATATTGTGTCTACGGCGGTTCCATTTTTGCGTATTTCTCCGGATGCACGTGCAGGTGGTATGGGCGATGTAGCCATTGCAACTTCTCCGGATGCCAACGCATCTTTTTGGAATATTTCAAAAGTTAATTTTGCTAAAAGACGCAGCGCCGTTGCTGTTAACTACACGCCTTGGTTAAAAGATTTAGGGTTAACAGATGTGTATTTGGCAACTATTGCAGGTTATCGTCAACTCGATGATGTGCAGGCCGTAACCGGATCACTTCGTTTTTTTAGTTTAGGAAATATTCAATTAACCGATTATTCTGGTAATTTATTAAACTCGGTAAAACCTTCGGAGTTTGCAATAGACCTGGGTTATACGCGTATGCTCAACGATAAAATGAGTGTGGGTGTGGCGCTTAGATATATTAATTCACGCCTTGTGGTGGGAGATGTTGGAACCGGTGTTTTATACAAAGCGGGTAACGCCGTTGCTGCCGATGTTTCTGTATTTCATGATGCTACCGATGAAGGGGAAGGCCTACGCTGGGGTGTAGTGCTTTCTAATTTAGGAAGTAAAATAGGCTACACCAACGATGCAAAAAATAAAGATTTTATACCTGCCAACTTTGGCGCAGGGGTTTCTTATACCAAAGATTTGGATGGAAGCAACAAAATTACATTTGCGCTCGACGTTAATAAACTACTCGTACCTGCGGCACCCACTGCAACGGGGGTGTACAGTGTAGACTCTGCCAATTTATCGGAGTACCGCACGGGGGGCGTAGTTGCTAGCTGGTTAAAATCTTTTAATGATGGAACGGGTGTTGGAAAATCTATGCAAGTATCTGGTGGAGTAGAGTACGCTTACAACGATCAATTTTTTGTTCGCGCAGGATATTTTTATGAAAATAGAAACCGCGGTAATCGAAAATACGCAACAGTAGGTGCGGGTTTTAAACTCGATTTTATGGATATCAATTTATCGTATCTGATTCCTTCTGGTGCAGGTATTACGCGTAATCCACTGTCTAATACCATGCGCCTTGGCGTTGCCTTTAAACTTGGTGAATAAGGCAAACGGCGTGTGCCACGAGTCCTTCCTGGCGGCCAACAAATCCCATGGTTTCGGTGGTAGTGGCTTTTATTGAAACGTCTTTAATGCCAATCCCTAAAATGCCCGCAATGGTTTCTTGCATCCTCGAAACATAAGGTTTAATTTTTGGCGCTTCTAAACAAAGTGAGGCGTCTATGTTTCCAACACTATAACCTTCGGCCTCAATTAAAGTACGTGTTTTAGCAAGTAATATTTTACTGTCAATATTTTTAAATTCTGACGATGTGTCTGGGAAGTGAACACCAATATCGCCAAGGCATGCGGCGCCAAGTAGCGCATCACAAATAGCGTGTAATAAAACGTCGGCGTCGGAGTGGCCCAGTGCACCTTTGTGGTGTGGGATGGTAACGCCACCAATTACAAGGTCTCTGCCTTCTACTAGTTGGTGAAAATCAATGCCGTAGCCTATACGTAGCTTCATGTATTTCAAATTGTGTTTCAAAGTTACGTTTTTATATCTTTACCACTCTTATGAACAACGCACCTGTAATTGCAGTTATTGGACTTGGGTATGTGGGTCTTCCACTTGCCACTGCACTCAGTGTGCATTACCCCGTTACCGGGTATGATAATAACCCTACACGAATTGCGCAGTTATTGGAGGGGATAGATATAACGGCCGAGGTTACGCCAGCGCAAATACACGCGGCACAACATAACAACAAGCTTCTATTTTCTTGTGATGCTGCAAGCATTGCTACCGCCAATGTTTTTATTGTTACGGTTCCAACGCCGCTTACCTCTTCTAATTTGCCAGACCTCAGTTATTTAATTACGGCTAGTGAACTTATAGCGAGTTGTTTAAAACCGGGTGGGCTTGTTATTTACGAGTCTACAGTGTATCCGGGCTGTACCAACGAAGTGTGTGTCCCTGTTTTAGAAAAGTATAGCGGTCTTCTTTTTAATCAAAATTTTTTTGTGGGCTATTCGCCGGAAAGAATAAATCCGGGCGATGCTACTAGGTCGTTAGCTAGCATTGTAAAAGTGGTTGCCGGAAGCACGCCAGCGGCTACGCAAATGGTTGCAACGATTTACAAAAGTATTATTGAGGCGGGTGTGTATGAAGTGTCAAGTATTAAAGTTGCAGAAGCGGCTAAGGCTATCGAAAATGCGCAGCGCGATGTAAACATTTCATTTATGAATGAGCTCGCCTTGCTTTTTGATAAGCTAGATATTGATACGCAAGAAGTGTTAGCAGCGGCCGACACCAAATGGAATTTTTTACCTTTTAAACCCGGGCTAGTAGGCGGGCACTGCATTAGTGTTGATCCGCATTACTTGGCATTTAAAGCCAAGCAGGTGGGTTATGAGCCGCATGTTATTTTATCGGGCAGGGCGGTTAATGAAAAAATGGGTGTGTTTGTTGCTGAAAAAATTATTGCAGCCCTTGCTAAAAAATACCAAGGAAACATTGCGCAAAAAACAGTGTTAATTACAGGTTTTGCCTTTAAAGAAAACTGCCCCGATACGCGTAACACCAAAGTGATTGATATTTATACAACCCTTACTGCTGTTGGTTTGCAAGTGAGTGTGTATGACCCGGTAGTGGACGCTGATATGGTTAAAAAATCCTTTAATGTGCAGCTCATTAATGATAAAGATTTAGCATCTAATTACGATGCCATTATATTAGCGGTCCCACACAAGCAAATACTCTCTACCATTAGTTTTGAATTGTATAAAAACGCGGGTGCATTTATCTACGATGTTAAAGGGGTGCTACCAAAAGAGCTTATTGATGGGCGGTTGTAATAACCTTATAAGTGATTTCATATTCTTGCGGTTTTAGGTTGTTGTGTTTCTCGTATAGATTTATTGAAGTGTTTATTGATTCTTTTGCTTCTTGGATGGTGTTCCCGCCCCCGTAAATTCCTTCCATATTTTCTGCGAAAGCAGAATACATGTCTTTTGTTTTTTCTATAATGATGGTAAGTTTTTTCATTGCTAGTGTAATATCGTGTAATTGGGCTGAGTAGAGCCAGGGAGCCCCAAGATCTGCGGGAAATGCGCTCAAAGTAGATGTGTTGGAGCGCAAAAGCCCTTATTGATGGGCGGCTGTAGCTTTATTGCCATTAAAGTGATATTTGTTAAAAAAAACAATCCAAAAATTAAACACAAATACTATTTTATCTTAATAAGTTTTTCGCCGTATTTTAATTGACTTTCACTGATTTAGCTATATATTTGCATGAGTTCAGTTAATAGCACTTACATTACCCCCCCCATAGGTCTATTAACTTACTATAAATCAAATAGTTGCGAGTGTAAAAATTAACCTGTCCCCCCTAGTTTATGTTACTACCGTGGATGGGTATTTTATTTTTAGCACTAAACGATTAAAATAATACTTGGTCTAAGCGGCGGATCCGAACAAATTGTCGTCTGCCATCTGTGATTGAGAACGGCGGAGCCCTGCGCGGTTCGCAACAAAAAACAGCAAAGCGGAACAAATAACCCAAAACCCAACAAAATAACAACCCCCAATATTTTCAAACATAACTTTTCATGCAACTACAACAACTGATAAAAAAAGCAGGAATCTTAATTCTAATGCTTCTGATCTTAACCTCAACAGCTTCTGCGCAAGATTTGCTTAAAGGCAATAATTTGGCAAACGTTAGAGTAGACCAATTAGCCGACGCTGATATTGCAAAGCTAAAAGCACAACTTAGTGCACAAGGTATGACCATCGAGCAAGCCGAGCCTATGGCCATTGCCAAAGGGATGAGTGCTGCCGAGTTTGCAAAACTTAAAGCACGCATTGGTGGTGCAGCTAAAACAACCACAACTAATACAAAAAAAGCAACACCAGAAAACGGCAGAGAAGCAAGTGCATCCGATACCGCCGACACTGAAAAATATACCGAAAAACTTCCTAAGCCACTTATTGATCCACTCATTTTTGGATCAGAATTATATAGCAGTGTAGCACCAAGTTTTGAACCTAACATGTCATTAGCTACTCCGCTTAATTACGTGCTTGGCCCTAACGACCAAATTGCTGTTAGCGTGTATGGTGTGCAGGAATACAGTGGTGATTTAACGGTGAGCCCAGAAGGCAATATAAGCATCCCTAACGTAGGGCTTATACGTGTAGCAGGTTTAACTATCGAAGCGGCTACACAAAAAATTAAAAACACCATGGGTGCAACGGTATACAATTACCTGCGTAGTGGTGGTAGCAAAATTGCGGTAACACTTAGTAAAATACGCACCATTAAAGTGACTATTATTGGTGCAAATAGGCCAGCCACATACAGGTTGTCTAGTTTAGCTACTGTGTTTAATGCACTTTATGTGAGTGGTGGTCCAACAGCGTTTGGATCATTTAGAGAAATTGAACTGATGCGTGATAACAAATTATTTAAAAAAATAGATTTGTACCGTATGCTTTTAAACGGAGATCAATCAGATAATGTGGGATTAAAAGACAATGACGTTATTAGAATTCCAAGTTATAAAACAAGGGTATCATTACAAGGGCAAGTAAAACGCCCAGGTATTTTTGAAGTATTACCTGGCGAAAACTTTGCCAATGTATTAGCTTTTGCATCTGGATTTACAGATACTGCCTACCAGGCTAGTGTAAAAGTGTTTGCACAAAACAGTAAAGAAAGACAAATTAAAGATGTAACGCAGACGCAGTATAATACTTACGCACCTCAAATGGGTGATGTTTTTGTGGTAAGCAAACTATTAAACCGTTTTAGCAACCGCGTAAAAATTGAAGGTGCCGTATACAGGCCCGATGTGTTTGAACTTACGCCAAATTTAAAAGTTGCCGACCTTATCCGCAAAGCAGATGGTTTAACCCAGGATGCTTACACAGGTCGTGGACAAATTATTCGTTTGCAAGAAGATCTTACCAAATCTATTGTAAGTTTTGATGTAGCCAAAGCGCTTAATGGTGATGCAATCAATAACTTGGCATTACAAAGAGAAGACGAAGTAGTTATTACTTCTAAACAAGCATTAAAAGATTCATTTAACGTATATGTACAGGGTGAAATTAGAAAGCCAGGTACTTTTGAATATGTACAAGGACTAACCCTAAAAGATTTAATTATACAAGCAGGTGGTTTTACTGATGCTGCTTATAAGAGCATAGAAATAGCGCGCCTAATAAAACGCGACAGTATTGAGCAAAAAGATTTTAGAGCCGCCGAAATTATCAATACCGAAATTGACGGTGACATTAGTACCGCAGCCGCTAGCATTCAACTCAATGCTTTTGATGTAGTAACAATTAGACGCAAAGCAGGCTATACATTACCAGAATCTGTGAAAATTACGGGACAGGTTCAATACCCTGGGCCTTATGCGTTAAGTGCTAGAAACGAAAGAGTAAGTAGTATTTTAAAACGTGCAGGTGGTTTTACCTCCGATGCATTTGTTGAAGGCGCTTATTTAGTGCATAACAAAACTGCCGAAGAAAAGAAGAAGGAAGAAGAAGCCATTGAGCGTTCTAAAAAGATTCTAAAAGATTCAAGTGGTATAGAAGTGTTAGAGGACCAAAAAAAGGTTACGTTTATTAAAGTACCCTTAAATTTAACGGGTGTTTTGAATAATCCAGGTTCGGAAGAAGACGTTGTATTAAAAGTAAACGACGAAATTTTTATACCTAAGTACGATGGCCAAATTAAAGTGGGCGGTGCGGTACTTTTAACTACACAAGTGCCGTATAGTAAAAACAATAGTTTTGATAATTATATTACTGCTGCGGGTGGGTACAGTGCCGATGCCATTAGAAGCAAAGCCTATATTGTTTACGCCAATGGAGAAGCAAGTAGGTCTAAAAAGTTTTTATTTTTTACTGCACGCCCTAAGGTACGCCCAGGATCAGAAATTATTGTTCCTAAAAAGGAAGCTGGTAAAAAAGTAACTACCGGCGAGTTAATTGGTATTAGTAGTTCCATTGCTAGTTTGGCTGGTTTAATTATAGCCCTGTTAAGATTATAAATATCTCCCCATGCATCAAAACAACAACGATATACAAAATATAGCTGAGGATGAGATTTCTTTAAAAGAACTCATCTTAAAAATAAAAGACTGGTACTGCTTTTTATTAACTAGGTGGCTTGTAATAGTTGCTGCAGGTATTATAGGTGGTGCTATTGGTGTGGGTTATGCTTTTACACAAAAAGCAACCTACACCGCTAGTTTAAGTTTTGTTTTAGAAGACGAAAAACAAGGTGGCGGTGGTTTATCTAGTGCCCTAGGCCTAGCTAGTAGTTTGGGTATGGATTTAGGTGGAAGTGCAGGCGGTGCGTTTAGTGGGGCTAACTTAATTGAGCTCATGAAAAGCCGCAACATTGTAGAAAAATCTTTACTAAACCCCATTACCCTTAATGGTAAAATACAAAGTTTTGCGCAGTACTATATTAATTTTAATGAGCTTAATAAAGATTGGGATACCAAACCACTTTTAAAAGGAATTGTATTTGCGCCAGACGCTGATAGATCTAAGTTCACGCTTCAGCAAGACAGCATTTTGGGTAAAATTTACGAAAGCATAGCAGGTGCAAATGGGCTATTAAGTGTTGCGCAAAAAGATAAAAAAATATCGATTATTAGCATAGAAGTTAAAAGTACCGACGAGCTTTTTAGCAAAGCTTTTACGGAAAGTATAGCACAAGAAGTATCTAGTTACTACATCGAAATTAAAAGTAAAAAGGCCAGACAAAACATGGAGATACTCCAACACCAAACCGATAGTATTAGAGCCGAGCTTAATGGTGCTATTACGGGTGTTGCTGCAGCTGCTGATAATACTTTTGGGTTAAACCCAGCTATGATGGTTCGTAAATCACCAGGTACCCGCCGTCAGGTAGATGTGCAGGCTAATACGGCCATACTAACACAGTTGGTTACCAACTTAGAAATGTCTAAAGTGAGCCTCCGTAAAGAAACGCCACTTATTCAGGTAATTGATAGGCCTATATTACCGCTTAAAAAAGATAAAGTAGGTAAATTAAAATCGTTAATACTTGGCGGATTTTTGGCTGGCTTTTTAACTGTTTTGGTTTTAATATTTAAAAAATTATTTGCTGGAATCATAGCTGATTAACCTATATATTATTCATTAATAGCCCCCACTATTATGCTTATAACCAATAAAAAATTTATGCTTAACAAAATAAATATCGTTCCTCGCTGGATCATATTTGTAATTGACCTGGGGGTTACAACTACGGCATTATTACTTGCTTTTATTGTAAAGCAAAATTTAACGCTAGTAGGGGTAAATTGGGAAAGCCTACTTACCACCGTTGCTATTATGCTTATTGTAAATGCATTTGTATTTACAACCATTAAAACCTATGCAGGTATTGTGCGCTACACAGGTATGCAAGATGCACTGCGTATTGCGGTATCGGTGTTGGTGTCAAGTGTGGTACTTTATTTGTTATCCATTATTAGCAGCCCCATACAAGATAACCTGGTATTAAACAATGTGGTGATTATTGTATATGGTACGTTTAGCTTTTTAGCACTATTAACGTATAGGGTAGGTATTAAATTTGGTTTTGCCTATTTGCGTTCTTATAAAATGAAACGTAAAACGGTAGTTATTTTTGGAGCAGGTGAGGCAGGTGTAGCTACCAAAAGAGTATTGGAGCATGATGGTCAAAATCATATTAGTATTTTAGCCTTTGTAGATGATGATCGTAAAAAAACAAAAAAGGCGCTCGATGGTGTTAAAATTCTTTCCTTTAATGATCTCGCTGCTCTCGCCCAAGAAGAACCTATCGACGAACTTATTATTGCTTCTTTTACCATTACGGCAAAGCGTAAAAATGAACTTGTCGATTTTTGTTTAAACCATGAAATTAAAGTACTCGTTGTTCCGGCATATAGCAATTGGACCGAGGGTAGTTTTTCTAGCCGTCAATTAAGGTCTATAAATATTGAGGAGTTGCTAGAGCGAGATCCTATTCATATTAACAATAACCAAATACGCGCTCAAATAAAAGGAAAGCGTGTTCTTGTTACCGGTGCCGCAGGTTCTATTGGCTCCGAAATAGTAAGACAACTGTTAAACTATAGCCCCGAGCTTATTGTACTATGTGATCAGGCCGAAACACCACTACATAGTTTAGAATTAGAGTTACAAGAAAGTGGTAAAAAAGTAAATTGTGTTTCTTACCTCGCAAATATTACCAACGAGAATAGAATGCGCCACGCTTTTACCGATTTTAAACCGCATTACGTTTATCATGCAGCAGCCTACAAGCATGTGCCCATGATGGAGCTTTGTCCTACCGAGGCGGTTCGTAACAATGTAATAGGTACCAAACTTATTGCCGATTTAGCCGCCGAATACAATGTAGAGCGTTTTGTAATGGTAAGTACTGATAAGGCCGTTAACCCTACTAATGTTATGGGTGCTAGTAAACGCCTTGCCGAAATTTATGTACAAGGGTTAAGTAAACATATTAGCCATACAAAATATATAACTACTCGTTTTGGCAACGTACTAGGTTCTAACGGATCTGTTATTAATAGGTTTAAGCAACAAATTGAAAAGGGTGGGCCTATAACCGTTACACATCCAAATATTACGCGTTATTTTATGACCATCCCTGAAGCTTGCCAACTAGTATTAGAAGCTGGTAGTATGGGTAATGGTGGTGAAATATTTGTTTTTGATATGGGCCAGCCGGTTGCCATTGCCGATTTGGCTAAAAAAATGATTCGTTTATACGGTCTTATCCCTAATATTGATATTGATATTGTGTATAGTGGACTCCGCCCTGGTGAAAAG
Source organism: Bacteroidota bacterium (assembly GCA_947461125.1). GTDB lineage: Bacteria > Bacteroidota > Bacteroidia > Chitinophagales > Chitinophagaceae > Sediminibacterium. The sequence continues at coordinate 65,277 of CANHHX010000001.1, read as the reverse complement.
CTGTATGAAGAGCTTTTAAACGATGGCGAAAACACAGGCAATACCTATCACGATAAAATCATGATTGCTAAAGTGCGTGATGTAGCGTTTGAAGAAATAAAAGATCATTTTAATGCGCTAGTTACACTCATTAATCAGGCCGAAAGTGAAATGTACCTGGTAGCAAAAATGAAGGAAATAGTACCAGAGTTTGTGAGCAACAATAGTGTGTTTGAGAAGCTTGATATGGGTGGGAAAGTGGTAGGGATGGGGGCTGATAGTTAAATGAAATTTTCTTTTTCAAAGCACGCTTTAGAGCAGATTGCGAATCGTAATATTGAGCATACTGATGTTATAAACGTTATTGAAACTCCGGATGACATTTTAGAATTAGAAAATAATCAGCTTGTTTATCAAAAGTTATTTATCAGCAGTTTAGGCATTAAGTATATGGTTCGAGCATTTATTAATGGGAATCAAAATCCTGCTTTAGTAAAAACTGTATATCTTACTACGAAGCTAAATAAATATATAAAATAATATATATGAAACTTAAATACGACAAAGAAACTGACATTTTATATATTAGGCTTAACGATTTAAAAATTAGTGAGTCTGATGAAAAAAATGGTGTTATAATCGATTATTCTATTAACGGTGAGGTTGTAGCGATAGAAGTGTTAGCTGCTTCTAAAAACGAACACTCTCCATTAAAATTGGAATACGAAGTTGCATAATAATCAAGTGATTTTGGATTAGTGTGGTCCACACTAATTTGGAGTATTCGCAGATAGTTGTAATTCATTAATAACATGATAATCACGCACTTTACATGTTTGATTTTTTGTTTATGGGTTATCAGAAAAGGTTGAAAAATAGGTTAAATGTGCGCAGTTTTGTGCGTTATTTTAAAGAATAATATACATGAAAAAAGCAATTATTACGGGAATTACAGGTCAAGACGGAGCATATTTGGCTGAGTTCTTATTAAACAAAGGTTACGAAGTACATGGAATTAAAAGAAGGTCCTCTTTGTTTAATACACAAAGAATAGACCATATTTATGAGGATCCACATATTCCAGATAGACACCTTCACTTGCATTATGGGGACTTAACTGACAGTACTAACCTAATTCGTATTATTCAAGAAGTTCAACCTGATGAGATTTACAACCTGGCTGCTATGAGTCATGTTCATGTAAGTTTTGAAGAGCCAGAATATACAGCGAATGCAGATGGTATTGGAACATTAAGAATTTTAGAAGCGGTTCGTTTGTTAGGCTTAACTAAGAAAACAAAAATATATCAAGCATCAACTTCTGAATTGTATGGTTTAGTACAAGCGGTACCTCAATCTGAAACTACTCCATTCTATCCTCGTTCTCCATATGCTGTTGCCAAACTATATGCTTATTGGATTACAGTAAACTATAGAGAGGCATATAACATGTATGCTTGTAATGGTATTTTGTTTAATCATGAGTCACCGCAAAGAGGAGAAACCTTTGTAACAAGAAAAATTACAAGAGCAACAGCGAAAATTGCTTTAGGTATGGACAATTGTTTGTACTTGGGAAATTTAGATGCAAAAAGAGACTGGGGTCATGCAAAGGATTATATAGAAGGAATGTATTTGATATTGCAACAAGAAAAACCAGAAGACTTTGTTTTAGCAACGGGTATTACTACAACCATTCGTGATTTTGTGAAAATGAGTTTTGCAGAATTAGGAATTGAATTAGGATTTAGGGGAAAAGATGAAGCAGAAGAAGCCTATGTTGTAAAAAATACTGGTGAGTACAAATTGGAAGAAGGAAAAGTAGTTGTTAAAGTAGATCCCAAATATTATAGACCAACTGAAGTTGATTTATTAATTGGAGATCCTACAAAAGCAATGACTCAATTAGGCTGGAAACCTAAATATGATTTAGCAGCATTGGTTAAGGAGATGGTAGCGAGTGATGTTTCCTTATTTAAAAAAGAATTGTACATTAAAAAAAGTGGATTATAGGAATGGAGCAAACTGCTAAAATATATATAGCTGGACACAGAGGAATGGTAGGTTCTGGATTAGAGCGTAAACTAAGAAAAGAAGGGTATAACAATATTGTCACTAGAACTTCTGCTGAATTAGATTTAAGGAACCAGCAAGCTGTCAATGATTTTTTTGAAAAAGAAAAGCCAGCATATGTGGTACTTGCCGCAGCTAAAGTGGGAGGCATACACGCTAACAATACCTATAGAGCAGAATTTATTTACGATAACTTAATGATTGAGGCGAATATTATTCATGCGGCTTATTTGAATAAGGTTACTAAATTATTGTTTTTAGGTTCTTCATGTATATACCCTAAAATGGCACCACAACCATTGAAAGAAGAATACTTGTTAAGTGGATATCTTGAGCCAACAAATCAACCCTATGCAATTGCTAAAATTGCAGGTATTGAAATGTGTGATAGTTATAGAGCACAGTATGGTTGTAATTTTATTTCTGCGATGCCTACAAATTTGTATGGTACCAATGACAATTACCATCCTGAAAATTCACACGTCCTTCCTGCATTAATTAGAAGAATTGTTTTAGCAAAAAAAAACAATGAACCATCGGTAACAATTTGGGGTACTGGCACTCCAAGAAGAGAATTTTTACATGTTGACGATTTAGCAGAAGCTAGTTACTTCTTATTACAAAACTATAATGAACAGGGTTTAGTGAATATAGGTTGTGGCACAGATGTTTCTATTAAAGAATTAGCAGAGTTGATAGTTGCTGAAGTTGGATATGAAGGGCAGCTTGTATTTGATATAACAAAGCCAGATGGCACACCAAGAAAATTAATGGATACAAGTAAAATTAATAATCTAGGTTGGAAATCTACAATTATTCTTGAGCTAGGATTGAAAAAAACGATAGATGAGTTTATTAAAAATATATTGAAATGATAAAAGATAAAAAAATAGCAATCATTGGACTTGGTTATGTAGGCTTACCACTTGCAATTGAATTCGGTAAAAAGTACCTTGTTGTAGGATTTGACATTAATGAAGCTCGTGTTAAAGAGTTATCGAAAGGTATAGATAGCACAAAAGAAGCAGATATGATAGCAATGAATGAGGCTATTATGTATTACAATGTTGGAAAAGAAAAAGGCCTTTGCTTTTCATGCGATACTGAAGACCTTAGCGATTGTAACATATTTATTGTTACTGTTCCAACGCCAATTGATCAGTTTAAGGCACCAGATCTCAATCCATTGATTAAAGCTTCTGAGATGTTAGGCAAGAAATTAAAGAAAGAAGATATTGTTATTTATGAATCAACCGTTTATCCTGGTTGTACTGAAGAAGATTGTGTTCCCATACTTGAGAAATTTTCTGGTCTAAAGTTCAACATAGATTTTTTCTGTGGTTACTCTCCAGAAAGAATCAATCCCGGAGATAAAGTGAATACCCTTACTAAAATTAAAAAAGTTACATCTGGTTCTACTCCAGAAATTGCAACCGTTGTGGATGATTTGTATGCAAGCATAATTACTGCAGGTACTCATAAAGCGCCAAGTTTAAAAGTAGCCGAAGCTTCAAAAGCTATTGAAAATGCACAAAGAGATGTCAATATCTCTTTCGTGAATGAACTAGCGTTGATTTTTGAAAGAATGGGCATTGATACTACCGATGTAATAGAAGCCGCAGGTACAAAATGGAATTTTCTTAAATATAGACCAGGTTTGGTTGGGGGACATTGTATTGGAGTTGACCCATATTATTTAGCACATAAGGCTGAAAGTTTAGGATACTATCCACAAGTAATTTTGAGTGGAAGAAGAGTCAATGATATGATGGGAATGTTTGTTGCCAATAAGGTGGTTAAACTTTTAATAAATAAAGGACATAAAATTAATCAAGCTAAAGCCTTGATTTTGGGTATTACTTTCAAAGAAGACTGTCCAGATATACGCAATTCTAAAGTGATAGACATTTACAAAGAATTGGTTCAATTTGGTATGAACGTAGATGTATATGATCCACATGCAGGTAAACATGAAGTTAAAGATGAGTACGGAATTGATTTAGTGGATGGGTTATCAAGTAAGTATGATGCAATCATTTTAGCAGTTTCTCATAAGGAATTTTTAACACTAGATTATAACCAATTGAGCAATGGAGAGAATGCAGTTTTGTTTGATACAAAATCTTTCTTAGATCGTTCGATTGTTGATGCAAGATTATAATTTAAGATTAATGAGAAACTTGAAAATTGAAATGGTAGACCTTAAGGGTCAATATGCTAAAATTCAGCAAGAAATTGATGAAGCCTTATTACATACTATTAGGGATGCTGCTTTCATTAATGGACCTCAAGTAACCGAATTTACTCAAAACCTTTCTTCTTATTTAAATGGTGCATACATAATTCCTTGTGCTAATGGAACAGATGCGCTTCAAATTGCAATGATGGCTTTAGGATTAGAACCTGGAGATGAAATCATTGTCCCTTCATTTACTTATGTGGCAACTGCTGAAGTAATAGGACTATTGAATTTGAAGCCTGTGATGGTTGATGTTAATCCTATTTATTTTAATATTACGCGTGAAAATTTTGAACAGGCAATTTCTACTAAAACAAAAGCAATTGTTCCGGTTCATTTATTTGGGCAGTGTGCAGATATGGAGCCAATTCTTGCTCTTGCAAAAGAATATAATTTATATGTAATTGAAGATACAGCACAAGCAATTGGTGCAGTATACACATTCAAAGATGGAACCAAAAAGCAGGCGGGAACAATGGGCGATATCGGATGTACTTCTTTCTTTCCTTCAAAGAATTTAGGATGTTATGGCGATGGTGGTGCCATATATACAAACAATACTGAATTAGCAGAAAGAATAAAGATGATCGCAAATCATGGTCAGGTAAAAAAATACGTGCACAAATACATAGGTGTTAATTCGAGATTGGATACCATTCAAGCTGCCATCTTAAATATTAAATTGAAACATTTGGATGAATATTCAAAAGCAAGAAGAGATGCTGCAGACTTATATGATAAATTTTTATCTGGAATTAATGATTTGATTACTCCTGCTAGAGCACATAATTCTACACATGTATTTCATCAATATACAGTGCAAATCAAAAATGGTAAAAGGGATGGACTAAAAAAGTATTTAGAATCTGCAGGAATACCTGCTATGATTTATTATCCTGTTCCATTAAATGAACAAGAAGCATTTAAGAGCATAGGTAAAGTAGTTGGTTCGCTAAAAACCACTGAAGAATTATGTTCAACTGTACTTTCATTACCTATGCATACAGAGTTAACATTTGATATTATCGAAAAAATTTCTAATGAGATTAAAAAATACTTTAAATAAAGTGTGGAGGGTATTTCTACTATAAAAATCAATTATTCCCTTACAGGTAAAAATAGATTTATTAATATAACAAAAATTCGATTTTTTTATTATATAAAATATCAATAATGAAAATTAGTATTTCTAAATAAAATTAAATATATGACTTATCAGGATAAACAAATTTTAATCACAGGCGGTACTGGTTCATTAGGAAAAGCATTAGTTAAGTATTTTTTAACAAAGCATCCTAATATAAAAAGGTTAGTAATTTTCTCTAGGGATGAACAAAAGCAGTTTCATATGTCTCAAGACTATCCAGCTAATGTATTCCCAAATATTCGCTTTTTTATTGGTGATGTTAGAGATTATGATAGATTAAAGAGAGCAATGGAAGGGATAGATTATGTAATTCATGCAGCAGCGATGAAACATGTGCCAATTGCAGAATACAATCCTGACGAGTGCGTAAAAACCAATATTAATGGAGCTGAAAATGTAATTAGAGCATGCTTAGAAACAAATGTTTCTAGAGTTGTAGCCCTAAGTACCGATAAGGCATGTGCCCCCATAAATTTATATGGAGCAACAAAACTTACAAGTGATAAGTTGTTTATTGCTGCAAATAATATAAAAGGCAATAGAGATTTACGCTTTTCAGTTGTTAGGTATGGAAACGTAATGGGTAGTAATGGCAGTGTAGTACCATTCTTTTTGAAAAAAAAGGAAACAGGCGTTTTGCCAATCACAGATGTTAATATGACCAGATTCAATATCTCTTTATTAGATGGGGTGAAGATGGTTGTATATGCAATGGATCATGCTTGGGGGGGTGAATTGTTTGTACCTAAAATTCCTTCATATCGAATTACAGATATAGCAAAAGCTATTGATGAAAATTGTAAACAAGAAGTAGTTGGCATTAGACCAGGAGAAAAAATACATGAAGAAATGATTTCTGTTAGTGATTCATTTTCAACATATGATTTAGGAAAGTACTATACCATTTTACCTCAAGTCCCTGTTTTCAATTTGAATGATTTCATAATTAAATTCGAAGCTAAAAAAGTACCAGTTGGGTTTAATTACAATAGTGGAGAGAACGTTCACTTTTTAACTGTTGATGAATTGAAAAATTTGATTCAAGAATTTGTAATAAGTTAATATTTTTTATATGAACATTCCATACGGAAAACAAAATATTACTCAAGCTGATATCGACGCAGTTGTATCTACACTTCAAAGTGATTTTTTGACTCAGGGTCCAAAAGTGTTAGAGTTTGAACAAAAATTTGCCAATTATATCGGCTCCAAATATGCAGTCGCTGTTGCTAATGGAACTGCTGCTTTACATCTTTGTACATTGGCTCTAAATGTTTCTAATAAAAGTAATGTGATCACAACACCAATAACTTTTGCAGCTTCTGGAAATTGCATTAGATATTGCGGCGGCAATGTTTTTTTTGCTGATATTAATCCAGAAACATTTTTGATTGATATCAAAAAACTAGAAGCCCTAATTATTTCTAAACCTGAAGGTTTTTTTGATGGAATAATACCCGTTGACTTTGCAGGTAATGCTGTTAATCTAGAGCTTATAAGGTCAGTTGCAAATAAATATAACCTTTGGATTATAGAAGATTCTTGTCATTCTCCTGGGGGATATTTTATTGATAGTAGAGGGAATAAGCAATTCTGTGGAAATGGATCTTTTGCTGACTTAGCAATTTTCTCTTTTCATCCTGTTAAGCATATCGCTTGTGGCGAAGGTGGAATGATTACTACTAATGACAAAGATTTATATGAAAGATTATTATTACTAAGGACACATGGTATTACAAAGAATCCAAATCAATTGGTAGAAAATCATGGTGGATGGTATATGGAAATGCATGAATTAGGCTATAACTATCGTATGCCAGATATGCTCTGTGCATTAGGAATTAGCCAACTTACTCGAGCCGAAGCAGGCTTGAAAAAAAGAAAAGAAATTGCGAAAAGATATAATGATGCATTTGTAGATAATAAAGATGTGATATTACCTAAGTTTGATGATGGGCATGCATTTCATTTGTACATAATTCAAGTGGAGAATAGATTGGAGCTATACAATTATCTAAAAGACAATAACATTTTTACCCAAGTACATTATGTTCCATTACACACAATGCCATACTATCAAAAATTGGGGCATAAAAAAGGAGATTTTCCTTCTGCAGAAAAATATTATAGCAAATGCTTGAGTTTGCCAATGTATCCAACATTGACTTCTGAAGAACAAATATTTGTAATTAATTGCATTAATCTTTTTTTAACAAATAAAAATCAGTAAAATGATTTTTAAAAATAAATAATCATGCTGCCATATCAAATTTTAGAAGTTGCAAATTGTCATGGAGGCAGTTTAGATTATATATTATCGCTAATAGAAGAGTTCAGTTTCATCAAAGGAGTTGGAATGAAATTTCAACCATTACATCCTGACAAGATTGCTACTAAAGACTATGAGTGGTATAATGTGTATGAGAAACTCTATTTTGATTTATCCGAATGGAATACTATTATTGGAAAAGCTTTTGAAACTAAAGAAATTTGGTTAGATCTTTTTGATGAATATGGTGTTGAAGTTTTGGAATCAAATAAAACTAGCATATTTGGAATAAAACTTCAAGCGTCTGTATTATATAATGAAGCAATAATAAGAGGGCTAGAAAAAATCGGAATTCACGATAAAATACTAATCATAAACATTAGTGCTTTAGAAATAGATGAAATCCAAGAAAGGCTATCTGTTTTTAATTTAAGACTTCAACCAAAGGAGTTATGGATTGAAGTTGGTTTTCAAGCCTATCCTACTGAATTGGAGGATAGTGCTTTTGGTAAAATAAGCCATTTAAAAAATTATTTTAACAATAAAATTGTTTTTGCAGACCATGCAAGTGGAGAATCTGAAGATACAATTTGGTTGCCAATTTGTGCAGCAATGCATGGTGCACATGCAATTGAAAAGCATATCATGCATAGTAAATTAGAAACTAAGTATGATAATTTTTCAAGTATTGATTTTAATAAATATAATATACTTTTAAATAATTTAAAAAAGTATATTGAATTGAAAATTCAGCCTTTTATTAATGAGAGGGAACGTATATATCTTAAAAACAGCCTTCAAATACCGATTAGTAAATATTCATTGAATTCAGGCAGTCTTATTAATATTAACTCAGATTTAGATTTTAAACGATCTGGCCAAGCAGGATTAAGTGTCAAAGATATTTTAGATTTACAAAAAACAAAGTATATTTTGAATAGTAATATTCCTGTTCAGAAAACCCTAAAAAAAGAATATTTTAAAAAGGCGGTAATTGCAACTATAGTAGCTTGTAGAATGAAATCAACCAGGTTAGAAAAAAAGTCTTTAGAGAAGATTGGGAATTTAACATCTGTTGAAAAGTGCTTGCAAAGTTGCTTGAATTTTAAGGACACACATTTTACCATTTTAGCAACATCTGATTTGGAGGCAGATAAAATTTTGGAAAATTATACCTATTCTCCTGCTGTCATTTTTCATAGAGGTCATCCCGAGGATGTTATTTCTCGTTATTTAGGGATTATAGATAAATTCGGAGTAGATATAGTTGTAAGGGTGACAGCCGATATGCCTTATGTTTCAAGCGAAATCGTTGATTTTTTAATGGCTAAACATTTTGAATATGGTGCTGACTATACAGTAGCTAAGCATTCGGCAGTTGGAACCTCTGTTGAAATTATCAATGCAAGTTCTTTAAGGAAAATAAAAAATCATTTTCCAAATGCGGATTATTCAGAGTATATGACTTGGTATTTTCAGAACAATCCAGAGCATTTTAAATTAAATTTCGTCCAATTACCATCGACCTTAATAAGGGATTATCGATTGACTTTAGACTATAAGGAAGATTTAGATTTATTTTTAGAAATTCAAAAGCATATAGATGATTTAAAGAAACCACAAAATATACATACAGTATTTGAATTTCTTGATAATAATCCTAATATCGCTTTAATTAACAGTCATATTCAATTAAAATATAAAACCGACAAAGATTTAATTGATATGTTAAATACCAATACAAAAATTAAATAATGCTATTTAATTCCTTTAGCTTTTTTATTTTTTTACCTATAGTTTATATCTTATACTGGGTAGTCTTTAAAAATTGTAGCTCAAGTAAAAATTTATTATTACTTATAGCGAGCTATTTTTTTTATAGTTGTTGGGATATTAGATTCTTGTTATTATTAATCTTTTCGACCTTACTTGATTATTATTCAGCAATTAAAATATTTGATTCGAAAACAATTACACAGAAAAAAAATTGGCTCTTTTTGAGTATAGTTATAAACCTTGGATTTTTAGGCGTCTTTAAATATTATAATTTTTTTATCACATCCTTTGCCGAAGGAGTTCAAAACCTTGGTTTCAATTTTAATGGTTTATGGTTGTTAAATATCATATTACCTGTTGGAATTTCCTTTTATACTTTTCATGGTCTATCATATGTAATCGATACTTATAATAATAAAATAAGACCTGAAAAAGACTTTATTGTTTATTCCCTTTTTGTAAGCTTTTTCCCATTATTAGTAGCAGGTCCAATTGAAAGAGCCACGCATTTGTTACCCCAGTTAAAGCAAAATAGAAATTTTAATTATACTAAAACTATTGATGGATTACAACAAATATTGTGGGGCTTATTCAAAAAGGTTGTAATTGCTGATAATTGTGCTGTTTATGCCAACCAAATTTTTAATGGATATGAGAATTATTCTGCATCATCACTAATTTTAGGAGCAGTTTTTTTTTCATTTCAAATTTATTGTGATTTTTCAGGTTATTCTGATATTGCGCTAGGTAGTGCAAGATTATTCGGTATAGAGCTACTAAAAAACTTTTCGTTTCCTTATTTTTCAAGAGATATTGCAGAATTTTGGCGAAGATGGCATATATCTCTTTCATCTTGGTTTAAAGATTATTTATATATACCCTTAGGAGGCAGTAAGGTAAATAAGTATAGGGCAATTATTAATACATTCATCATATTTATTGTAAGTGGTTTTTGGCATGGCGCAAACTGGACCTTTTTATTTTGGGGGTTTTTAAATGCGGTTTATTTTTTGCCTCTTTTAATCTTTGGTTTAAATAGGAAAAATTTGCAAATCGTTTCTAAGGATAAGATTTTACCTTCATTTAATGATTTTTTTCAAATTTTATTTACGTTTTCATTAGTAACTTTTGCGTGGATATTTTTTAGAGCACCAAATCTTAGTATTGCTTGGGATTTTGTTAAGCATATAATTAATAGTTCGATCTTAACTATTCCACAAGATTTTCCATTAATTACTACAGTTTTAGTAATATGCTTTATAATTATTGAGTGGATAAGTAGATTTGGAGTACATCCCTTTCAGAAAACAAATAAAATCAAGTATGTGGGAATACGGTGGTTAATTTATTATATATTTATTTTAACTATTATATTAGTTTCTGGGAAACAGCAACAGTTTATTTATTTCCAATTTTAATTTGAAATGAATACTTTAATAAAACGATTACTATTATTTTTTTTAATTGCATTCTTATTTCTTTTGCTATTAAGTAGGATTGATAATATTGATAAGAAATTAAGTCAAGATAATAATATAGTATCAATAAAGAATAAATCCAAGTTTGACTCATTAGACATATTGTTTGTTGGGAATTCATATTGTTATTCTGGGATTATTCCGGAAATTTTTGATAGTATTAATTATAAAACATATAATCTTGGTATTTCAACGGCTGGCCCATATTTTTATGAATTACTTTTAGACGAGTATTTAGCTCAATGCCAGCAAAAACCAAAATCAATTTATTTGTTAATTTCACCTACTACATTTTCTTGTTTGGCAGATAATTTTTTGGCATATCCAATTCATAGATACTTAGAAAATTCATTTACGAATGAATACATTGCTTATAAATATAAAGAATACAATGAGTATGATGAAATATTACAAAAAAGTATAAGAAAGGGGTTTAGTAATATTTTTACTGTTGGAATGAAAAAAAATGAAAACTTTGAAACATTATTATCAAAAGGATATTGTAAATCGACTCAAGTTTATACCAGTAATATTCTTAAAAGTACACAAGCACTATACTATCCTCTTAGGAAGGATAATTTTTCTGAAATAAAATTTAAGCACTTATTAAATTATTTAGAAAATCTAAATAAAATCAGAAATATTGAAATAGTCTTGTTTGATTTACCCACTAATGAGTTAAAAAATTATTATAATTCTAATTTTATTTCGAATTATAATTTTGGAAAGAATATCTTAAGTAAGAAATATAAATTTATATCATTAGATTCTTCTTTGCCAAATTCATTTTTTCAAAATATTGACCATCTAAACTATTCAGGAGCTCAAATAGCAACAAATAATTTAGTAAGAATTATTCTTTCCAAAAAGGAGTAAACAATATATTGTTACTTGCATTAATATTAATTTAAAAAATAAAAACTATGGACTTTAAAACAGATCAAGAACAATTTTGGTCACAAGAATTTGGGGATGATTATATCTCAAGAAATAAAAGTGATCAGCTAATGGCTTCAAACCTTTATTATTTTTCTAATGCTTTAAAAAAAGCAGGAAAAATTTCTTCTTGTAGAGAGTTTGGGGCAAATATTGGGATGAATATGAAAGCATTAAAAGCTTTATATCCCCAAATTAACTTGAAAGGGATTGAGATAAATGAAAAAGCTGCACAACAGTTAAAAATTGAGATTGGTAATGAGAACGTTTACATGGGTTCTATTTTTGAAGCTGATGTTTCTGAATCAGTTGAACTGTCTTTAATAAAAGGGGTATTAATTCATATAAATCCTGATATGTTAAATGTGGTTTATGATAAACTATATGAAAGTTCAAATAAATATATCTTAATCGGGGAATACTACAATCCTATACCTGTAACCATTCCATATAGAGGACATATGGATAGATTGTATAAAAGAGATTTCGCTGGAGAATTTCTAGATAGGTTTAATAATTGTGCTCTTATTGATTATGGTTTTGCATATAGGAGAGATCCTGCTTTTCCACAAGATGATATCACATGGTTCTTAATCGAAAAAAAATAAAAATGAATATTAGATATTGTAATAAATGTTTGTTTCCAGAAACCAAACCCGACTTGTCTTTCAATGAAGAGGGTATTTGTTCTGCCTGTGTAGCCGCTGAACAGAAAAATATAGGTATCGATTGGGTCCAAAAAAGGAAAGATTTTTTTGAGATTGTAGATTTTTATAAAAAGCCTTCTGGAGAAATTGGATATGATTGTTTAATACCTGTAAGTGGAGGGAAAGATAGCACGTACCAAGCTTATTTTATGAAGAATGTATGCGGTCTTAATCCTTTATGTGTTTGCTTTGAAACTACAATGGTTACTGAACTAGGTCAGCGTAATTTAGATAATATTTCTAAAATGGGTATTGATCTTATACATTTCAAAAAAAATCATGATGCTTATAAAAAAATGGTTGTAGAAAGCTTTATCAGAGTAGGTGATGAAATGTGGCCTAACCATATAGGCATTTTCACTATTCCTGTAATGTTCGCTGTTAAATTCAATATTCCACTAATAATATGGGGAGAAAATCCCCAACAGGAATACGGTGGCCCACATCTTGATAGCGTAAAAAACAGAATACTTAACCGGAAATGGTTAGAGGAATTTGGGGGCTTGCTGGGAAACAGAATACAGGATATGGTTGGAGTACAGGGCCTTACTGAAAAAGAACTGACACCTTACTTTTATCCAGAAGATGAAGATATTGAAAGAGTAGGTGTAACAGGAATATTTTTAGGGCATTATTTTTTTTGGGATGCCCGTAAACAGCTAGAGATAGTAAAAGAACTTGGGTTTAGTGTGAAGGAAGATGGAAATATTGAAGGTACTTATACTAATTATGAGAATCTAGATGAAAAATTAGTAGGTCTGCATGATTATCTGAAATATGTAAAATACGGCTTCGGCAGAGCAACTGATCATGCATGTATTGATATCAGGAACAACAGACTTACTCGCGCTGAAGGTTTAGCTTTAGTAAAGCAATTTGATGGTAAGTACCCTCACTATGCCATAAATGAATTTATTAAATACTCAGGTATGTCGAAAATAGAGATTGATAATGTAATTGATTCTTACACAAATCCTATAATTTTCAAAAAAAACAAAGATGGCAGTTTTAAAAGAGATGATGAAGGTAATTTGATTAAAAGCTTTGAAATTCAGTAACTCTTAATTTAATGCAATTGTGAAAACAGCTATTATCGATTATGGAATGGGCAATGTGGCTTCAGTACAAAAAGCTTTAGATTTTTTAAAAATAAAAAATATAATTACATCCAACCATAAAGAAATAATTGATGCTGATTTTATTATTTTACCTGGTGTTGGTGCTTTTAAACAGGGTATGGATAATCTAATTGCTTATAATTTAATACCGGTTCTAAATGAACAAGTATTAGTTAAAGAGAAACCTTTTATGGGCTTTTGTTTAGGTATGCAATTGCTCGCTTCAAGTGGGACAGAATTTATTCACTGCAATGGCTTAGGTTGGATAGAAGGAACAGTAAAAAAAATTATAGAACCACAAAAGAGAATACCACATTTAGGATGGAATGATATATCTGTAACAAAACAGGGTTTTTTATCACCAGTAGATCAAAAAAATTTCTACTTTATACATAGTTTTCATTTTGATGTTTCAGATAAAGAAAATATTGCAGCTACTGTAAATTATGGTAAAGATTATGTTGCTGCTATTCAAAACAAGAATATTTTTGCCACACAATTTCATCCTGAAAAAAGTCAGAATGCAGGCCTAACACTTTTATCATCTATTTATAAATATTATGCTTAAAGTTAGGATTATACCTATACTCACTTTTAATGGATTTGCATTAGTTAAAACCAAACAATTTATTAATCCGAGGATGGTTGGTAATCCTGTACAGGCAGCAAGGGTTTATAACAGCAGGGCAGTAGATGAACTTGCTTTTATAGATATTTTTGCTACACAACAGAATAGAAAGATTAATCTTAAAATAGTACAAGATGTAATTAAAGAGTGTTTTATGCCGGTAGCAATTGGTGGCGGTATAACTTCAGTTGAGGACATTAATGATCTATTAAAAATTGGTGCTGATAAGGTTATTATTAAGTCAGCTTCAATTAAAGATAAAAATTTCATCAAAACTGCTTCAGAATTTTTTGGGGCACAGTGTATAACAATCTCAGTAGATGTTCAAAAGAAAAATGATCGGTTTGAAATATTGAATATTGCTGGTAAGAATATAGCAATGCATGATTTTATTTCAGAAATGCAAGAAGCTGGAGCCGGAGAAATAATATTAAATGCAGTTAACAACGACGGAATGATGAGTGGGTTTGATATAGAATTGATAAAGGAAGCAGAAAAAATAACAAAAGTTCCAATGATTTGTGTTGGAGGCGGTGGTAAGCCAGACCATTATATTGAACTTTTTCAGAATACCAATTGCGAAGCGGTAGGTTCGTCAAGTATTTTCCATTTTACCCAATTCACACCTCTTGATATTAAAAACTCGTTACAAAAGATAAATAAACCGGTCAGATTATAATGCGTAATTATGCTTCTTTAAAAGAACAAGTAAGAATTAATGAGAATTACTCTATTGTGCCCATAAGAGACCAGGATAAGTATATTATTATGCATATGCGTAATGCGCAGATTTTTCATTTACGCCAGCAAAAACTACTTACGCCAATTATCCAAGATAATTACTTTGCAGAGATAATAAGTAAATTATTTGATACACAGCAACCCAGCCAAATCTTATTTTCTTTTTTATATAATAATGTATGTATAGGTTATGGTGGATTGGTGCATATTAATTGGGTAGATAAGCATGCAGAGATTTCCTTTATAATCAAACCAGAGATGGAAGAAGAATACTTTTCTTCTTGCTGGCAAAGTTTTCTAAGTATGATACAGCTGGTAGCTTTTGAAGATATTAAAATCCATAAAATTTTTACTTATGCATTTGACTTAAGGCCTAATTTGTACTCTGTTTTAGAATCTTGCGGCTTTTATAAAGAAGCAGTTTTGAAAGATCATTGCTTTATTGAAGACAAGTTTATTGATGTAGTTATTCATTCAAAAATTAATGAGCATTCTAACCATACGTAAAGCTAACATAAAGGATTGTGACTTGTATTATCAATGGGCAAATGACCCTTTGGTAAGACTACAATCTTTTGATACTGCTACAATTGATTACAATGCACATGTAGAATGGTTTAACGAACGTATTAATAATCCCAATTTTTGTTTCTATATATTTCATAATGAAGATCAGCAAAATATTGGACAGGTGCGTATCACAAAGTCTAATGATAATACAGCTATAATTGGAGTTTCAATTGATATTATGCACCGAGGTAATTCATATGCACCCCAAATACTTGATACAGCATCCAATATTTTTTTAACTGAAAATCCCAACTATTTCCTTTATGCTTATATAAAGAGTTCCAATATAGCCTCTATAGATTCTTTTATAAAAGCAAATTTTATTCTTAAAAAAGAATTGATATATCAAAAAGAACCCTCTGTATTATATATTAAAAACATAAATCAATGCAAATAAGCAATTATACTATAAGTTCAAATAACACCCCTTTTATCATCGCTGAAATGAGCGGTAACCATAATCAATCTATAGATAGGGCTTTTAAAATAATTGAAACTGCAGCTGAGTGTGGCGCACATGCGGTTAAACTACAAACATATACTGCTGATACTATTACAATAGATCATAGAGGAGGACTTTTTGATATTAAAGATGAAAACTCTTTGTGGAAAAATAGGAACTTGTATGAATTATATCAGGAAGCTCATACTCCGTGGGAATGGCATGAAGCATTATATAAATGTGCTGCTGATAATAATATCATCATATTTTCAACTCCTTTTGATAATAGTGCTGTCGATTTTTTAGAAAAACTGAATTCTCCGGCGTATAAAATTGCATCTTTTGAAAACAATTATTTGCCCCTTCTAAAAAAAGTAGCCAAAACGGGTAAACCTGTAATTATGTCAACAGGTGTTAGCAGCCTCGAGGGCCTTGCTGAATCTGTTGACGTACTCAGGAATAATAACTGCAGCGATTTGGTCCTTTTAAAATGTACCAGTAATTACCCTGCAAACCCTTTAAATTCTAACTTAAGAACAATACCTCATTTAAAATCATTGTTTAATTGTGAAGTAGGATTAAGTGATCATACGATGGGTATAGGTGTGCCTGTAGCGGCTACGGTATTGGGAGCAACTGTGATCGAGAAGCATTTTTGCTTAGACAGATCCGAAGGCGGGGTTGATAGTGCTTTTTCTTTGGAACCTGATGAACTCAAAAGTTTAGTAATAGAAACAGAAAGAGCCTGGCAATCATTGGGTAATATTCAATATGGTATTCAGCCAACCGAAATCAAGAGCCTCATGTTTAAAAGAAGTATTTATGTTGTGAAGGAGATACAACAAGGAGAAAAGTTCAATTATGACAATATTAGGATAATAAGACCTGGTGATGGCTTGCACCCTCGATATTTTGAGCAATTAATAGGCAATACTGCTCGTGTAAGTCTGGCTAAAGGAACTCCTTTAAGCTGGGATAAAATTTAGAATAACAATAGTTTGATCTCTTTTTTCATTTCGTGGATACAAAGTGTTTTTGGATGTATAAAAAACAGACAACAACATATTATATTTATAACCGGAGCAGATATAAATACATTCTTAAACGAACGTAAAATATCTCCCTTTGCATTTGTTCTGAAAAAAAAATTGGAAGCAGAAAATATAAAATCCAAAATATCAGCAATCACAATTATTGATGATCATAATTGTGATTATGATTTTTCTGTGGCACCACTGATGATTTTTTTTGAAAAAATTAAATTAAAGCGTACAACATCGTGGAAACTAATCTTGATGCTTCTTAGGCCTAAAGCGCTAATCGTTATTGACTGGGATATAGCTTTAAACAAAGTGTGTAATTCAAAAAAAATAAAATTGTATTACTTGCAACATGGTGTAATAGCATCCGATCATATGTATTTTGGAAAAAATACGTTAAGAAATTTCTCAACAGAGTATCTTCCATACGGATTTTTAAGCTGGGATGACGTAAGTGCTAAAAATTTCGAGTATTTATGTATGACTCATGTTATAGGTAATCAATGGAATAACGGTTTTTTTGAAAACACATTTTCAGAATGGTTCAATTGCGATGAGGCTGCTCTGACTCTAAATAATTTTAAAAAGCCAATTATTTTATTAACACTAACATGGGGTTCACATCACAGTTACATCATACCTGATTATATGATAGCGGTAATAAGACAAACTTTAAATATTTATACTTGGGTAATAAGACTACATCCGGTTGTTTATATGAAAAAGGAAAATCGGGATGAATTTGAACAATTTTTAGATAAAAATTTTACTCTAGAAGAAAAAGAGAAAGTTTTCTGGAAGGAGTTAAGTACCCTGCCTCTGCCACTGATTCTTACAAAGACAAAAACGCATATCACTATTGAAAGTTCAGTTGTTATTGAAGCTGCACAATTTGGTATAACATCTCTAATACTTAATCATTTGGTAATTCAATATGGGCCTAATGGTGAAAACACACCACCTTATGGAGGGCCTTCTTATTTTAAAAAGGAAATAAATCAGGGCTATGCACTTGTATATAAAAAAGGATTAAATATTATAGATTGGATATCACAACAAAAAGTAAAAGTGCCTTTAATTGATTTAGAAAAAAATAACATGGAATGGGAAAAGTTTCTTTTAAGCAGTTGCTCATCTTACAAAATGTATAATAATTGTTAAAACGTCTATTTTCTCATAGTTTACTATACGCTATTGGCCCTCAATTGCCCAGCATAATTACCTTATTTTTATTGCCTATAACTACAAAATATTTAACTGCTTTTGATTATACAGTATATGGTATTACTATAGCTTATACTTCCGCGTTAAGTGCCTTTAAAGACCTTGGTCTTCAATTAAACTTGACGAATTATTTTTTTAAAGCACAGGGGAATCCTGTAAAATGGAAATTGTTTTGGCAAAAAATATTTGGGATATTAATTGTGTGGAGCTTTCCATATTCATTAATGGTCTTTATGATTCTTTATTTTTTTGTACAAAAATATATTGATACACATTTTTACTACTTTATTTTACTTGTAATTTTACCTATTTTACTTTTCGATTCTGTAAATACGTTGGGTGTAAGATATTATCAAAGCAAACAAAAACCACAATATTTGTTTATTGTAGCTGTTATTACCGGTGCCATAGGCGTATTTGCTAATTATTATCTTATTGTAAACTTGAAGTTTCATTACTGGAGTTTTTTTATTACAAATTTTATCATAGCATTAGTTAATTTTTTATTTTTTCTTTATCCAGTATTTTTTAAGTTGAAACTATATCCGGTTTTTAAAATAAAGAAAAACCAGATGCGAAATCTTCTAAGAGTATCATTGCCCATGATACCACATAAGTACTCTGGATATCTGCTTGATGCATCAGACCGTATTTTACTTGATCTTTATAAAATCAATCCTCAGCAAATTGGCCAATATAACTTTGCCTATACTTTGGGTAAATATGCTGATGCGGCTGGCAATGCGATAGGCCAGGCGGTGGGTCCAATGTATTATACCTTATTCGCCCAAAGGCTGGAAGTATCGTACAAGAATGCACGATATTTCACTTTTTTTTTGCAGGTAGTATTTATATCTTTTACTTTTATGGCATGCTTATGGGTAAAAGAAATATTTAATTTGATTACAAACAATGCCGAGCTGGCAGCAGCATATCCTTTCGCGATTGTAATATTGATGGGGAATTCATGTATGCCTATGTATTGGGCCTGTATGATGAGGCTTGGTTTTGAGGATAAGACCAAGCAATTTTGGCGCATATCTTTTGCTGGTGGAATTATCAATGTTATTTTAAATCTGCTATTAATACCTTATCTAGGTGTGATGGGTTCTGCAATAGCTACATTTATAGGGCTATTAGTTGTTTATTTTTCTGGCATGTATACTAGTGCACTAAAAAACGTGGATAAACAAAAGTATTATCCTCATTTATGGATCCTTCTAATTGTGCTACTAGGTTGTACAGCATTTCTTTTAAAAGATGCTAATATTTTATTTAAGTTAGTTGTAAATGTTTTTGTTTTTTTTAGTGCAGCTATGTATTTGTATCATAATCGATATCATTTTAAATTTTTATTAAATAATTATAAACCAAAAATAGTAAATTATGAATGAGTTCAATCACGGAAGTATCTCTACTGCAAAACGTTTAGCTTTTACATATGAATTAAAGAGAAACTTTACAAAAAGTATAAAAAAGTTATTGAGAAAAGGAGTAAATCAAAATCCTCAATTTATTAAAAGTAGATACTCTGATATTGAAGCTAAAAAAATTGTAGTGGATCAGGGGTTAGGTTTAGTTAATGGAAACCAATTATCTTGGTTTTATACAGCATTTGAACGTGATGATAAAGACCCCTTAACAAATTTTACATTAAAATTCATTAATGAAAAAGTTGATAAAAATAAAAAAATATTAGTTACTGGATGTGGTACAGGAATAATGGTTTTTCATCTTGCGGACCAGGGATTCAAATTTGTAGAGGGTAGAGATTTATTACCAGAGTGTATTAAAATTGCAAGTATATTAAAAGATAAATTTGATTATACTGAAACTAGTTTCTTGTTAGACGATGGCTTTAAACCTTTCCAAAATGGCAAGTATGATGTTATAACTGCCTTGCATTGGGTTTTTTCTGCATGGATGGGTAATTATGGTAACAAGCAAATTGAAAATCCAAGGGATTATGATGTTCGGAGTAAATTATTAATTGATTTTTTTGGAGAATATCAAAGTTTGATGAATCCAGGATGTTTATTTTTTGTTGAACTTATAGATGCAGTTGCAGATTATAGGGACCCTTTTGATCATCCAATAGGTTTAGAGTCCTTAAATATTTATCCAGTTAGATTTAGTCCTGAACAAGTTGCTATATGTGGAAAAGAACATGGATTGGAATTAATTGAAAAAAGACTAAGCGTTAGTTATGGACATCAACCTCGAACAACATTTGTAATGAGAAAGAATTAGTATGAACGATTATATAAGTATTAGATAGGTTTATGATAGCAATAATCAATTATAATGTTGGCAACCTTCTTTCTATCCATAATATGTTCAAAAAAATTGGAGCAGAAAGCTGTATTACAAATGATGTGGAAGTAATTGCCAATGCATCAAAAATATTGTTACCGGGTGTAGGCCATTTTGATTATTGTATGCAACAGTTTAATGCAAGTGGGTTAAAAACTGTGATTCACAAAAAAGTGATAAATGAGAAAACACCCACTTTGGGAATATGCGTTGGCCATCAAATGTTATTTGAAAAAAGTGAAGAAGGGCTAGAGAAAGGTCTAGCCTGGTTACCGGGCGAAGTAGTAAAATTTGACACTACACAAATGCCCTCTTCTTATAAAATACCTCACATGGGGTGGACTGATATATTTACACAAAATAAGGCTACGCTTTTCGAAAATATTGAAAAGCCAAGGTTTTATATGGTGCATTCTTATTATGTGAAATGTGCAGAAGAGTTAGTTACTGCAAAAGCAAAATATGGATACATGTTTGTCACTGCTATTGAAAAAGATAATATTTTTGGTACCCAGTTTCATCCCGAAAAAAGCCACAGCTTTGGCATGAAATTATTAAAAAAATTTGCTGATCTATAATGACTGAAACAAGGAGTATAAAGGTATTAGGTATTCAAAAATTTTGCAATTATTATGCTTAGACACCGTATCATTCCATGTCTACTTCTTAAGAACGGAGGGTTAGTAAAAACTTATAAATTTAAGAATCCCAAGTATGTTGGTGATCCTATTAATGCTATACGAATCTTTAATGATAAGGAGGTAGACGAATTGATGGTATTAGACATAACTGCAACCAATGCTAAGCAAGAGCCGAATTATCACTTGATTGAGCAGTTTGCCGGTGAATGTTTTATGCCTCTTTCATATGGTGGTGGTATTACTAGTGTAGAGCATGCTCACAGACTATTTTCTATCGGAGTTGAAAAAATATGTCTTCAAACAGCGGCTCTTGAAAATCCCTCTTTGATTTCGCAGATTTCTTCTAGATTTGGGAGCCAGAGCGTGCTGGTGTCAATCGATATCAAAAAGAACTGGTTGGGAAAAAGGCAATTATATTCCGCTACCCGCGAAAAAATATTGTCAACCAACATACTAGATTTTATTAAAATTGCAATTGATTCTGGCGCAGGAGAAATAGTATTAAATAGCGTCGATCATGACGGTGTAATGGAAGGTATGGACATTGAGTTGATTCAACAAATAAGTGGAGCCATTTCTGTGCCTCTTATCGCATTAGGAGGTGTAGGAAAACTTAATGACATCAAACTTGCTGTAAACGCAGGTGCAAGTGCTGTTGCAGTTGGTGCTTTTTTTGTTTTTCACGGTCCCCATCGGGCTGTTTTGATTACTTATCCTCAATACAAAGAATTGGAAATCCTACTTAATTCATAATATGGGAAAAGAATACCAAATATGTAGGCGCTGTGTTATGGACACGAGTGCTATCGATATCACTTTTAATAAAGAAGGGATATGTAACTATTGTTCTGATTTTTTAGTACGTTACCAACCAATGCAGCAAAAAAATGCTGATAAAAAGGAAAAAGAGCTGAACGAATTCATAAATACAATAAAAATAACCGGTAAAGGGAAGCGATATGATTGTATTATCGGCTTATCAGGTGGTGTGGATAGTTCCTGGGCACTTGTGCAAGCTGTTAAGTGTGGTCTTCGCCCTCTGGCTGTTCATATGGATAATGGATGGAATTCCGAACTTGCTCAGAATAATATCGCGAATCTCGTCAGGATATTGAAAGTGGATTTGTATACACATGTAATTGATTGGCCAGAATACAAAGGATTGATGCAGGCTTTCTTTGATGCAGATGTAATTGATGTTGAGTTATTATATGACAATGCCATGCTGGGCGTGAATTATAAATTAGCCGCCAAGTATGGCATCAAATATATATTGGCAGGAACTAATCAGGCTACTGAAGGAATGGCATTACCTAAGAGATGGAATTGGTTTAAGTTTGATAAGAAAAATATCAAAATGATAAGCCAAAAAATGGGAGGTCCAAAACTAAATACTTTTCCAGCTTTCAGTACTATTGATTTTGTACGTTTTGAGTTTGTCAAAAAAATACACTGGATTTCTTTCCTTGATTTTTTTGAGTATAATAAAAACGAGGTACTAGACGCACTTGAAGAAGGGTATGGTTATCACAGGTATCCTTTTAAACACTACGAATCTATCTTTACCCGGTTTTACCAAGGGTATATATTGCCAACAAAATTTGGTGTTGATAAAAGATTATTGCATCTTGGAACATTGGTAGCATCTGGTCAGATGACCCGTGAGGAGGCACTCAACCTTTTAAAAATACCTGCATTTTTATCCGAACAGTTATTAAAAGATGATACAGAGTATTTCCTTAAAAAAATGGGTTGGTCAAAAGAACAATTCTCCGATTATTTAAGTAGACCTGAAAAGCCACATGAATTGTATGGTAGTGAGAAAGGTTTGTGGGACTGGTTTTTTAAAGATGGGGAGGAAAGAAAACTATACAAGATGTTAGTTAATCTATATAGATTTCTCAAAAAATCTGGAAAATAAGATCTGTGATTATTGTGGTTATGATTTTTTAAAATTGTAAATAAATAAAATTAATGTCTGAATTAAATTTTGCACTTATAGGAGCAGCTGGATATATTGCGAATCGCCATATGCGGGCAATTAAAGAAACAAATAATGCATTAAAAGCGGCATTTGATCCAAACGACAGCGTTGGTACTTTAGATAGTTTTTTCCCAGATGCATATTTTTTTACCGAATTTGAACGATTCGATAGGCATATTGATAAATTAAAAAGAAAACAAAAAGGTATTGACTATATGAGCATTTGCTCACCCAACTATCTGCACGATGCACATATCAGGTTTGCTTTACGCAATAATGCGCATGCAATATGTGAAAAGCCAATTGTTTTGAATCCCTGGAATGTTGATGCCCTTGCAGAAGTAGAAAAAGAAGGAGATAAAAAGATATTTACTATTTTACAATTAAGGTTACATCCTGCAATTATTGCATTGCATAAAAAATATGAAAAGACACAATCTGAAATGGCTGATGTTGATATTACCTACATTACATCCAGAGGAAGTTGGTATTACCAGAGCTGGAAGGGAGATGTTGCTAAATCTGGTGGAATTGCAACAAATATAGGGGTTCATTTTTTTGATATGATATCATGGATATTTGGTAAACAGGTTTCTTCATTGGTACATGTTAATAACCCCGATTGCGCATCAGGATTTTTACAACTAGAAAATGCAAGAGTACGTTGGTTTCTTTCTATTAACTCAGAGCATTTACCTTCAGAACAAAAAGAAAAAGGACAGCGTACTTACAGGTCAATAAAAATTGCCGGTGAAGAAATTGAGTTTTCAGAGGGATTTACTGACCTACATACAGAAAGCTATAAGCACATATTGGATGGTAAAGGCTTCGATATAAGTGAAGCTAAAAATTCTATTGAAATGGTACATCATATCCGTAATGCAAAAATCTCTGCACTGGAAAATGATTTCCATCCTTTTTGCAAAAAAATCTGATTTCCAAAAAACTTAATATGAGATATTCAGCACATATCACAGCAATTATTGATGAAGGCGCTATTATCGGTGACAATACAAAAATCTGGCATTGGACGCATATTTCTGCTGAAGCCAAAATAGGGAGTGATTGCAGTATTGGTCAAAACGTTTTCATTGCAAATAAAGTGTTTATCGGCAACAATTGTAAAATACAGAATAATGTTTCGATATATGATAATATACATTTGGATGATGATGTTTTCTGCGGGCCGAGCATGGTTTTTACAAACGTATATAACCCAAGGAGTCACATATCCCGTAAAAGTGAATATCGGAATACAGTAATTAAAAGAGGTGTTACTTTTGGAGCTAATTCCACCATAGTCTGCGGGGTAGTGATTGAGGAATATGCGTTCATTGCAGCAGGTGCTGTAGTAAATAAAAATGTAAAGGCTTTCGCATTAATGGCCGGTGTACCAGCAAAACAAATCGGCTGGATGAGTGCTTATGGCGAAAAACTGGAATTGCCATTAACCGGGAATGGAAAAGCAAAATGTAAAGGTGATGGATCTGAATACGAACTAAATGACGGAATACTCATTAAAACAAACACAAACTAGAAACCGAATAAATGCTTAACAATCCATTACTACTTAAAACCGGAAAGTATGAAGAGCTGGAAAGCATAAGAGGCATTGCTGCCCTGCTTGTTGTATTTGAACACATACCAAACTGGAATAGTAGTTTTTTTAATATCTCCATATTCCGGAATGGTTATTTAATGGTAGAATTGTTCTTTGTCTTATCGGGATTTGTTATTTATAATGCATACGCAAACAGTATCAAAACAAGTAAGGATCTCCTGCGATTTCAATTTTTACGTTTTGGAAGACTATACCCTGTTCACCTAATGCTCTTACTAATTTTTTTGGGTGTTGAATACCTGAAATATATTCTTTCAACACAATACGGTATTAATTCACCAAACTCGACGCCGTTTGTAATTAATAATGCTTCTGCATTTACTGCACATCTCTTACTAGCTCAGGCATTGGGTATAACTGATCATGTTGGTTCATTTAATAGTCCATCATGGTCTATCAGCACTGAATTTTATACCTATTTGCTTTTCGCTTTTATTATTTTAAATCTCTACAAATGGCGGGTCGCAGCATTCGTAGTGGTACTATTGGTGAGTTATATTTTCATCCAAATACCTGAATTGAGCAGATTTAGTTACGTTCTTACATGCCTGTTAGGATTTAGTTCTGGATGTCTTATTTCTGTTCTGATTTCTAAGCAAAAATTCCAACTTCCTAGTTTTACACCTTTGATACCAATAATTGCCCTTTTGATTTTCCTATCGCGTTATCCCGTATTTCAGTTATACCCACTGATATTCATTATTTCAGGGGCTCTGATTTTTACACTAGTAAGGAGCAAGGATGGGTTTGTTAAAAAGTCACTGCGTTTAGGAATATTCAAACAATTAGGTGAGATATCGTATTCTATCTATATGTCGCATTTTCTGATCCTATGGATAGCTAACCAGTTTATAAGGCTAGTACTCAAACGTCCCGAAGCTGTCATTAATGGAGAATCCTTTCCCCAACTTGCAGTTACTGAAACAATAATGGCATATATTATTGTGATTATTGTAACACTTTTAACAAGTATGTTCATTTATAAGTTTATTGAAAAACCTTTCCGTGTAAGATCGAGAGATTTTGCTTTTCACAAAATGTCTAAATAAGTGAGTGTGTAGGCTTTCATTCTAAAAGTAAAAAATTATGAGGGTTTTAATCATATGTGAGGGTAAAATAACCCGTTTAGGGAGGGTACGAAGAACCATTGAATTACTTCAGGAAATGAATGCGGAAATTTCCTCTCTGTCAGATGAAACAAGCAATGACTACCCTTTTGCCATGCAGTTGCTGCTTCCAAAGATGTCTTCTTCCATGCTTGCCAGAATATACCGTTTTTCGCTTAAGATACTGCGAAGGCTCATTCCGGTATTTAAAATAAAAATTTTATTGACGAGGAAAATCACGGGATTTACTTCGGGTATTATCCCTCAAGGACAAAGTTGGGATCTGATCATTATCGAACACATTGATTTCCTCCCGCTTGCTTGTGAACTGAAAGAAAAACAGAAGGCAAAATTATTTTTCGATATACGGGATTTTTATCCAAGAGAATTTGAAAAATATTTTTTGTTCCGCTTACTGGAAGCGGGGTATCGTAAAGCAGTTTTTACTCATCTTTTAGAGAAATGCGAAGCGGTTGTCACCGTTTCTTATGGACTGGTTGATGCATTACATCAGGATTATTGCATAAAAGCTCATCTTATCAGGAGCATGCCAACCTATGAGAACAAACCTGTTGTGCCTGTTGACAAAAACGTATTGCGTATAGTTCATCATGGTTCTGCTAATGCTGACCGTATACTTGGTGAAACAATAAAGTTGGTTGAAAAACTAGACATGCGTTTCACGCTTGATCTATACCTTGTTGGTAACAGCAATGATATTTTGAATCTTAAAAAAATGGCAGGTAATAATCCCGCTATTAGGTTTCATGATCCTGTAACATTTGATCGTTTGATCGGCACATTAAATCAGTATGATATAGGTATCTTTTTCTGGGAACCTACTACTTTCAATATCAAATACTGTCTGCCGAATAAATTATTTGAATTTATCCAGGCTCGCCTTATGATTATTTCAACGCCATTACCGGATATCTCGCGGTTAGTGAACGAGTATCAATGTGGGTTGATTTTGCCTTCATTTAACTTGAATGAATCAGCTAAGGTTATTAACTCTTTAACAATGCCGGAAATATTAGAAGCAAAAAGCGCTTCTAATAAAGCTGCATCTGTATTGTGTTTTCAAGAGGAAAAGAAAGTTCTCAGATCGATTTTATGTTCATTAATCAGTTAAACGGTATACGTAATATATTATCGATATAAAATAGAATAAAGTATGTGCGGAATAATTGGAGGTTGGTGGAAAGTAAGACCTGAAAACATTGAGTCAATTATTAATAAATCAGTTGATTCACTGAAACACAGAGGACCTGATGATAAAGGAATTGAACTTACAAATGAGCGCGAAGGAACGTTGTTCCTAGGACAGACACGCCTCTCAATCATTGATCTGTCAGAAGGAGGACATCAGCCAAGATCCACAAAAGATGGTAGGTTTACAATCACTTTTAATGGTGAAATTTATAACTACAAAGAAATACGGCAGGAATTATTGGTGCTCGGATATGGTTTTGTTACACAATCCGATACTGAAGTATTACTTACAGCATGGGCGCACTGGGGAAGTGCCTGTCTCTCAAGGCTTATTGGTATGTTTTCATTTGTTGTAGTAGATAGGAAAATGAATACCCTCACATTGGTTAGAGATGCGTTTGGCATTAAACCGTTGTTCTATTCCTACGAAGAAGATTCTTTGTGTTTTGCTTCTGAGATAAATGCCGTAATGTTATTAAGAAATAAAAGATCTAAGCTTGATAACCAAAGAGCATATGATTACTTGATGTATGCTGTTCAGGATGTTGGGCAGGACACTTTTGTAAAAGATATCCATCATGTTCCACCTTCACATTTTATCACAATTAACCTTTTGGAGCCTAGAAAGATTCAGGTTACAAAATGGTGGGCACCATCTATTAAAGAAAACAACAACATAAGTTTTCAGGAAGCAACAGTTCGATTGAGAGAACTTTTTTTATCAAGTATTAAGCTGCACTTAAGAAGTGATGTACCTCTTGGCATTGCACTTTCAGGAGGTATTGATTCTTCTGCTATAGCCTGTGCAACAAGATACCTCGAGCCATCTATTGATATCCATACATTTTCTTTTATACCAGAAAAGTCTGAATTGTCTGAAGAATCATGGATTGATATTGTTAACAAGGAGATCAATGCAATCCCTCATAAAGTAATAGTTAAACCACATGAGCTTAATGAAGACATTTATGATCTCATTTCTGCTCAAGGAGAACCTTTCTGTACAACAAGTATGTACGCCCAATATCGTGTATTCAAATTAGCAAAAGAAGCAGGTGTAAAAGTGGTACTAGAAGGTCAAGGCGCTGATGAATTGTTAGCTGGTTATCAAGGTTATCATGGACAAAGAATGAGATCTTTATTTGAGAAAGGAGACCTTATAGGTATGGTACAATTTGCAAACAGGTGGAAGAAATGGGAGGGAAGAAAAAATATGTCGGCTTGGCGTTCATTTATAGGGCAAATGATTTCTGATGATGTTTTTAAAGCAATACAGAATATTTCAGGTGAAAATAAAATACCGAAATGGATTAATAAAGATCACTTTATCAATGCTTCCATTAATCTGAGACCTGTAAGGATGACAAGATTAAAAAATGGAAAAGGAAGAAGGGTTAAGGAGGTTTTGCTAAATGCTATGACACACAATGGTCTAGCTTCTTTGTTAAGGTATGGAGATCGCAATGCAATGCGTTTTTCTATAGAGAACAGGGTACCTTTTTTAACCATTCCTCTTGCTGAATTTTTATTAAGTCTTCCAGAAGAATTCCTGATTTCTGAGAATGGCGAAACCAAATCAATTTTTCGTGCAGCAATGCGGGGTATTGTGCCAGATATAATACTTGACCGCCAGGATAAGGTTGGCTTTTTTGTGCCGATGGGCAAGTGGGTATTTGAAATGAGAAAAAGACTTTCTGGAACCGATTTATCAAATAGCGAATTGGGAATTATTGATTTTAATCAATTTAAGACATTATTAAACCAAGGCCTCCAGAATAATGAATCCATGCCTTTCCGTGATTGGAGAGTAATAAATCTATTACTATGGGTTAAACAGGTGTTAGCACAACATAACATTAGAGAATCAAAGTAAAATAATATAATGTTTTTATTAATAGGTAAATATTGTTTTTATGTCTTTTAGTGTGTCCTTTGATTCAATTCATGTTGATACGCTACTTCCTAAATCTAAGGATGATTTTATGTTATTGAGATATAGGATTCCAGTTGTTTTTATTTCTGTTTTTTTTATTGTATTATTCAGTATTATTAATGGATCAATCTCAACTTTTTTCTCATTCTTATTTTTTGGAATTATTGGTATTGCCTTTTCCTGTTTCTACGGTAGAATTGCTATAAAACTTTTCACATTTATCTATGCTTTTGCAGCCATTGCTTCTATTCTTTTCTATTATATTTTTAAAATTCAATATGGAATCCCATATGGTAGTGGGGGATCTGATTCTTTGGGATATGAACAGTTGGCCGCTATTCTTAAAGGTGGGTCTTGGAAGTATGATTCAGAAGAGATTGGAAAACTAATAGATATGCCATATCATAATTCAAAAGGCTACATTTATTTAATAAGTTTTTTGATGAGGATTGCAGATTATTTTGGTGGGTTTCATACAATGATGCCTCGATTATTAAATTCTAGTATGCTTGGCATGTGTTCGGTTCTTGTTTATTCAATATGTAATAAAATTTCACTATCATCTAAGCAAGCTATTAACAGTGCATTAGTAACTGGTTTATTCCCTATGATGGTTTACGTTAGTATCCAAACTTTTAGAGATATTCCAATTGCCTTTATGCTATTAATTTCAGTTAGTGCTTCTATCAGCATTATTAAAACCAAGGCAGCCGTAAAAAGACTTTTTTATACACTGTTATTTGCCCCTATTATTATAATAATAATGGAATTGAGGTTATTGAATACTATAAATATTGCTTTGGTATTTTTGGTTGGATGGATTGTTTTCATATTTTCTGTAAAAAAATTGTCTAATTTACATGTATTACTTTTTATTTTCGCAATCGTATTAGTATACTCCTCACTTTCTTCTATTGACCTTCCTTTAGTAATTGATTTAGTAGGTAAATTAGATTCATCCAGTACTGATCTTTCAGAGGGGGGGGATAGAGCTTCCGAAGGAGGTCTTTCTTTGATTTTATTTAATCTTCCAATTCCAATTAAAATTATTGCATCAATTTTATATTCTTTTATAACACCTTTACCGATTTTATACACAAAGGACTTAGATTGGAATTTCTTGTCAATCGGCACTATTTTTCAGTTTGTTTTTATCCCTTTTATTTTTTTAGGCTTGAAAAATACATGGAGATCAAGGTTGATGTTACCTTTACTGGCAATGGTTCTTATTTGTTATGTTGGCTATGTTTTTGGATCGTTTACATTCAGGCATATTACATATATTGTGCCTTTCGCCGCTATTTATGGTGTAATAGGTTTTGATAAGTATAATAAACAGCGATGGATAATTTGTCAGGGTATGCTAGGAATATTAGGTTTACTGATATTCTCATACTATTTAATAAAGTTATAGCATCTATAACTTATCATTCTTTTTTTTGATTTATGAATAATATGTCAGTAGCAGCTAGTGAGTTGCCTAAAATATTTGTTGCAGTAGCTGTTTATAATAGGATTAATACATCATTACCTTTTGTTCAACGTATTATGAAACAGTCCTATGATAATTTTCAACTTATAATTGTTGATGACTTGTCGAACGACGGGACGTATGAACAATTAGTTCAATTAGCAAAAGATTCGGATAAACTAATGATAATTCGGACTGGGGGAAATGAATGGTGGGGCGGATGTATGTTTTTAGCTGTTAGATACATATTAGATAACTTTCACACTTCTGATAGTGATTCCATTTTATTTATGAACGATGATGTTGAGTTTGAAATTGATATGTTAGAACGTTTCATAAAAGCTCAGTCACAATGGCCCGATTCAGTATTGGCTGGGCTACCGATATCAGAAGGCAGGATTCATGGGCCTGGGTCTAATATGCTCTGCTGGCCTCTAGCCCTTACTTCCCGACCACATTCTGGCAAACTAGTTTCAGATAAGTCCGTTCCTGAGGTGATTCCAATACAATTTCAATTTGGTCATGGAACCTTGTATCCTATTAAAATTCTCAAAAAGATTGGCAATATTGCTAAGGAAAAGCTACCTCATTACCATGGGGACGGGGAGTTTTCGTACCGTGCTGTCAGGGCTGGACATAAATCATTAGTTATCAGGGATATTGCTCTTTATTGTGATACAAAAAGTACAGGTCGTTTTAACTCAATGAATAGTTCACAACGATTTAGTGATATTTTCCCCTCATTATTCGAATTTAAATCCATCAATAACATTAAGCATCGATGGCATTTTGCACAATTATCTGCACCCCTTATCTGGCGTATTCCATATTTTTGCAGCCAAACAATTAAATCAATATTGAGATCTGTTTATATTGTAGCGAAATATAAATAGTAGAAGAGGTAATAATCAAGTTAATAATTTTATGAAAGTTTTATGTTTTATCGGAGGGTATGGGTTAGCATATGATGAACGTTTAAGGAAAGAAGCCATTGAGCTACAATTGCAAGGATGCAAGGTTGAGATAATAATTGCAGAGCCATTAAACAAAGCGGAAAAAGGTAAAACCATCTATGGAGTAGACTTTCAGAGTGTATCCTTATTTACACGCAAGATTTTACCCAAAAAAAGATTTGTTATTCTCAAGGCTACTGAGATGCATCTTAAATTCTTTTTTATTTTTCTAACAAAAAAATGGGATATTCTCTGGGTTCATGATCATGATATGGCGCCACTGCTTTTGTATGGATGGTTCATACGTCTTTTTTCACAAAAAAAAATAGTTTGGGATCAACATGAATTAGGACCACAAATGTATTTTAATAATGCCCTATACCGAGTATTGCTAGGCATTCCAGATGCGGTCATTCATGCGAATCATGAAAGAGCAAATCTTTTGAAACAAAGTTTACCTAGTAAATATTGCACCAAATTTCATGTTATCGAAAATTTTCCTGAATCTGAATTTATTCAATCTGCATCAAGTAATTTAAATTATAATTTTGATCGATGGCTTAATGGATCCTCATATATATTATTTCAAGGTGTAGCAGCACATCACCGTAAAGTAATGGAGTCAATAGAAGCTATCCATCTTTTTGATGATATGAGATTGCTTATTCTAGGTCCTTGCAGTGAAGAAATACGTATCGAGATTGAACAAAAATGGCCAAATTATAGAAAGAAAGTATTTATTACAGGATGGGTTAACCCAGAGATGTTTATAGAATATATGGATAATGCAATAGCAAGTTTAGTATTCTATGAAAACATAGATCTTAATCATTGGCTTTGTGCCCCAAACCGGTTTTATAATGCTTTACTAAGGGCTATTCCGATAATAAGTGGGCCGAATCCGACTATGTCAAATATAATTACTAGGTACAAATGTGGGATAGTTTGTCAGGAAAACGGGGCTGATCCTGAGGAAGTTTATTTAGCCATAAAGTGCATAATGAATGAACAGAATCTATATAGAAATAACTGTCTTTATATAAGAGAACAGTATACCTGGGAAAGTCAAAAAGAAATTTTTAAAAAAATTATTAATAAAGCCTAAAAAAATGATAAGTAAAATAGTAAATCTGGAGCATGGTTTAAACAACTTCGTTTTGAAAAACAGATTGCCACTAGCAATTAAGAAATTATATGGATTAATGAGAAATCATTTTGGAAGAGAAATATACAGGGCTCGATTTCTCCCACTTAAATCTTCCCCCAGTTATATAATATCTACTGTTCTTGAAAAAGGAGATCACTATATTGATATAGGCGCCGAGGAAGGTCATATGATGGCTTTGGCGAGCGTATCCGTTGGTAAACCAGGACGGGTTTTTGCATTCGAACCAAGGCAGAATGCTGTTGACCATCTAAATATGATGATATCAAATTACGGACTAAACAATGTGAATCTGTATCAAAGTCTTTTAGGAACAACAAATGGTGAAATAGAGATGTTTGAAAATTTTGATAATCCTTCATCGTCGTCGTTATATAGTGAATGGGGTGGTGGTCAGTCACGTACTTATCCTATGACCACTCTTGACACATGGTCAGAAAATAATCAAGTTTCAAGAACTGATCTGATCAAAATGGATGTAGAAGGAGCTGAGATGCAGGTACTCGAGGGAGGCAAAATATTTTTGAAGAAAACACAACCTATCTTAATTCTTGAAATTAGAGATCAGGACATCCGTTTACAGAAATTTGGTTATGATGCAAATGATGTTTTGAATCTTCTTCGCTCTATTGGATACAATAAATTCTTTTCTTTAAGGTCAACAGGTTTAGCCTCTATTGAGAAAAGATTAGATATACTAGACTCTGATCATGATATGTTGGCATTGTGTACAAATGAAAACACTCTAAAAAAGTTAATGAAATTAGGTGTTGCACAGTCGTAATGGTTCTCCAAAGCTAACTACTTGTTTAAGAGCTTCAAGCCAGCTAGTATATGGCTACCTCGGGAATTGAATAAAAGAAACCAAGAACTTGTGAAAATACGTTTTTTAATCAATAGTTTGAAAAGAGTCAATAGAATATAATATGTGTGGAATTGTAGGTGGAATAGGGTTAGATAATTGGGATGAAAGTAAAATACTTTCCTTTGTTGCACATCGTGGCCCTGATTCTATTGGCTTCTATAAAGATAGTCATGTATTTTTAGGACATACAAGGTTATCAATTCAAGATATTTCCGAGAATGGTAATCAACCAATGTTTTCAGATGATGGGAGATATGTGATTATATTTAATGGTGAAATATATAATCATCTTGAATTAAGAGAACATCTTAAAAATGAATATCATTTTAAATCAACAGGAGACACAGAAACTGTTTTATATGCTTTTATAAAATATGGCCCTGATTGTTTAAATAAACTTAATGGTATTTTTGCTCTAGCTATTTATGATATTCAAGAAAAAAAAATATTTATTGCAAGAGATCAGTTAGGTGTGAAGCCATTATATCTATATAAAGACGAAAATAAATTCTTGTTTTCATCTGAACTAAAAACTTTTCTTGCTTTTAATATCAATAAATCTTTGGAGCCGAAGGCTTTAAATAATTATCTTTCTTTTTTATGGTCTCCAGGTGAATTAGTTCCTTTCAGCCATGTTAAAAAATTGCTACCAGGATGTTTTCTTCAATTCAAAGTTGATGATTTTGCGAACATTAAACCAATTGTCTATCATCAAATTAAGTTTAATGGTATATATAGTAAACTAAGTGAAAAATTATTAATTGAACAACTAGATCAATATTTAACTAAGGCTGTCCAAAGGCAAATGTTATCTGACGTTCCCGTTGGTTTTTTTCTTTCCGGAGGATTAGATTCAAGTTTAATAGTAGCGATAGCAAAAAAATTATACCCTGAAAAGAAGTTCCCTTGTTTTACTATTGATATTGGAGATTGGTCTGGAGGCAGTGAAAATTTTGCTAATGATTTATTTTATGCGAAAAAGGTGGCCGAATTGTTGGACGTAGAATTGAATATTGTAAAAGCCGATACAAATATTTTAAATCACTTCGATGAAATGATTTGGCATTTGGATGAACCTCAAGCAGATGCTGCTCCATTGAATGTTTTGAAAATTGCTAAATTAGCTCGCGAAAAAGGCATAAAAGTATTGTTAGGAGGCGCAGGGGGAGATGATATATTTTCTGGATATCGAAGACATCAAGCTGTAAGCTTAGAGAAATATTTTCAATTTATACCTACTGGAGTTGGACGTTTTATTAAAAATACAATTAATTTTTTACCTAATACAAGCACATTTGTAAGGAGACTTAGGAAAATTGCATCCAATTTGGATAAATCAACATTACAAAGAATGTCTGGCTATTTTAATTGGCTACCCATTGAAAAGGTTCATTCTTTATTCAGCAATGAATGGCAAGAAAAGTTAAAGAATTATAACCCGAATTTATATTTAGAGCATTTATCAAATGATATACCTGGCGATAAAAGTTTGCTTAACCAAATACTTTATTGGGAAATAAAAAGCTTCTTAGTTGATCATAATTTGAATTATACTGATAAAATGGCAATGGCTGTTGGTGTTGAAGCACGTGTTCCATTCTTGGATACGGAATTAGTTGAATTCTCCCTTACTATACCTCCAGCATTAAAAATGAAAAATGGTGAAGCCAAGTATATCTTAAAAAAAGTAGCTGAAAGATATCTACCAAAGGAGATAATTTATAGGCCCAAAACTGGATTTGGTGCTCCCGTTAGAAAATGGATTACATCCGATATGGATGAAATGATCAAAGAACGTCTCTCTATTAATAATATTAATAGAAGAGGAATTTTTAATCCTGATAAAGTTTGGGACTTAATCGAAGCAAACAAAATAGGAGAAGTAGATGCTTCTTATTCTATTTGGGCCATACTGGCTATAGATAGTTGGATCACTCAATTTGTAGAAAAAAAATATTAATGAAGCAAATTATTCAAGATTTAAAAAAAGGCAATACGTTATTAGAGGAAGTTCCTACTCCACTTGTTCGGAAAGGTCAAGTTCTGATTCAAACTCATAGAAGTTTAGTTTCTTTAGGTACTGAAAAAATGTTGGTCGAGTTTGGTAAAGGTAACCTGATTTCAAAAGCAAGACAACAACCTGAAAAAGTTAAACAAGTTTTAGATAAAATTAAAACAGAAGGTTTATTGCCTACAATAGAGGCAGTTTTCAATAAATTAGATGAACCACTGCCACTTGGTTATTGCAATGCAGGTGAAGTTATTGGAATTGGAGAAGGAGTAACAGATTTTTCAATTGGTGATAGGGTTGCAAGCAATGGAGTACATGCTGAAATAGTGTCTGTTCCTAAAAATTTAGTTGCAAAAATACCAGACAATGTTAGTTATGAAGAAGCGTCTTTCACAGTTATAGGTTCTATTGGATTACAAGGTATTCGTTTAGCAAATCCAACAATTGGTGAGACGGTTGTTGTAGTTGGGTTGGGATTAATTGGACTAATTACGGCAGAATTATTGATTGCAAATGGATGTAATGTAATTGGGTTTGATTTTGATGATCAAAAAGTTAAACTAGCTTCTAATAAAGGAGTTAATGCATTTAATGCGTCAACGACTGATGTGGTTAAAATAGTAGAGTCATTAACAAATGGTATAGGGTCTGATGCAGTTATAATTGCAGCTTCTACTAAAAGTAATGAAGTAATTAGCCAGGCTGCACAGATGAGCAGAAAGAAAGGCAGAATTGTTTTAGTGGGTGTAATTGGTTTAGATATTCAAAGGGCTGATTTCTTTAAAAAAGAATTATCATTTCAAGTATCTTGTTCCTATGGCCCAGGTCGTTACGATGAAGATTATGAACAAAGTGGAATGGATTATCCCATTGGATATGTTCGGTGGACAGAAAAGCGAAACTTTGAAACGATTTTGAATGCTATTTCAAAAAAACAAATCAATGTCCAAGATTTGATAACAGAGCGTGTTTCGCTTAATAATTACTTGCAAATTTATGGTGATATGGGCAAAGGATCGATTGCTTCGATTCTTGAATATCCACTTCAATCCATTAATAGAAGTGAAATTGTAGCAGTAAAACATTTTGCTATTAGACCTTCAAGTGGAATTATTGGAATTATAGGTGCTGGTAATTTCACAAAAATGACCGTAATGCCTGCTTTGAAATCTTCAGGAGCTCATTATAAATATATTTCAAGCGCAGGTGGACTTACAGCTAAATCTTTAGCCAATAAATATGGATTTGAATTTAGCACTACCGACTATAAACATATATTAAATGATCAAGAGGTAGATTTAGTAATGATTACTACAAGGCATGATTTACATGCGAAGATGGTAATTGAAACACTTGCTTCAGGAAAAAATGTTTTCGTAGAAAAACCATTAGCTATCAATGGAGAAGAATTAGATGCTGTTTTAAATGCTTATAACAATCAAATTATTCCAAAATCAATATCAGTTGGTTTTAATAGAAGATTTTCTCCTTTTTCTAAAAAAATAAAAGCTTTGATAGGAACAACAACAGATTCTCTGAATATGATTGCAACGATAAATGCAGGTTTCATTCCTCCTGATGTATGGGTTCATGATATGAAAACTGGAGGAGGTAGAATCATTGGCGAAGCTTGTCATTTCATCGATTTGATGGTTTATTTTACTGGAAGTAAAGTCGCAGAAGTATCAATGAGTGCTCTTGGAAAAACGCCAACTGAACAAACAGATAATGCAATCATTACTTTGAAATTTCAAAACGGTTCCCAAGGCGTTATCAACTATTTTTCAAATGGATCAAAGTCCTACCAGAAAGAAAGAGTTGAGATATATAGTCAAGGCAGAACCTTGATTTTGGATAATTTTAGAAAGTTGGAAGGCTTTGGCTTTAAAGGTTTTAGTACAATGAGAGGTGCTTTGGACAAGGGTCACAAGTGTCAATTCATTGAATTGATCACTAAAATAAAATCAGGGG
Organism: Bacteroidota bacterium; assembly: GCA_947461125.1. Classification (GTDB taxonomy): domain Bacteria; phylum Bacteroidota; class Bacteroidia; order Chitinophagales; family Chitinophagaceae; genus Sediminibacterium. Next base: position 27,664 of record CANHHX010000001.1, on the reverse strand, counting down.
GGGAGTCAATTATTTCTTTTGAAGAAATTTATAATACAACAAAAGCCTCATTAGCAGCAGTTAAAAGCATGCAAGTAGGTGGATGGATCAAACTATAGTTAATGAGAATTACAATTATTGCAGGCGCAAGACCTAATTTCATTAAAATCGCTCCAATCATAGATGCTATTAAAGTAAGTATAATTGGGGGGATTGATATTTCTTACAGACTTGTGCATACGGGCCAGCACTATGATAAGAATATGAGCGAAAGTTTTTTCAAGCAACTTGGGATACCAGTTCCAAATGTAAATCTTGAATGTGGAGGTGGAACACAAGCTGAGCAAACAGCTAATATCATGATAAAATTTGAGTGTGAGTTAATGGAAAATCCCACAGACTTGGTTGTAGTGGTTGGAGATGTTACTTCAACAATGGCTTGCACAATTGTAGCTAAAAAGCTGAATATAAAGGTTGCTCACGTTGAAGCTGGAATCAGAAGTGGTGATATAACAATGCCCGAAGAAATCAATCGTATAGTAACTGATTCTTTATCAGATTATTTCTTTACAACATCTCGTAAAGCTAGTGAGAATCTGCTAAAACAAGGGGTAGATAGTAAAAGGATTTTTTTTGTTGGGAATACGATGATTGATACACTTATTAAGCAAAGAACGAAATTTATTCAACCCGAGATTTGGAATCTTGTCGGACTTGAAGAGAAGAATTATATAGTACTAACATTGCACAGGCCAGCTAATGTTGATGGAGAATACAAACTTAAGGAACTGCTGGAAGAGATTGAAAAGCAATCTAGAGGTTTAAATATTATATTTCCAGTTCATCCAAGAACAGCAAAAAAATTAACTGAAATTGGATTTACATGCCCAAATATGTATTTCGTTGAACCTCTTAGTTATCTTGAATTCAATTATCTAGTCGAGAAAGCTAAATGTATTATTACAGATAGTGGAGGGATTACAGAAGAGACTACTGTTTTAGGTATTCCATGTATAACATTGAGGGATAGTACAGAACGACCGGAGACCGTTACCGTTGGAACGAATGAACTAATTGGAACAGATCCTTCTGCGATAGCGCCATGTATGAATATCCTTTTTTCAGATAAATGGAAAAAAGGCGACATACCCGAGCTTTGGGATGGGAAGACTTCAAAACGCATAATCGATGCATTAATAAATCTAAGCGTCTAATGCGCAAATTATTCATGCTACTGCAAATTCTCAACAACATGGGATTTCGTTATGTTGGTTATAGAGTATTGCATTTAATAAGAACGAAGCTTGGTTGGTACGAAATTGTTTTCCCTAAAGTTGTACAGCCCAAATTTTTTATTAACTATTCTCAATGGCTTGATACTAAAAAGATATTTTTCTTTGATAATGATGAAGTTAAAGAAATTGATTTGTTATTGCCAGAAGACGAGAAACGAAAAGTTTCAGAAACTGCATCTAAGATAAAAGAGGGAATATTTCTTTTTTTTAATTCAGAGGAATTTTCATTAGGCAAGAATTATAACTGGGTAACTAATCCATCGAATGGGTATGTTTATCCTTCAAATCTTCATTGGAGTAAGATTAATGATTATGATAATAAATCTGGTGATATTAAATATGTGTGGGAAAAATCTAGATTTAGCTTTTTGTATGATTTAATACGTGATGAAAAAATCAACGGTAATAAACATGGAGATTTTGTTTTGTTGCAAATTGCTGATTGGATAGATGCTAACCCTATTAATCAGGGACCTAATTGGAAATGTAGTCAAGAGATTTCTATTAGGGTGCTGAACTGGATATTCGCTTTGTATTTTTATAGTGAAAAGGGGCTAATCAACGAAGAATTATGGCAAAAGATACTTAATTCAATTTTTCAACAAATTACGCATGTTCATAGGCACATAGATTTTTCCAAAATTGCAGTTAGGAATAATCATGCAATAACTGAAACTTTAGCCTTATATATTGTTGGACTTTTATTTCCTTGGTTAGATGAAAAAGGAGAATGGAAAAAAAATGGGAAGAAGTGGTTTGAACAAGAGATTGAATATCAAATATATTCAGATGGAACATTTCTTCAATTTAGTATGAATTATCATAGGGTAGTAATTCAGTTATTAACAAAGGCTATTCTAATTTCAGAATTAAATGGAGAATATTTCAAAGATGTAGTATATGAGCGAGCGTATAATTCAATTAATTTTTTATTCCAGTGTCAAAACTCCGAAAAAGGAGATTTGCCTAACTATGGATCAAACGATGGGGCATTATTTTTTCCTTTAAATAATTGTAATTACAGAGATTTTAGGCCTCAACTGAATGTACTTCATTATGTGTTGACTGGTAAATATTTATATAATAATGGTATTTGGATAGAAGATGCATTATGGTTAACTGGAAGTTCTAGGTTTGTTTCTAAAAACTATAAACCAATAGAGAAGCAATTAGGCCTATTAAGTTTTGAAAAAGGAGGGTATTATTTGATTAGAGAAAATGAAAGTCTTACATTTTTAAGAGCAGGTTCACACAAAGATCGTCCATTACAAGCAGATAATTTACATCTTGATCTCTGGTATAAATCTGATAATATACTTATTGATGGAGGTTCGTATAAATATAATGAATTAGATAAAGACTTAGCTGGATATTTTATTGGTACACAGTCTCACAACACCGTCATGTTGGATAATTATGATCAAATGTTAAAGGGAGGTAGATTCATTTGGTTCTATTGGACACAGTTAAGTAAAATTAAAGTAGAAGAAACAGATCAGTATTTTAGGATAGATGCAACTATTAGCGCTTTTAGATATTTAGATAAAAAATGCAAACATCAGCGTGTTATAAAAAAACAAAAAAATACTGATAAATGGGTTATTGAAGATTATATACATTCCAACCAAAAAAGCGAAATGAAACAAATATGGCACACAAGATTTCAACATTATCAGCTCATAGATTTTGATATAGAAGTTGAAAATAAGTGTACATTTTCGACTAGTAGTGTGAAAGGTTGGTATAGTCCTTTATATGGCTATAAAGAACCTACTGAACAGATTATATTTTCTACAAACGGGAAATTTATCAAAACAACTATTTCAATACAAAAATAGCAATGCGGATATTATTAATACACCAATATTATCTTGAAAAAAACGATGGTGGAGGATCTAGGTGGAATGAGATGACTAAATTTTGGGCGGAACAAGGCCATGATATTACCGTATTAGCCGGAATGGTACATTACAACTCGGGCAAAAAAAATCAAAACTACAAAGGTAAATATATTTCCGATCAAAAGAATTATGATAAACGAATAAGAGTTATTAGGAGTCATGTTTCTGAAGCGTATAATATAAATTTTTTAGGAAGGCTTTGGGCATATTTTTCATTTGTATTTAGCAGCATATGGGCTGGTTTGTTTTACGCAAGAGAAAAATACGATATAATTATCGTTACATCACCACCATTATTTGTTGGGATTACTTCATTTGTACTTTCATTTTTCAAAAAAGTTCCCTTTATCTTTGAAATTCGAGATTTATGGCCAGAGTCTGCAATAGATACTGGAATTTTAAAAAATAAGTTTATAATAAAATTAGCTTACACGTTTGAAAGTTTTATTTATCGAAAGGCTACAATAATTAATGTATTAACACCTGCATTTAAGACTTATTTAGTAAACAATAAAAATGTAAACACTAAAAAAATTTGTTTTATACCCAATGCTGCAGATTTTTCTTTAGTAAGTAACGTTGCTGCCAATTTTAATATAAATAATTTTAGAACAGAACATAATATAGATCAAGATGCCTTCGTGATTACTTATGTTGGAGCACATGGCGTTGCCAATCATTTGATGCAGATAATTGATACTGCAGAATTATTACAAGACAAGAAAGTATTGTTTTTGTTAATTGGAGAAGGGATGGAAAAAAAGATGCTTAAAGAAGAGGTTTCTTGTAGAAAAATTAAAAATGTACGATTTATTGATGCAGTTCCCAAGTCCGAAGTTTTTAAATATATTTTGGCTTCAAATATGGGAGCTTCGGTTCTCAAAAAAGTAGATACATTTAAAACAGTTTATTCAAACAAGACCTTTGATTATATGAGTTGTAAAAAGCCATTATTTATGTTAATTGATGGTGTTTCAAGAGTACTTGTTGAAGAAGCGGGTTGTGGAATCTACGTTGAACCAGAAAATAAGTATGAATTTAAGGAAAAGATACTTCTTTATTTAAATGACAATGAAAGGGTTGTTAAAGAAGGGATAAACGGTTTTAATTTTGCAATCAATAATTTTGACAGAAATACATTGGCATTAAAGTATCTAGAAATAATTAAAAATGTCAGTAATGCATAGTAACAAAGTAATATTATATGGTGCATCTGGACATGCGAAAGTCATATCTAGTATTATTGAAGATATAGGCAGGTTTGTAGATATCATCTTTGATGATAATGAGAAAGTTACTTATTTAAATCAATATACAGTACTTACTGGTTATGACAAAAATTATAAACCCAATATTCCAATAATAATATCGATTGGTGATAATAATATACGAAAGAAGATTTCAGAGAAAATATCACATCCATTCACAATTCTTATTCATCCTTCTTCTATTATTGATAAATATGCAAAATTTAAAAATGGTTCAGTTGTTTTTCATAATGCTATAGTTCAAAGGGATTCAATTGTAGGAAAACATTGCATAATTAATACAAATGCGTCAATCGATCATGATTGTTTTATAGGTGATTTTGTTCATATTTCTCCTTCAGCTACACTTTGTGGTAATGTCAAAGTAGGGGAGGGTACACATATAGGCGCTGGAGCAACCATTATTCCAAATATTAATATTGGTAAATGGTGTGTTATAGGAGCTGGAGCAGTTATTACAAAAGATGTACCTGACTATTCTTTAGTTGTTGGAATTCCTGGAAAAATCATAAAAAAATTAAAAAATGAGTAAATCAAAAATATGGCTTTCCTCACCTCATATAGGAACAAATGAACTTCAGTATGTAAACGAAGCATTTGCAACGAATTGGATTGCACCCTTAGGTCCTCATGTAAATGCTTTTGAACAAGCTTTACAAGACCAAACACAAACAAAACATGCTGCTGCATTATCATCTGGAACATCGGCAATTCATTTGGCATTAATTCTTTTAGGAGTCAAAGCAGGAGATACTGTATTTTGTCAATCTATTACTTTTTCTGCTTCTGCTAATCCCATTGCATATCAAGGAGCTCTTCCAGTATTTATAGACTCCGAGATCGACACTTGGAATATAGATCCTATATTATTAAAAGCTGCACTTGAAGAAGCAAAACGAAGTGATAAATTACCCAAAGCTATAATTCCTGTTCATTTATATGGTATGCCTGCTAAAATGAATGAAATAATTTCAATTGCAAACGAATATGGGGTTCCAGTAATTGAAGATGCTGCCGAGGCTTTAGGTTCAAGTATTGAAAATAAACCTTGTGGCAGCTTTGGCGAGTTCGGTGTTTTAAGCTTCAATGGTAATAAAATTATTACAACATCAGGTGGTGGAGCATTAATTTCTGAGAATGCAGAAATGATTGAAAAAGCCCGTTTTCTTGCCACCCAAGCTAGAGACGCAGCACCTCACTATCAGCACTCCCACATTGGCTATAATTATAGAATGTCTAATGTTTTAGCTGGAATAGGAAGAGGACAATTGGAGGTTTTAGATGATCGTGTAGCTGCTAGAAGAAAAAATAATGAAAGATATAAACAGTACTTTTCAAAATTTAATAACGCTGGATTTGATATTCAATTTCAAGAAGAGCCAGAAGGATATTATTCTAATCGTTGGCTTACTTGTATAGTAGTTGACCCAGCCACAAATAATGGATTAACTAGAGAAGAGATTAGATTAGCTATGGATGAAGAAAATATTGAAACGCGTCCATTGTGGAAACCAATGCATCAGCAACCGGTATTTTCCTCTTCAAAAAGTTATTTAAATGGTGTATCAGACAAATTATTCGAAAATGGATTATGTCTACCAAGTGGTTCAAATTTGACAGCCGAAGAATTTGAAAGGATCTTTAATTGTTTAGATAAAATATTTTCAAACCATATCTAAATCATGTATAGATATTCTATAAAGCCTTTATGTGATTTTTTTACTGCACTCTTGCTTTTAATTATTCTTTTCCCAATTATACTGCTTACTGCTATTTTTTTATTCCTTGCCAATAATGGCAAGGTTTTCTTTTTTCAGCAAAGACCAGGACTTAATAGTAAGTCATTTAAGATTGTAAAGTTTAAAACAATGAGGGATGCATTTGATAATGATGGAATTCCTTTACCAGATGATGTTAGGTTGACTAGGGTTGGAAGTATTGTTAGATCGGCATCTTTAGATGAGCTTCTACAATTGCTAAATGTATTAAAGGGTGATATGAGTTTAGTAGGCCCAAGACCATTGTTAATGCAATATCTCTCTAGATATAATTCTGAACAAGCTAAAAGACACAATGTTAAACCGGGTATTACTGGTTGGGCTCAAGTGAATGGTCGAAATGCAATTAGTTGGGAGCAAAAGTTCAAGTTTGATGTTGAGTATGTTGAAAAGCAATCTTTTGCTTTAGATATAAAAATTCTTTGGATGACTTTTTTTAATGTCATCCAACGCAAGGGAATTAGTGCAGATGGACACGTAACCATGGGAGAGTTTATGGGATAATCATTAAGAATATTAATTATATTTGCACTTTACAATAAACATCTAAATCATACAATATGCCTTATTTATTTACATCTGAGAGTGTTTCTGAAGGACATCCAGACAAAGTAGCGGATCAGATTTCTGACGCATTGATCGACAACTTTTTAGCATTTGATCCTCAATCCAAAGTGGCTTGTGAAACTTTAGTAACAACAGGTCAAGTGGTATTGGCAGGTGAGGTAAAATCTAAAGCTTATTTAGATGTACAAACGATTGCGCGTAATGTGATCAAGAAAATTGGTTACACGAAGAGTGAATATATGTTTGAAGCGGATAGCTGTGGTGTATTATCTGCAATCCACGAACAATCTGCTGATATCAACCAAGGGGTAGATAAAAAGAAGAAGGAAGAGCAAGGTGCTGGTGACCAAGGGATGATGTTTGGTTATGCTACCAATGAAACAGATGACTTAATGCCATTGGCTTTGGACTTAGCGCACAAAATCTTAATTGAGTTAGCTGCATTAAGAAGAGAAAACAAAGCAATTAAATATTTACGTCCTGATGCAAAATCTCAGGTGACTTTAGAGTACAACGACAAAAACGAGCCTGTAAGAATTGACGCGATTGTGGTATCTACTCAACACGATGATTTTGATTCAGAAGCGAAGATGTTAGCGAAGATCAAAAAAGATATCATTGAAATTTTGATCCCAAGAGTGCAGGCGAAATACAAGAAATACGCAAAATTATTTAACAAGGATATCAAGTACCATATTAACCCAACAGGTAAGTTTGTAATTGGTGGTCCTCATGGTGACACTGGTTTAACTGGTCGTAAGATCATCGTTGATACTTACGGTGGTAAGGGTGCACACGGTGGTGGTGCTTTCTCTGGTAAAGATCCAAGTAAGGTTGACCGTTCTGCTGCTTATGCAACACGTCATATTGCTAAGAACTTGGTAGCTGCAGGTGTAGCTTCTGAAGTATTGGTTCAAGTTTCTTACGCGATTGGTGTGGCTAAGCCAACATCGATCAACGTAAATACGTACGGTACTGCTAAAGTAAAAATGACAGATGGTCAAATTGGTAAGTTAGTAGAAGGCATCTTCGATATGCGTCCTTACTTTATCGAGCAAAGATTAAAGTTAAGAACGCCAATGTATAGTGAGACTGCAGCTTATGGCCACATGGGTCGTAAGAACGAAACAGTGACTAAAACATTCACAACTCCAGATGGTAAAACAAAGACCATGAAAGTGGAATTGTTTACCTGGGAGAAATTAGATTATGTCTCCAAAGTCAAAAAGACTTTTGGATTATAATAAATAAACAAAGCGAGCCCTGTTTCTACAGGGCTTTTTTTATGTCTAATAGTTAATAAATTAGAAAATTTGTTGGCAAACTTCTCTGATCACCTTAGGTTTTCCTAAAGTATAATAGTGTAACACGGGTACACCAGCTGCTTTCAACTCTTTACTTTGTTGGATCAACCACTCGGTACCCACTTGCTCGCATTCCGCGTCTGTCTTGCATTTGTTGATCGCATTAGATAGATCTGTTGGGATGTCTACATGGAATATTCTTGGTAAAATAGTCAATTGCTTTTTATTCGTAATTGGCTTTAATCCTGGGATAATTGGCACAGTAATACCCATATCGCGACAGGCTTGCACGTAGTCCAAAAACTTTTGGTTGTTGAAAAACATTTGGGTCATGATATAGTCTGCACCTGCATCCACTTTCTCTTTTGTTTTGATTAAATCGATTTCAAAATTGGGAGATTCAAAATGCTTTTCTGGATAACCAGCAACACCCATACAAAAATCGGTCTTGCCACCATTTAAAATATCTTCGTCTAAATAAATACCCTGATTCAATTGTCCAACCTGCTTTAATAAATCAATCGCATATTTATTGCCACCTGGCTCTGGTTCAAAGCTAGATTCATTCTTAGCAGCATCCCCTCTTAAAATTAAGGCGTTGTCTATCCCTAAAAATTGCAAATCAATCAAGGCATCTTCTGTTTCACGCTTAGTGAAACCGCCACAAATAATATGTGGTACCGCATCGATATTATAATGGTTCATGATCGCAGCACAAATACCCACAGTACCTGGACGTTTTCTTACATCTACTTTTTCAAAAGTGCCATCTGTTTTTTTCTTAAACATGGTTTCACTTCTGTGGTAAGTCACATTAATCCATGAAGGCTTAAACTCCATTAAGGGGTCTAAATGGTCATAGATAGAAGTGATTGTCTTGCCCTTTAAAGGTGGCAGGATCTCAAAGGAGACCAACGTGTCTTTTGCTTTTGCTAAATGTGCTGTTACGTGCATAGAATACAAAAATAGTTAATATTAATTATTATATTTAATAGTTATTTATAATAAATAATATAATCTTCCTATAATCTCTCTGATTCCAATTTCCGTTAATTCTAAATTAATAGCACTCGGTAGAAAGTCCATAAACATGACTTGATTACTTCCACTTGCCTTAAAATCTACTTTATAAGGAATTACAATAAATCCTTGTTTCTCAAACAACCGCTGCGCTCTATACATATGAAAAGCCGATGTTACAAGTATAATTCTTTTACTTGGGCTTATTAGTTCTTTTACAGCCACTGCCTTGCCTGCAGTCTTGTCCAAATGTTTTCTTACAGAAATCTTTTCAGATGGTATGCCATTTGAAATTCCATACTCCCTTAACACTGTTCCCTCCGTTTTCTTTGCTTTATCCCATGGCATTTAGCCTCCTGTAAATACTAGCTTTTGAACCTTACCCGCTTTAAACAAAGCTATCCCTCCAAAAAACCTATCTGGGTCTCCCCATTCTATGTAGGTTGTATCTCCCACTTCATTTATTTCCAACATTCCACTTAGTACTACAATTGCATCTGCACTATCTATAGTGCTAATTGGCTTTCTATAATCATTATGCCCACTACCTTCTACTAGTTTAAAGAAGTTATTAGAGAATATAGGGGTAGATATGATATATAGTACCCCTATTGCTATATAGATTAGCTTTTTCTTATTCTTGATTAATCCTATTAGTATTACTATTATGAATAGCATGATAGGAAGTACGAATATGGGTAGTATTTTGTGTAAGTAGATCATGGATTAATTAGGAGTATTTAAAATTACCACTTATCCGCGAGTATTTTCGAATGATGTTTAATTGCATTTTAATGCACCAAATTTATTGCGCGGAATATTTTGGCACCACTTTATTGTCTCCTGGTTTTGTGGCTAAAATGCAGGTTGGCATGTTGATTGGTTACTTGTGCAATAAAATATGGACTAGCTCAATTACAATAAATCATATTTTTACCCAATTACTTGCAATTCCTTTCTAATTCGTAAGTAACACTGAATTTTAAGTTATCCCTATTTTATTAGGCTAAATCGAAAGAAATTAGAATAAAACCAATGAGTTAATATTCCGCGCAAACTGAGCCACTTTTGTTGGCAATCCTATTGATGCACTAAATACAAGACTAGAGTGAATTCACTCTATTGTCCCAATAAATTACAGTATGTTATATGCTAAATCTAAATTCCGCTTAATTTTTAAAGCTGGATCTCAAGTAGAAGTATGGTAAGCTTTTATTAAATCTTGGGGAGGCTTACTAATTAGCCATACTTATAATTAATCCCAATTTGCCACTTTAGATATGGCTTGCCTAATATGAATTTGAAAGCCAGTAACTAAGGTGCAATAAAAATTATAGAACGTAATTTCGATTTAGTTTAAATTTAAAGTATCTGCCAAAAAATGGGCCCTAAAATTTGTAGGGCCCATTTTTTGTTATTGTTAGTAAAGCAATTATCACTTTACTTCCTCTTCTCTTCATTTTCTGATGAATTAGGATTAGAGTTAAATTCAATTTTTTCACCAGTATTTAAAATAGCAATGCCGTAATTATAATTTTTCGTACACATTTTATACTTAATTTCCTTTATGCTTGTCACATTATATCCACTGTTAATGTCTTGAACGGAATAATCTTCTTTGCCGTTTTTTTCACCATTTACAAAAGAAACTAAATCTACTTTCTTCTCTTTAATAAGTTTAAAAACCAGCCTTTCACTTTTTTCTAATATTTGAATGTTGAATGCCTCTTGTGAAAGATTACAATCCGCGAATACATCTCTTAAAAAGTAGTTAGCTGAAAAAATTGATATGGGTGTATTATGTATATCAAAGTTAATCCCATTTTTATTTTTTTCATCATCAGGTCCATTGATAACTTTACCATCTTTAATGATTTCAAATACGGGTACGTCAGCAACAGTTCCCTTTTCATCTAAAATATTTTTTCCCATCCTATAGGTAAATAGTGTTTCTATCTCAGGGGAGTTAATTACTTCGTCCATGATGTACATGTTGAAATAGTTCATGTCTATTTTAACTGAGTACATTAATAATTGATCTTTTGAAATGCTTACTACCTGTTCAAGTTTTATTTTTGCATCTTGATTATTTGGATTCTTTTTTAATTCTTCTTGTAACGAATCTTGAAGTGCTATATAATTTTTTAGTGCTAAATTTTGATCATAAGCACGTTTTAAGAAGTACTCATGTGCTGCTTCAAGCACCGCAGTATTTGGACTTAGGTTTCTTAGGTTTTCCAAGAACCTAAGCCACATCAATTGAGAAATGCTAATTTTTGCGTGTTTACCTTCTTCAAAAAATGGTAGCAGTTTTTTCTTTCTCCAGAATCTTACTACTTCTAATTCAAATTTATTGGGGAATGCCTCTTTGGAGTCAAGCATTTGATTGTCATCCAATTTTATAGCCTTACTGTCTGTAATCTCAGTCAATTTGAGTGTATGACTTAAAAGTACATTAGGGAACCTGTTTATGAAATTATCTAAGTAATTGATATTCATATAATTATATATATAATCAGAAAATATAATAAAATAATCACAGAAAACGTTTCCCGTTAGCCATAAATTATTTTAAATTTGCTTAATGGGATACAGATAAGCCATCTCATCCCTTTGGTAAAGATAATTTAATTAAAACTAAAAACAACTAGTTATGAAACAAAAATTTTGCATTTTATGTGGTGCGCTACTTCCGTCAAACCGTCATGGTAACGCTCAAACATGCAGTCCAGAACACGCTCTATTATTGAAAAAGCAAAGAGAGCAGACAAATTACAATTTGCTTCGAAACACATCCTTATCGGTTCTAGAGACAAATAGAACTCTGAAGTTGCTCTCCCATGAATTTGGATATGGTGTAGCCATTCCAGCAGAAGAATTTCTCAATTACAATTTTCAGTGGGAAGTAACAACTGGAAATTTTGACAAGGATGGACTAGCAGGAGTTGTAGTAGGTGACCATGCATATATCTTATTTACAGAACACAAACTTAAAATTTACAAAAATGATTAATCAACTACTAAGCAATCCAGCATACTATAGGTTGTTCAAAAACGCATCTTCATTAAATGCAGTTTCGGCAGTACCTGCGGATATTATTCCTAATATGCCAGCAACATTACCAATGATAATTTCAGCAGCTAAGCCAGCTACTGCACCACCAATTACTACTACAACAGTCATTAACACTGATGTGCCTAAAAACAAGGGTGGTCGTAACCTCATACTTTTTATAGGAGTTGGACTTGTAGTAGGAATAGCGGCATACAATTTATATGAATACTATACTGAAAAAAATAAATCAATTAAAATTTAATCAATATGAGTTCACTATTCCCCCAAGGGTTATTCCCCGAGTTGGATATCTATATTAAAGATATCATCTACAATGAAGTTAGAAAATTGACAACCACTTTCCCGCCTCCTGATATTGAAGAGGATGAAATTTGGTCATTAGAAAAAGCAGCATCTGTGATTGGTGTGTGCACTCAAACACTTTCTAAAATGATTTTACGTGGTGAGATAGTCGCAGTAAAACCTGGCCGCAAGTGGAAGCTAACCAAGAATAATGTCACTCTTTACATGAATCGTAAATTAAACTAAAATGGGTGTTTCTTTTTTCATAAACGACAAGAATGCTAGAAGGTCATCAATTGTTATTGATGTTACCGTAGATGGCACAAGGATCCGATTAAGAACTGGTATCCAAATTGAAACCGTACACTGGGATTCAAAAAAAGGATTTATTAAATCTTACCAGGGAAAAAGTGTTACAACGAATATTATTCGTACGCTTAGAGAGAAGGAGGTTTCAATAATGGAGCTTATTGAACAATACAAATACGGTAAGCCTAAGCTTAGTTATCTTGAACTGGAAGAGAAACTGAATGAGTTAAATGATAACCCAAAAACTAAGTTTAATAAATTAAAGAAGAGTGGGGTGCGTCCTAGTGGAGATTCCTTACTTGCCTTCACTGATCTATTCATTAATGACTGTGAAGCCGGGGTACGACTATCTCCTAAGAAAAAGAAGCTCAAGCCTCAAACCATAAGTAGTTTCAAGACTACTCGTAAAATGCTCGCTAGTTTTTTCAATAAAAAAAATTGGGATTTGAAATTAGGGGAGTTGACGCAGGAACATATTGACTTGATTAGTGATCACTTGATTATGGATTTAGATTGGAGCATGAATACGCATGCAAAGTTGATGATGGATATGTTACAAGTGTATAAGTATGCCGTGAAGTTAAAGAGGCTGCCACCAGCCCTATTATTTGAATTGAAATTTGATACCAGCCGTGAGGAGACAGATAGTATCTACCTTACTGAATCTGAAATTTTACAATTACTTGAAATTAAGGATTTTGATAACCCTGAACAAGAGATAGTGAGGGATGTATTTGCCATTGGTTGTTTTACAGCTATGCGTTTTTCGGACTATAGCGTTTTAGATCCTACAGCAATTCGCAATAATAGACTTTCATTTATACAGGTGAAGACAGGTGCGAAGGTGACGATACCTATCCATCCAATAGTGAAAACCATTTTAGAGAAGTACGATTACAAGTTGCCACCTGTGCCACGTAATAATGAATTTAATGAGGTCATTAAGAAAGTAGGAGCTAAGATGCCTTGTATGCATGTGCCATTTACAAAGCAGATAACATACAAGCGCGAGCTCACTGAAATAGTGAAGATGAAGTACGATTATATGATGACGCATACTGCACGTCGTTCCTTTTGCTCTAATGAATTTATAAAAGGAACTGACCCGATGATTATTATGGCCATCAGCGGACACAAATCATATAAGTCCTTTATGCGCTACATTAAAGTATCAGGCGACCAGTTCGCAGATAAGATGGAGAAGATATGGCAAGAGAGGGAAGCGAAGGGGATGTAGGTACTTAAGGATTGCAAAGTCACCCGTTTTGAAAATATACTAATAAGAACCAAATGACAATCGAAGAACAACTTGATCGGTTAAATAGAACCACATGGATCGTAATGACAGAACCAGATGTAAATAAAAAGTGGTTCAACATAAACATTACTTCTATTTTAAATGACCTATATAAAGACGGCTATTTGATATGTGTTGGAGACAAAGAGCACAGTTATAGCGTTGGCGAGTTGCGTGCAATTGATAGACTTGTTGCATGGATAACGCAAATAAACTATGCGCAAAACGAAATAGAAGACCAAATAGCCATGTATGAAGATGACGCAGACACCGACAAATTCGATGATATGATAGACGAGGCGGAAGAAGGCCTAATAGCTTACCGAAAGCTGCATCCAGATGCAATTGCCTTCTTCACCAAGACAGACTGGAACAAAATAACACTTAAATATTGCCCCTACTATCTATTCCAGGAGCTATTACTACATAAAACAGCATTGATAAAGCACTAGGCCTTTACCCGCCTCCTTTGCTGGCAAAATATTGATTTTGGGTTGGTTAGTATAGGCCATTCGCGAAAGCGGGTGGCCATGAATTTAAGATCATTGATTATTTTAAGTAATAAACCCACGGCAAGGCGTGGGTTTATACAATTAGCGAGTGAATCTATTTTTCTTTTTAAGTATACATCCGAATACTTCCATCTGAATGTTGTTCTATTTTTGCATTGCCACTCATTTTAATAAATGCATTGCTACCTGCATCTATTGTAGTTTTAGAAGTCTCACTTTTACTATTGTTACCAAATATAAATTCACCTTCATTAGAAGAGCCCATGGTGATATTTAAATTGGATTTAATTTGTGAACCTTCTATTATAATAAAGCCTTTACTTGCTAAAAGAGTTATCATAGAATTTGCATTTACACTTACATTATGTAAGTGAAGTGTATTTTCTATTCTCTTAACAAGCTCGTCTTTTGTTTTACTACTCTTTATTAAATATTTTATTGAATCATAAAGAGCACTTGTTATCATTCCGCTAGGTACATCAGACATTAAATTCTGAAAATCTATAAAATTCATCTTGTGTGATTTTAATTTAAAAAATGCCCCACTATTAAAAGTGGGGCTTGTAGAAATTAACCTTTAGGTGGGAATGGGTCGTTCCCGTAGCTATTACGCTCTCGGATTTGTCCATTCCTTCTATGTATAATTACATCACCACTTTGGTTACTAGCAATTGGTTTGGCAATATTTATTGCCTCTCTTTGAGTGCTAACAACAGCTGTAGCTCTAGAATTACCAGCACCTGTTACACTCCACTGGTTCCCCCTTGGTGTAATATGTTGGTTACCTTTATTAGAGTTCTTGCTCATATTAAAGATTTGATGGCCCTTTGAAATAATTCTAACGAATCAGGACATCTATCCGAAGTAGTTATCCAAAAAAAAGTCTAACCTTTATTTGGACTAATAGATAAAAAGGGTATTTTTAACCCACGATATTTTACCGTTAATGCTCGGGTTGGGTGACAAGCCCTCCAACTTCCTTACTCAGGGATTTTAGCATTAGAAAAACAGTGGTTGCACCCACTGTTTTTTATTTTATGTCTACTACAAATTTAACCATAAAACGAAAGGCTAAATAGGCAGATTTTCCACAAAAGAGTATAACTCAAGGTAAAATTGTAGTTATAAAATTTTTGTTGATTTTATAGTGAAGCAAAATCCAAACATTTGAATTAATCACACTAATCCAGCACACTAATTTAAGCACGATCTAAAAATAGCCTTTTCGTGACCTAGGTTTGGTGCTAAGTGATATTTAAACAATTGAATATCATATAGTTACAAGGATATAACTTGATGGTCCACACTAATTTAAGCGTCTTCCAAAAATAGCTTTTTCTCGACCACTGTTCATTCAGCACCATTTTCCAATTCATTGAAAATCAATTTATTGTGAAAAAGTAAAAGATAGTCCAGACTAATTCGCACTATCTAAATCTCTCATGGGTTTTCTGTATTCAATAGCTCATGTTGTTTTAAAAGATGTTGATAGTTACTATTGGTTTATCTAAAATATTTTTTATTAAAAAACTACATAGATTTATTTCTTCTTAATTCTATTACAATCATTAAATCACTATTTTAATACAAAGAGCGAATGTGTGTATTGTTCTATGTAGCTAGCTAAAGTATCTTTCTTTGAAAGAATAAAACTAGGATATATTGATATCCATGTAGAGTATTAGTCTTAAATTTGGTATGCAGAATAAATTACAATGAAAAAGGCTTTAATTTGTGGGATTTCAGGACAAGATGGTGCTTATTTAGCAAAATTTTTATTAGAAAAAGGCTATGAGGTATATGGCGGTTCCAGAGATAGCCAAATGTCTACTTTTAATAATTTAGGTATACTTGGGATTAAAAATGATATAAATTTAGTTTCTGTCAATTTAATTGACTTTCGAAGTACTTTACAGTCAATTATTAAGATAAAACCTGATGAAATTTATAATCTATCAGGACAAAGTTCAGTAAGTTTATCATTTGAGCAACCAGTTGAGACACTCGAGAGTATAAGTATTGGAACATTAAATATTTTAGAGTCAATTCGATTTTCAAATTCTGATATTAAATTTTATAATGCTGGTTCTAGTGAGTGTTTTGGCGATACAAAAGATAATCCTGCCGATGAAAATACTTCATTTCAGCCAAGAAGCCCTTATGCTGTTGCAAAATCTACCGCATTTTGGTTAGTAAGTAATTATAGAGAATCATATAAAATTAATGCTTCTACGGGAATATTATTTAATCACGATTCTCCTTTGAGACCAGATAGGTTTGTTACAAAAAAAATTATATCAACTGCTTGTAAAATCTCAAAAAATAAAAATATAAAGCTTAAGCTTGGAAATATAGATATTGTAAGAGATTGGGGATGGGCTCCAGAATATGTTGAAGCAATGTGGTTAATGTTACAAAATGAAATACCCGAAGACTACGTGATAGCAACTGGTGAATCAAACTCATTGATGGATTTTATTATAACTAGTTTTGAATATCTTAACTTAAATTATGCAGATCATGTAATTTCTGATAACAATTTATTTCGACCTTCAGATTTCAAAACAGGAAGAGCTAATCCCGCAAAAGCTGAAATAAAACTGGGATGGAAAGCTAAAAGTATGATGAAAGATGTAATTGAAAAAATGATTGATTTTGAATTGAGCAATATGATGTAAAGTGTCAAGTCTTCTTTTGTTTTATATATCTTCTCTTTCTTTAAATATTCCCTAAATTTGCAGTACCCCCACAAAACACCCTATCAATCAATACTTTAAATAGCGCACCCTGGTACACTTTTATAAAATATTAGTTTTGTTAGTGCTTGGGTTTATATCTAATAGGGTAGTAGCGCAGCCTTTGTCATTTATCATTAATAGCAAATACCAAACGGCCAAAGAAACGCAGTTTATAACGGGTAAAGATTCTACAGCGTCGATGGTCATGCAAAGTGGTGAGGTAGATGCTCAAAAAAGTATAGTATTACCTATTACCCTAACAACCCAGTACAATAGCCACCACCCATACGGTTATAACGATGGTTCTTTTATTGCGGCCAGCGGTTTACAAACCCAGCTTAGTTTTGGTGTAGCTTTAAGGGCGGGGCCGGTTAACTTAAATTTGCAACCTGAGCTAATACAAGCAGTAAACCCCACTTATCCAACCAATGGTGCTTACGGATATAGTAGTGGCAAGCCCTATACTAAATTATATGGTGGGCAGTCTACACTAAGTGTTCGTGCAAGTGCGTTTAGTGTGGGTATATCTACGGCTAATAAATGGTGGGGGCCAGGTAATACGAGTGCGCTAATTATGTCTAACAATGCGCCTGGTTTTGCCAATATATTTATTAAAACACATAGGCCTGCCAAAACACCAATAGGTAATTTTGAATTTGAATTAATTGGTGGCCGCCTCGAAACTGATAGTCTTTTACCTTACGAAAATTCTCATTTAAAATCCAGCCCAAACCTCCGTAATAGTTGGCGCTATATAAATGCCTACATTTTAAGTTATAACCCCAAATGGTTACCAGGTGTGTATGTGGGGTTAATAAGGTCTTTACAGCGTTACGGACCTGATGTGGTTAATGGTGCAGGTAATTTTTCTAGTAAATACCTACCCATTGTTACCAAAGCACTACAGAAAAAAAATGATTGGGGTGATGATACTTTAAACACAGATCAGGTAGCTAGTTTTTTTATGCGTATTGTGTTTCCAAAATCAAAATCGGAACTATATGTAGAGTATGGCAAAAACGATTATAGTGTAAATACACGTGATTACCTCATTGCACCTACGCACTCTGTAGCGCATATTGTAGGCTTTAAAAAAATAGTAACCCTTAATAAAAGCAAATACCTAAACTTAGGTATTGAGTTTACACAAATGAGTCAATCTCCCGATGCTATACTACGCAGCGCTGGTAACTGGTACGTGCATGGTCAAATAGGGCAGGGCCACACCAACTACAACCAAATTATGGGCGCAGGCTCGGGCTTTGGTGCCAACAAGCAAATTGTAATGGGTACTTATATAAGTGGTAATAATAGGATAGGAATATTTATAGAAAAAACAAATAGAGATCCAGAAAACCGCAGCATTTTTTGGACCGATATGGCCTATGGCATTGCACCACAGTTTATTGTAAAAAATATAGTACTAGCAGCACAGTTTGTATTTATTTCTAGTAAAAACTATGCTTGGGAAAAGGATAACAACCTATCTAATTTTCATGCAAAGCTAGCAGTAAGTTACCCCATTAACTATCCATCTAAAAACGCAAAAAACTAATACATGAAAAAGAGTTTTTTGTTGATTGTTTTTTGTGTGAGCCTGCAATTAGTAATGGCGCAGTCGGAGTCTATGTTATTTGATGGGGTATCGGATTATATTAGAAGGTCACAACTAACAGGATCATTAAACCGCAACAACAGTTTACTCATTATTAGTTTTGCGCAAAACCTAACACACTTAGATAGTCTGCAAAAAAATAAACCGCTGATACTTACTAAATCTAGATCTAATTTTTTTAATATTAGTTTGCTTCCGGTATCACGTACGGCACAGTTTAATAGTGACCTAGCTCATGGTTTTAATGATGGTGGGATGATACCATCTGCGGGTATGCAATGGGTATTTAGTGGTGGGGTACACCTAAAAGCTGGTGGGCTCGAAATACTTGCAAAGCCCACTTACATAACAGCGCAAAACAGGGAGTTTGAAACATTCCCTACCGAGCATTACCCCGTTTTTTGGAAAACCTATTACCGCTGGCTAAACACCATAGATAATCCCGAAAATTTTGGGTTTAATACCTACAAAAAATTACTTCCGGGGCAATCGGCTATAAAATATTCGTATAAGAAACTAACCCTTAGCTACGGTACCGAGAACCGCTGGTGGGGCCCTGGGCGTTACAACGCACTTATATTAAGTAACAACGCCGCAGGTTTTGCGCATGCGGCACTTACTACAAATGCACCTATTAAAACCAAAATGGGCAATATTGAATTTCAGGCAATTGCGGGTACACTACAAAATTCAAACATCTTACCGCCCGATCATTACAGATACGACGAGGGTGTTTTGTTGTATAAACCCAAGCCAGAACAAAGCCGTTATATACGTGCTGCTACTGTAAGTTTTAACCCTGTGTTTGCACCTGGTTTATTTGTAGGAGCTACTGCAGTAGGGTATGGGTACAATGGCAATAGCAGTAATGAACAAGCCGCCATGGGCTCCTTGTATGCGCGCTATGTAATGCCAAAAGATAGGGCCGAAGTTTACATTGAGTTTGGCCGCAACGATAAATCCCCAACGCCTTTAAACATTGTTACCGAAAATAATTACCCGCGCGCTTTTGTAGCTGGCTTTAGAAAGCTAGTACCCATTAATCACAAACAAAAATTTATTGAAATAGCCGCCGAGCTTACACAACTGCAACTACCCACCACACCCTTAACTTTTGAGGGTAAAAGCTGGTACACCAGTAACAAAGTGCCACATGGTTTTACGCACCAAGGTCAAATACTGGGGTCACATATTGGGCCAGGTAGTAATAGTCAAATAGGTTCTATTAGTTATGTTAATGGGTTTACTAAAATAGGGGTAGAGTTTGAGCGTCTAGTACACAACAACGATTTTTATTACAATGCTTTTATTGTTACCCGTGATCCTACACGACACTGGGTAGATGTGTCTACAACACTAGTAGGTAATTATGCCTATAAAAAATTAATGGTATCTGGTAGAGCTGCTTTTGTTCGCTCACTCAATTACCAGTGGTACATACTAGAAGGCCTAGGGTATTTTAAAAACGGGTACGACCGCTTTAATTTTAGCGCTACACTCTCTATTGCTTACCGCCTGTAACAAATAAATAAAGTGCGGTAATAAACTTTGCTATAAACGCACCGGCAAGTAACGCTAGCATCCAGCTTACCTCATTTTTTTTAAGGGGCATTTCGGGTGTATCAACAACCTGTATCGTAGGTGTTTCTTGTAAGAGCGCTGTTTTACTCGCCTCTAAATTTTTGGTAAGCTCACCAAATATAGCAGCCTGCACCATTTTATCTCTCCCTGTAACCTCCACCTGCATTTCACCACCCTGCGTAAAAGCGGGATTGGCATCTAGTAATTCTCTACCAGCAGTAATAGCAGTGTAGGTTTTATTGTTTAAAACCGCTTTAATACTATCTACTCTTTGTTGCAGCCGCTCTACATTACCCCGTACTCTTTTTGTTTTGGTATCAATATAAAAACTACTGGTAACAGCAAGTAAACGCTGGCAAAGTAATTGACTAAGCTGTTCGTCACGTGTAGTTATTTGTAACGAAAACAAACTGAGTTTTTTATCCGGTTTAGATATAGAGAGTTCTTTTTCGGTAATGCGTTTTAATATCACATGGAGTAAGCTATCCTCCAGCCTGGTAAACACCCCTTTTTTACTGCTAAAATTTACTACACGCCCCACTTTATCGCTACTGGCCCATTTGCTGGTAAAGCCATAAGCTTTAGCATACGCATCCGCAAGTGTTACCGTGCCGGCGCTATCGTAACTAGTTAGTAAAGCTTTTTTAAGTAAGCTTTTGCTTTTTAAAAGTTCTAATACATTATCGCCTTGTAACACACCTGATCCACCCGAAAGTCCTCCAAGGTCTAAGCCAAATTGTCCGGCAAGGGCAGAGGCAATACCTCCTCCACTACTTTTATTATCCTCCACTACAAATGTAGTAGCTGCTGTGTAGGTATCGTTTTTAATAAATGCATAGCCCACGCCAAGCAGCGCACCAAACGTTCCCATTACAAGTAGTATGCCCCAATGCGCCATTAAAAAAACAACACGTTTTTTAATGCTGTCAATTAAATCGGATATAAAATAACTTGCTTCTTCTTGTTTATCTAAACTTGACATACAATATAAATTATCGGAGTACGCTGATTAAACTAATGATCGCAGATAAGGATCCGGTAATAGCAGACAGCTCAATAATAGAAAGTCCTTTTTTACCAGTATCTGTTTTTGTAGGAACAATAATTTTACTGCCCGGAACTATTTTTGGATAGCTTCTAAAAAATAAGAAGTGATTTATTTTTTTGCTAATGCCACTCGGGTACTCTACATAGGCCTTTTTTAAATTACCCTTATCGTTAATGCCACCAGCCATGGAAATATACTCTCTAAAACGTGTAGAGTGGTAACTTAATATTTGCGGATTAAATACTTCTCCTTTAACTTCTACAAAAGGTTCTTGACGTGGAATAAAAATACTATCGGAAGGGCGTAATAAAAATGCCGGGATACCATCTTTACTTTCGGATGGCGTTCCTACGCGAAGTCCGTTTCTAAAAACTTGTACATCTTTGATAGACGCATACGGCGATACACCACCTGCTTTTTGTAACAGCTCCTGTAAAGTTTCATTTCTTTTTTCTAATGCATACACACCAGCGTATAAAACCTCGCCTCCTAATTTTACCGCGCCAAGGTTTTGGTAATTAAGTAACCTGGGTACAAAAATATAATCGAGCGGCTCAAGCGCATGCTTAGTGCCCGTGGTGTTTAAAGTAGAATCTACTGCAACCACCAATATTTGCATAAGCTGGTTAGTAAGGGTATCGGCTCTATTTTTACTAAGGCGTGAAATTTCTACTTTATGATTAGCGGCTTCGTTGGTAAATCCACCCGCCATCAGTAAAACATCTTCTAATTGCATGCCCCTGCGGTACGGATAAGTGCCTGGGTTTTTAACAGAACCTGCAAGGGTTACCGTTAATTTATTTTGAATCCCATCGGTACTAGCAATAGTAATGGTATCGTTTTTGTAAAGTGCAATATCCAAAGCGCTACCATTTAGTATTTTTTGCACATCAAAAGAAAGTAATGTAGGCTCGGTGCCAGGGATATTTCTTTTAATGGTACCTCTGTTTAAAAAAGCATTTTCAATAACACCATCTGCTTTTTTTAATAAGGTAGCAACGCTTAAATTACTCGTAAGCTCGTAACTACCAGGCCTGTATACAGCGCCCTCTAACACTACTCTATTGCTATAAATATCTAAAATTTTATCTACAAAAACGGAGTCTCCATTTTTTGGTAGGATGGTTTCAAAATCGTTGGCAGCCACATCTTTTAAGGACATGGTTCTTACATCGTAACGTGCAAGCTTTGCTACATCTTTAATAGCAGCGGGCTTAAAGCCACCTGTATAATTGATAGCGGTTGCTAGGGTTTCGTTATCGAGTAATTCATAAATACCAGGCCTTACCACTTCGCCACTAAAAATAATACGTTTGCTAACGGGTCTAAATCTTATAACGTCTTGATCTTGTAATCTTATATTTTTATCGAGTAACCCTTTTTGTAAAAAGCCGTAAAAATCGATGCTATCAATAATTTTATTGTTTCGAATTAAATCAATTTTACGTAACGATCCATTAATCGTAGGCCCATTAGATAGATACAAAATATTAAAAAAGCCGGCCTGCGCCGTTAATACATAATCACCCGGAAATTCAGCCTCACCGGTTACGGTAATTCTGATGGATCTAATATTAGCAAGCGTAACATTAATCTTGCTGCCACCGCTATTAAGTGCTGGGTAAATGCGCGCGAGTGAACTTTTAATTTTTCTGGTAGCTTCTTCAAGTGTTAAGCCACTTATTGATAAATAGCCTACATACTCCATTTGTATTTTTCCTTCCGGGCTAATACCAGCATTCATTTCTTTGACATTGGCACCCGTAACACTAATAGATAAAACATCGCCAGTGCCTAGTACATAGTTTTGTGGCGTGGCCACTTTTACATTGGGTTGTAAAATAGGGTATGGGTTGCTAAAATAATCGAACCCATAATACCGGCTTCTTTTTTTAAGCCTTGGAATTTCTTCTACCCAAGTGCTGTCCTGCATAAAAAGGGTAGAGTCGAGAATAAAATTTTTAGCCCCACTATTGGTGGTTTTTGCAATCCCTTGTATTCTTAAAAGTCGCTTTTTAAAACCGTTTACTTCTTTGGGGTCAAGTCCCATGCGTACCAACTGGCTAATCCCTTCCGACTCGGAAAGGCCACTATTTTGTCCTTGCATCCACATTTGCATGATTTGTTGGTCCGACATCTTATCTAATTTTAAATTAGGTAAGCCGGTATAATTGCTTTGTGCCCCTGCACTCAGGCCAAGTGCAACAATTAAAAAAGTGGCAAAGCCAAATTGCAAAATGGGGCGTATGTTAAATGGATTCATCTTCAAATTTAAAATATAACAAATATACGTTTAAAGGCCATAGCTTACACCCAGCGACCAGCTGCCACCTGTGGTGTTCCAATTACTGTACCAGCCATTGAAAGTCAGGCCGTTAAGTAGCTCATAATGAGCGTTTACAAAAATTTCATTGCGGGCATTAAATCCTCCCTCAAATAATCTGGGTTGCGGCTGTTGCAGGTACTGATCTACAATAGTGCCTTCGTCCCCTTTTCGGATGGATTGATAGCGCACCATGCATTTAAGCCTTGGGATAGGGGTGTATTTAAGTGAAACTAACAACCTGTCGGCGTTACTACCCATCCAATCGCCCATAAAAAACCCATGGCTGGTATAGGATTGTGCCGGAATAATATTCTTGTATACAAACGGGTTAATTCTAGTGTACTCGGCATTAAAAGTTAAATACGGTATACCAATATCGGTCACCGATCCACCAACCGTGTAACCAAGTTGATTTCTGCTTTTTGCTCTTACAAAAATGGTACTCATTCTTATTTCGTCAATAAAAACGCTCGAATAAAGGTGTGTGTTTTTAAGTTGGTTTCGGCTGCTAACGTTTAAAAAAATTTGTGCGTTAGAGCCTGCCTGTATATGAGAATTGTTAACAATATTATCATACACTTTATAAAACATCACAGGAATTAAATAGCCCACATCAAGGCGGTCGCTATATACCACCGATTCTCCAAAACTTACATCAAGCCCCTTCATGGCTTTTATTAAAATACTATGCGTCGAAAAAAACTTAGGAATAAATACTTGACGCTCGCCACCAAATACGCTGTTGTCTGTACCATAGGTTCTGGCACTATCCACAATTTTTGAATTTAACCAAGCGTGTGTGTTGTTAAAACGTAGCCAACTAAATGGGCTATAATCAAAACGGATAAATGGAAAGTTGGGTGCTTTATCAGACAATACTACACGGCCGTTTTCGCCATAGCCATATAGCATATGATCTTGTCCAAAAGCAATGCTACCATTTTTAAAGGCGTAATTAATGCTTCCTCTAAATTCCGAAAAGTTTTGACTTTTAAATACTGAGGTATCTTTTCTGATCATACCAGTGCCCGGAACGCCTTGTCTGCTGGTATCAAAGCCCCTGCCTTGTTCATTCACGTCGTTAAAGAAAAACTGGAAGCCAACACGTTTGCCAGCCGTTCCCCAAAAATGTAAACCCGTGCTTCTTGTTTGGTAATTGATATTTTCACCCATCGTTACCGCACCTCTAATAACAGGATCAATAAATAATTTGGTGTTTTTATTGGCGGTATAAAAACTACGCCATCTGCCTACTTTATCTTTTGCAAAAAAGGTAGGGTTAAGGTTTATATTTTTGTCAGTTACCGCATTAAATTCTTGTTGATAAAAAGCAAGTTCCTTTTTTTCGGTAACGCTAAGTTTATTACTTTTTAAAGCGATGGTATCTAAACAAGCGGCTAAATAAGTTTTGCTTAAGGGTCTTATATGATCTTCAAAATCTAAAAGACCTTTTTGCGCCATACGGCCAATATAATTATAAATTTCTGACCTATGATTTTCATATACCTCTTGTGCGCTGAGCTGCAAACTGCAACAAGCAATGATTAGACTTATAAGTAGAAGTTTATTTTTCATGATTATTAATAAGCATTTTGATCGCCTCTCATTAAATTAATAATGGTTTGTAAAATAATTTGACAGTCTAGCCAAAATGTCCAGCGATGTATATAGTATAAATCAAAATTAACGCGTTTTTGCATAGACCCAGGCGCTTTGGTTTCGCCCCTGCAACCATTTACCTGCGCCCATCCGGTAATACCAGGGGTAACAATATGGCGTAGCATGTAATTGTCGATGGTATGCATAGAAGCCATGTTAAGTGGCGTGGGGTGCGGGCGGGGCCCAACCACACTCATGTCACCCATGAGTACGTTCCAAAACTGTGGCAGTTCATCCATATTGGTTTTGCGCATAAAAGCGCCAATCGCCGTAATGCGTGGATCATTTTTAGTAGCCTGGTTATAGTTGCCATCCTCGTCTATATCGTTAGAGGAGCACACCATGGTTCTAAATTTATAGCAAACTATTTTTTCGTTGTTAAGTCCCCATCTTTCTTGTTTAAAAATAGCAGGTCCTTTGGAGCTTAACCGGATAAGTAATGAAATAATAGGCATTAACCACCAGCCCAGTAGTATAAAAAATAGAAGTGAAAAAACAATATCAAAACCGCGCTTTAAAAATTTATTTTCAGGTTTATCCAGTGGTAAAGATCTGATATTAATTACCGGAAGTAGTCCAATATTATTTACTTGCACACTAGCGTCTACGTATTGTTGTAAATCGGGTACAATGCGCGCCTTGGTTTTGTAAATATCGCAGAGGGCCAAACAGTTTTTTATTTGAAGGGCCTCATTGGCAGGCAATGTAATCATCACTTCATCTATATTGCCTTCTTTTAAAATAGATTCAAGTGCGTCTAATGTACCAAGGTATTTACTGCCATTAAGTTTGGTGGCTTCGTTATCTATAAAACCATAACATTTGTAACCGTAGTAGTAATAGCGGTTAATGGTTTCGTAGAGTTCTATGGCGCTCGGTGTTACACCCACAATTAAAACGTTTTCAAAAAAATCGCCCTGAAAAATAGCCGCGTGCAATAATTTTCTGATAATATATTTGGCCACCGATTCGGTAACAAAGAGTACGCTTAAAAAAGTAACAAAAAAGAGTCCGCTAAATGCTAGGTAATCTCTTAAAAAAAAGGCACTGGACGTAATTAAGATGCCGAATAAAATAAGGGAGTAAAGAATAAAAACAATTTCTTCCGAAAATTTATTGGACCTGCGCTCGGCGTAGAGTCTAGAAAAAGATCCGGCCACATACCAAACAATAACGGCAAGTAAGGCAAAAAGTAAAAGTGCAATACTGTAAAAATGACCCTCGTGTAAGTGCAGTAGTCTTAACGAAATAAAAAAAGACGCCATAACAACAGGAGCGTCAATGATATATCTTAAAAGGGTATACTTATGGGTGGCTTTTGCCATTAGTCATCAATGCTTTAAAAACGGTTACATAAGCCCTCGTTACTTCGTCCCAATTGTATTTTTGGGTAATCCCGTCACGTGCTTTTTCTTTTAATGTTTGAACAGCTTGGGGGTTATGTTCTGCTTGTTGCAAATATAAGGCAACAGAGTCAGAGGTTTTTTGAAAAAACCAACCAAATTGGCCATTTTCAAGCATTTCTCTATTAAAAACCGTATCTAAAGCGAGTATTGCGCAGCCATAAGCCATGGCTTTAAGCATAGTAGGGTTGGTGCCCCCATATTCGTGGCCATGGAGGTAGGCATAAGACTGATGGTATAGCTCGGCAAGTACCTCACTATCAGTTATATAACCTAAAAATAGTATTTGATCGCTGGCTTGGGCTTTCATTTTTTGCGCGTATGCGTCTTGATAGGGTACGTCGCCAACAATCACCAGCTTTTTATTGGAATTGGCCTTTTTAAAGCCCTCGAGTATTAAATCGGAATTATTATCAGGGATAAGCCTTCCTACAATTAAAAAGTACTCGTTGGGAGTAAGGCCAAACTGGTTAATAAGTTCCGGGTTTTTGGAATGCCTAATATTAGCGCCGTAGGCAATAACCGTAGAATTTGCGTTAAAGGTGTTAAGGTACACCTGGCGCATGGCCTCAGCGTCGGTAATAATGGTATTGTAAAATAGGGTAGCAAGCTTTGCTGCAAATTTAAAATAGGCAGCGCCTAGTCCCTTCCATTTAGGGCGTAACCACTCCAGCCCGTCAACATTAATCAGCGTCTTTTTTTGTGC